>JAYGEH010000096.1:0-16101 GCA_046582475.1 Rhodospirillales bacterium
CACTTGATTGTTATTGTAGCCTTTTGACAAATACGTGATCAAGTTGAATTTGACATTGACAATTTGCCAAAATCATTAGGTGAAATCACGCCTAAGATTACGTTTGACTCTGTCTGCGTAACGCCGACCAGATTCGATACGCGGACATCGGCAGGTCCAGATGCGAAACGCCGCCGGGCGCCAGGGCATCCAGCACCGCATTGACGGCCGAGGGCAGCGACCCGGCCACGCCCGACTCGCCGGCGCCCTTGACGCCGAGCGGGTTGGTGGTGCACGGCGCCGTGTGGTGGCCGAGCTGGAATGCAGGCATGTCGTCGGCGCGCGGCATCATGTAGTCCAGAAATGAGCCGGTCAGAAGCTGTCCGTCTTCCGAGTAAATGACCTGTTCACCGAGCACCTGCCCCAATCCCTGGGCGATGCCACCGTGAATCTGACCTTCGACAATGGTCTGGTGCAAAATGTTACCGACGTCATCGACGGCGGTGTAGGCGACGACGTTGAAGGCGCCCGTCTCCGGATCGATTTCGACTTCGCAAATATGGCATCCGTTCGGAAAACTCATGTGGTCCGCGCTAAATGTCGCCGTGGCGTCAAGGCTGTTGCGGTCGAGGCCATCGGGCAGGTCGCTGGCCGCGGCGGCGCGCCCGGCCAGCTCCAGTATTGCCATCTCCCGGTCGGTGCCGGCGATCCGGAACCTGCCGTCCCCAAACTCCAGGTCCTCGGGCGCCGCTTCCAGAAAATGACCGGCCAGGCGCTTGCCCTTCGCAATCGCCGCCTCGCAGGCCAGGACAATGGCGCCGCCGGCCATCATTGTCGATCGCGACGCAACTGTCGGCAGGCCATCGGGCACCGCGTCGCTGTCGCCTTGAATAATACGCACATTCTCGGGCTGGATGCCGAGCTGGTGGGCGACCAGACGCGGCATCACAGTCATCTGGCCCTGGCCCATCGCCTGGGCGCCGGTACGCAGCACCACCTTGCCATCCGCCCCGAAACGCAGATCAGCGGTCTCTTGCAGCGGACTTCCGCCGGCCACTTCGAGAAAGCAGGCGATGCCAATTCCGCGCCAGCGATGGATTTTCTCAGACGCGGCGCGGCGCGCGGCAAACCCCTGCCAGCCGGCGAGGCTGAGCGCCTTGTCCATCACCGCTTCGAACTCGCCGCTGTCATAGACCACGCCGTTCGGCGCGTGGTAGGGCATCGCGGCGGGCGGTATCAGGTTGCGGCGGCGCAATTCGACGCGATCCAAATTCATCTCCCGGGCAGCCGTATCGATCAAGCGCTCGATCATATAGATCGCTTCGGGCCTGCCCGCCCCCCGGTAGGGTCCGAGCGGCGCGGTGTTGGTCAGCACCGACTTGACGGCGATGTGAATGGCCGGAATCCGATACACGCTGGACAGGCAATTTTTGGTGTTGTTGGTGGCGACCACCGCAATATACGTCGATGCGTAGGCACCGATCCCCACCTTCGTGCGCGCCCGCATGGCCAGAAATTTTCCATCTTGGCTGAGGGCGAGATCAGCCTCGAACTCGCCGTCGCGGCCGTGGGTGTCGGCAAGGAAGCTCTCCATGCGGGTCGCGCACCAGCGGACCGGGCGATTAATGCGCCGCGCCGCGACCAGCAGCGCCGCGTGCTCGGGATAGGTTTGCGCCTTCATGCCGAAGCCGCCGCCGACGTCATAGGTGAGCACGCGGACCTTATCGAGGGGAACGTTGAGGGCGTGCTCGGCAAGCAGCTTGCGGACCACGGCAACGCCCTGGGTACACGCCGTCAGCGTATAGCGCCCGGTGCCTTCATCCCACTCACCGATCGCCGCGCGCGGCTCCAGCGCGGCGGGGGCGAGGCGGGTGTCGCCGAGGCTCACATGGGCGACATGGGCCGCCGATCCGAAGGCCGCTTCGACAGCCGCCGCGTCGCCGTCTTCCCAGTCGAGCGAAATATTGCCCGGGGCTTCGGGCCAAAGCGTCGGTGCGCCGGGACCGAGCGCCTTGGCAATACTGGCGGCGGCGGGTAAATCGGTGAGTTCCAACCGCACCGCGTCGGCGCCATCTTGCGCTTCGGCGGCGGTCTCGGCGACGACGATCACGACCGGCTCGCCCACGTAGCGAACGCGCCCGGCGGCGAGCACCGGAATGGCCGGACCGAACATCGGCTTGCCGCCGCGCCCGGGCATCACAACCAGCGGCGGAATCGCGCCGATGCCGTCGGCCGCCAAGTCGCTTGCCGTGAGTATGGTCAGCACGCCGGGCAATGTTTGCGCGGCCGCACTCTCAATATGCCGGATCTCGGCGTGGCCAACGGGAGAGCGCACGAAGACCGCATGCGCCTGGCCCGGCAGTTGAATATCGTCGGTAAATTTACCCTGGCCGGCGAGCAGCGGTGGATCCTCGACGCGCAGGCTATCTGCGGAAGCGCCGAAACGGAGTTGATCGCCTGTTATCACGTCATCCCCGTCACCGAATATCGCGCCGCCGCTTGCCAGGCGTGATTTATTCCGCCGCTTGCGCTGGCGCCGCCTCGTCCAGGGCTTTCAAGACCTTGGGCGGCGACATCGGATGATCGCGGAGGCGGATACCGACGGCGTCGTAGATGGCGTTGGAAATCACCGCCAGGGGCGGGATGATCGACACCTCGCCGACACCGCGAACGCCATAGGGATGGTTGGGATTGGGTACTTCGACGATAACGGTCTCGATGTTCGGCACGTCGGAGGCCACCGGCACCCGGTAATCCAGGAAGCCCGGATTCTCCATGACGCCCTTGTCGTTGTAGATATATTCCTCGTTCAGGGCCAGGCCGATGCCCTGCACGGCGGCGCCGTGGAACTGGGCCTTGACGAAATCGGGAAAGATCGCCTTGCCAGCGTCCTGGATGATGGTATAGCGCAGCACCTTGACCAGGCCGGTTTCCCGGTCCACCTCCACATCGACAATATGGGTGGAGAACCCCGGGCCGCCGCCGGTGACATTGATCTCCGCATGGCCGGCGATGGTGCCGCCCATAAAACCGGCCTTGGCGGCAATTTCGGCCAGGGAAAGGGCTTCGAAATCGCCCACGTTGGCGCTCGCCGGGCGCGCGTGGCCGTCTTCCCAAACCACTTGATCGGGCTCCACTTCCCAGATGCGGGCGGCGACTTCGCAACAGCGGGCGATGGCTTCGCGGGACGCCTTGACCACGGCCATGCCGCCGGCGGCGGTGCCGCGGCTGCCGACGGTGGGGAAGTTGAAACCCAGCGACGTGGTATCGCTTTGCTGGGCGTGCACTTTCTCGAACGGAATACCCAATTCCTCGGCGGCCATCTGTGAATAAGCGGCGCGCATGCCGCCGGCCACGTCGACGGTGCCGTATACCAGCGACGCCGAGCCGTCCTGGTTGACGTTGATGGTGGCCGAGGTTTCCATGCCGAGGGTGTTCCAAAAGGCGGTGGCGATACCGCGCCCCTGGTTGGGGCCGAGCTTGGTCTTCATATGGTCGTGGGCGCGGGCCTGCTCCAGGGTCTCGATATAGCCGATGGGGCCCAGCTTGGGTCCGAAATGGGTCTGCGTGCCTTCCTTGGCGGCGTTCATCAGGCGTATCTCGATGGGATCGATCTTCAACGCCTCGGCCAACTCGTCGATCACCGTTTCGACGCCAAAGGCGATCATCGGCGCGCCCGGCGCCCGGTAGGCCGCCACCCTGGGCCGGTTGCAGATAACGTCGTGGCCGACCACCAGAACATTCTCGATTTCGTAACGGGTGAATGCGGTGGGCATGCACAAGGGCAGGGACGAGCCCGGGAAACAGCCCGCCTGGTAGTTGAGCTCGGCCTCGGCGGCGGTCATGCGGCCGTCCTTGGTCATGCCGATCTTGATCTTGATATTGGTGCCCGAGGTCGGGCCGGTCGAGCGGAACACTTCGTCCCGGGTCATTATCATTTTGACCGGACGCTGGGATATTTTGGAAAGCTGGATGGCCAGCGGTTCCAGGTAAATCAGGTTCTTGCCGCCGAAGCCGCCGCCGAGTTCCGCCGGCGTCACCTTGATGCGGGATATATCCATGCCGAGCACCTTGGCGGTCTGGGCGCGGTTCATGAAATGGCCCTGGGTGGCGGTAAACACCTCGGCATTGCCGCCCTCGGTGTAATTGCCAATGCTGGCATGGGGCTCGATATAGCCCTGGTGGGCGGCCTTGGTGTTGAATTCCCGTTCGATAACCAGATCCGCCGCCTCGAAACCGGCCTCCACGTCGCCCAGCTTGGCGACCATGCGCGCCGCGATGTTGGACGGCTTGTCGGGCGCCGGATCGATGCCTTTGGTGAACTGCTCTTCGTTCAAGAGCGGCGCGTCCGCGGCCATGGCGTCGACCACGTCGATGACGTGCGGCAGCACCTCGTAATCCACTTCGATGAGCTTCATCGCCGCCTTGGCGACGGATTCGCTGACCGCCGCCACGGCGGCCACCGGATGGCCGTCATATAGGACTTTTTCGCGGGCCATCATGTTGCGCGTCACGTCGCGGAAGTTGATTACGATCTCGCCGCCGGACGCAATCTGCACCGGCAGGTCGGGGAAATCGGCCGACGTGACCACCGCTTTGACACCCTCCAGCGCTTCGGCTTTCGACGTGTCGATGGAGCGGATATTGGCGTGCGCGTGCGGGCTCCTCAGAACCTTGCCGACCAATTGGCCGGGCAGGTTGATATCGGCGGCGTAGCGCGCCCGGCCGGTGACCTTGTCGGCGGCGTCGGGACGCTCGGTCGGGTTGGTCCCGACCACCTTCAATTCCTTTTCTTCGTAGGGAAGCTGGGTTCCGAACGGTGAGGGCATCATTCCCATAGCTTAGGCTCCTCTCATTTCCTGGGCGGCATCGATGACCGCCGAGATGATATTTTGATAACCGGTGCAGTGGCAGATATTGCCGGCCAGCCAGTAGCGCACCTCTTCTTCGGTGGGATCGGGGTTTACGTCCAGCAAACTGCGTGCCGCAACCAGCAGGCCGGGCGTGCAAATGCCGCATTGCAGGGCAACATGTTCGATGAACTTGCGCTGCAACGGGTGCAGTTCGTCACCGTCGGCCATGCCTTCGATGGTTTCGATTTCCTTGCCTCCTGCCTCGAGCCCAAGCACCAGGCACGCGCAGACCAGGGTGCCGTCGAGGGTCACCGAGCAGGCGCCGCAATCGCCGGTGGCGCAGCCTTCCTTGGTGCCGGTCATCTGCAATTCATCGCGCAGCACATCGAGGAGGGTCTGCGTCGGTTCGCACAGAAAATCGACGCTATCGCCGTTGATGGTGGTCGTCACAAGGATTTTTTTCATGGCTACGCTCCCGCCCTTTGCAACGCAATCTTGGCGGCGCGGCGCGCCAGCACGCCGGCCACCTTGATGCGGTATTCCTTGGTTCCGCGCTTGTCGTCGATGGGCCGGCAGGCGGCGCTGGCGGTGGCGGCCAGATTGTCCATGGCGGCCGCGTCCAGCTTGGTGCCGATCAGGGCCGCGGCCGCCGCCTCGACCATTAGCACTTTTTCGGCGACGGCGCCCAACGCCACTTTGGCATCGGTGCAGGTGCCACCGTCATCGAGGGTCAGATTGACGGCGGCGCCGACCACGGCGATATCCATTTCGGTGCGCGGCGTAAAGCGCAAATAGGCATCACCCGAGCGCGGCGGCCGTTCCGGCAAGGTGAAGGAAACCACGATCTCGCCCTTATCGAGTGAGGTTTGGCCCGGCCCGGTGGCAATCTCGCCGACCGGCACCTCGCGCCGGCCACTGGCGCCGACCACGGTGGCGACAGCGCCGGCGGTCATCATCGGCGGCACCGAATCGGCGGCCGGCGAGGCATTGCAAACATTGCCGGCGACCGTCGCCCTACCCTTGATCTGAATCGATCCGATCAATTTGACGCCATCCACCACGCCCGGCCACTCCTGGGCGAAATCGGCATGATTGACCATCTCCATACTCGATACGGCGGCACCGAAACGGTAACCGCCATTTTCTTTTTCGATGGTCCGCATTTCGGCGATATTTTTGATATTGACCAACAGGGCGGGCTCGATCAGGTCTGAATGCATTTGCACCAGAACGTCGGTGCCGCCGGCCAGAATGCGCACGTCGCCGGCTTCGGCGGTGATCAGTCCGATGGCGGCATCAAGCGTTGCCGGTTCCTCGTAGCGTAATTCGTACATGGCCTCCCCAATTCTTTGTCTTTGACCGGTCAATGAACGTGTCTCTAACCCATAGTTTCAACGAAAGGGCGGCAACACGCAAGGCCCGAAGACATGCCGCTAACGCACCACACCCACGATTATGGGCCGAAGTTTTTCTGCATCGGTATCGGCGATTGCACCATGCGCCTTACAGGTTTGGTGCCCTTTCTGGTTTAAATCGTGGGATTGTATAATCGTTGCCGGTAAGGATTTCAGACCCAGAATATTATCCAGGGGAGCGTTATGAAGACACGGAAATTGCGAAGCCTGTTTATTGCCTCGGCTGTTCTGTTGGCCGGTTGTCAATCAGGAAACGTCGCCAACGCGCCGGGCACGCCGACCGCCTATAAGGATCCGGCAACGCGCGGTCTGGTGACCGGTGTCGGCATCGAATCCCAAGACATCATTTCGATGACCGACAAGATGATGCGCGATATGATGGCGACGCCGGCATTGGTCGGACGCTCGCCGGCACCGCAGGTTCTGATCGACGCAACCCTGTTCGAAAACCAAAGCAGCCAGCGCATCAACAAACGGCTGATCACGACGCGCCTTCGCGGCGGTCTGCAACGGGCCGCCAAGGGGCGCATGGTGTTCGTTTCGCGGCGCGCCCTCGATGCCATCATGAAAGAGCGCAAATTGAAGCGCAAAGGCAAAGTCGATGTAGGCACAACGGGCTTCACCCGCGCCGTCGCCGGCGTCGATTACCAGTTGCGCGGCGAGATCATGGATCAAACCAAGCAGGATCCGAATACCGGCGCCATCGAACGCTACAATTTGATCAGTTTCGAAATGCTCGATATGGAGCGCGGAACCATCATTTGGAGCGGCGCTTATGAATTCGTCAAAGCCGGGCAGAATGACGCCATTTACCGGTAACCGATCAACATTGGACCAAAGTTTGCGGGCCGGCGTGTGTTTGACCAAGTGGAGATGACCACGATTCGAGGGATTTTCAAGGGGCTTGCGGTATTGGCGCTTATGCTGAGCGTCAGCGCCTGCGTGACCGATGACGAATATATTCGCGAAAAATACATTCCGCCTGTGCAGATGAATGCATTTTTGGACGACACGCCGGCCATGGCCAGGAAGTTTTTTGCCAATATTCCCCGCCAGGGCATTCGCAACGAAGTTCTCAATCACCAGCGCGCCGCCCTGGCCGCCATGGAATTGAAGGATTTCAAAAGCGCCGCCGTTTCCTTGGATGCGGCCATCAACCGCATCGAAACCATCTATGCCAATAACGAAAAAGCGGAAAAAACACGCTCCAACTTCACCAAGGAAGATTTCAAGGATTATCTTGGCGAGCCCTACGAGCGCGCCATGGCGCACTTTTATCGCGGCTTGATCTACATGGCCGACGGCGACTACCAGAACGCCCGCGCCGTGTTCAAGGGCGGCTTGCTGCAGGACAGTTACGCGGTCTCGGAATCCCACGAGCAGGATTACGCCTCGCTGGCGTTCCTCGGCGGCTGGGCGTCCAAGTGCGACGGCAATGCCGAGATTGCCAAGGAAATGTTCGACGAGGCGGCGGGCCATAATGACAGGCTGGGCACCCCGCCGGACGGTCATAATCTCCTGCTGATCGCCGACGTGGGCACCGCGCCGACCAAGCGGGCCGAGGGCGAGTATGACGAAAAGCTGATCATCGAACAGGGCAAGACCTTCGACAATGCGATTGTCCGGGCCGAGCTCGGCGGCGAGCATATCCGCTTGACCCGGGCCGAGGATATATACTGGCAGGCCACCACCAGGGGCGGCCGCGCGGTCGACCACCTGCTGGCCGGCAAAGCCCAGTTCAAGGACAATATGGATAAGGCGGGCGACGTCTTGATCGCCGGCGGCGCCGCCGCCGGGACCATGGCCTTGGCCAGCGGCAGCGATGAAGCTGCGGTGGCAGCCTTGGTTATGCTGTTCGCCGGCGCCATTGCCAAAGCGTCGGCGGTGGCGGCCCAGCCGGACGCCGATGTGCGCTATTGGGACAACCTGCCCGATTCCGTCTTTATCGCCACCGCCAAAGTGGGCGACGTTCCCGAATCCGTGAACTTTTCGTTCAGCGCCGAAGATGCCAGTGCCCGCGATTACGAAATGCAGGTGCACAAGGGCGCCAATTGCTCGATCGCCTGGGGGCGGACCCATTCGGCGCTCAATATTCCCGCGCGCGCGCCCGGCAAATGGCTTCCGGCCAAGGTGCCTCCAAAGGCGGCCGATGGCAAAAAAGACGACGGCAAAAAGAAGCCCACTTCGTAAATCGAGTTTGAAATAGAACCTAGGATGGACGCATGAGCATGATCAAAACCCTGGCGGTGGCGGCCTTGGCCGCCGGCGCCTTGGGGGCATGCCAGCAGGCCGTGGTCGAGCCCAACCCGGTCTGTGATTTCACCAAGATCCAGGAAGCCCGCGAAAATCCGAAGAGCGGCCCGGTTTTGGTTTCGCTGGTTCCGGGCGCGCACACCGATATGCCGTTGAACACGGTCAAAATTACCGATGTCGCCATCACCAACAAAATCCTGTTGCAGGCGACCAACGCCCAGCGCACCGAGACCGGGACCGTTCGGGTTTGGGCGCGCATGGTCAATTGCACGGATTTCGCGTTGCAGCTCGAAGGGCGGACCCATTTCCTCAATGCCGGCCAGGCCCCGGTTGAAGCCGTGACCGCGTGGAAGCGGGTCTTCATGTCGCCGCGCTCCATCGGCACTTTTTCTGACCATTCCATTGCGACAAAGGACGTCGAGACCTATCTCATCGAAATCCGCGAAGGGACATGACCATGGGCCGCAACATCACCTTGGCAAATACCTTGAGGGCGGCCGGGCTGGCCGCCGTTGGTGCCGTGTTTGCAGCCTCTCTGGTGGCCATCGCCGTTCCCGATGCGGCCGAGGCGCAGCGTTACCGGGACGATGTACCCAACGTGCTTCCAAAACCGGCCAAGGAAAAACGCTACCGGCGCGACGATCAGCGGCATTTGGATGATTTTGCGGTCAATTACCGGAACCAGAAATCGCCGCGCATCGCCGTCTTCTGGAATCGCCGGCTGACCGACCGGCTGACCCAGTGGGCGTCGAACAACCGCACCATCAACACGGCGCCGATAAAGTTCACCGAACGCGAAGGGCGCAAACGCTCGCAAAGCCAGACCTTGCATCCGGGCATTACCGAAAAGCAAAGACGCATTTCCGACATACGCCGGCAACGGCTCAAGGAAGAGGTCCTGTTCCAATTCGAATCCGGCTTCATGGAACCCTTTTTGAACGCCGGAGCCCGCATGATCGACCGCGCCGCGATCATGCGCCTGACCCAGACGGCGGCGCACCGCAAAGGCAAAACCATGGAGCGGCGCATCACCCCCGATAGCCAATATGTGGAGGTTTCCTCGCTGACCAATTACGCCGACGTGTTTGCCGAGGTTCTCTATACGCCGTCGAAGAATAGCGAAACCGGCATCCGCTTCCAGGTGCAGATCAAGGAAGTGCGCACCGGGCGGATTTTGACCATGGTCCGATCTACCGGTAAGGCAAGGGATCCGAACGATCCCAAAAACCGCAACCGTGACAACAAATACGTGGATGACGACGACGAGGAAGAAGACGAGAACGCCTTCAAATACGTCGCCGGCAAAGATGGCTTCAAGAGGGTGCGGCGCAAAAAGCGGCAGCTTACGCCCGATGAGCTTGGCCGCAATCTGGCCGTCGATACCATGATGGCCCTCAACCGGGTTTGGAGCCGGTTAAACTAAACAGAATTTGCCCTAGCGCTTTGGCGGCGAAAGCTGTTCGGATTGTACGCCGGGTACGCCGCTGCGCCTGATCGGTGGCAGCGCGCCGGTCTCGGAATTGGCCGATAGTTGTTCTAATTTTGCCCGGGATTTTTCTTGGCGGGCGCAAAAACCTTTATCCAGAACGATTGGCAAGGGGCCGCGCTCGGCGCTTGCGGCCAATGTCATGGGTTGCCAGGGTGGAACCGTTCCTTGCGCCTGCGCCGATGCGGTTGATTGCCCAAAAAACAAAGCCGGCAGCGCCGCCATCGCCGCAATCCAGAATCCTCTTCGCCACTGTAGTTTCATGTCGTTCCGTACCCGTTAACAACATGCCGGTTAAACTTGCGGTATCAATCTGTTATCATGTCTGCCGATGAAATGAGCATTAGTATTAACATCTCCGAGGGAGAATTCCTATGCGCATGAAACTTGTCGCCGTCCTGGCTCTCACTTTCGGTTTGGCAGCCTGCGCGAATTCCCAATTTGGCCAGAAACAGCAGGTGGGCACGGCTGCCGGAGGTATCCTTGGTGGCCTCGCCGGCGCCCAATTCGGCTCCGGATCGGGTCAGGTGGCCGCCGCCGCCATCGGCACTTTGATCGGCGCCCTGGTCGGCTCCAACACCGGCAGAAGCCTGGACCGCGCCGATCAATTGTTCGAGCAGCGCACCGACCAGAGCCGCGTTCAAGTTCCAAGCCGGGGCCTGGCGACGTTCGATCTGCCGAGTGGCGGGAGGCCGTCGGCCGCCGCATCGGTTCAGCGCGAAAGCCTGTTCGAGGATCATCCCGCCGGCTGCCGCAAGCTGGACGGCGGTTTCCGCGCGGCGTTTGCCTGCCGCGATGATTTCGGCCGCTGGTTCGTCCTGCAATAAATGCCCGCGCCTATTCGCCCCAAATATCGCGCGCCACTTCGGTGATGCGGGCGAGCTTGGCCCATTGGGCGTCTTCGGTGATGGTTTTCTGATGCTCGGCGGAGGTGGCGAAGCCGCAGCGGGGGCTGAGGCCGAGTTGGTCCATGGCAATGAACCGGGCCGCGTCCTGTAGGCGGGATTTCAGGAAATCGGCGCTTTCGATTGTCTCCTCCATGGTCGATACCAGGCCGAGCACGACCCTTTTGCCGGGCGGGCACAGGCGCAAGGGTTCGAAATCGCCGGCCCTCGGACCTTCATATTCGAGCAGGTAACAATCGATACTGAGCTGGTTGAACAGCGCATCGGCGATCACGTCGTAGCCGGCGTCGGCCTGCCAGTTGGGGTCCGATGAGCGGCAGACATGGAGGGCAATGCGGAGCCCGTCCGGGGCGCCGGCCACGACGGCGTTGATGACCTCCATATAGGTGTCCAGCAAAACCCGCCAATCGTCGCCGCGTTCGGCCAGCAGTTCGCGAACGCGGGCGTCGCCGAGCTTGATGATGGCGGTTTCGTCGATCTGCAAATAGGTGCAGCCGGCGTCCGCCAGGGCCTTCATCTCGGCGTGGTAGGCGGCCGTCAGATCGGACCAGAAGGCGCCCAAATCGGGATACACCTCGGCACTGATATTGGCGCGCCCGGCCCGGTAATGGATGAAGGCGGGGCCGGGCAGGGTCACTTTCGGCGTGCCGCTTGAGATCGATTTCAGATAATCGAAGCCGGCCAGGTTGGGCGAGCCTTTCCAGCGGAGTGGCCCGGTGACCCTCGGCACCCGGCGCGCCATGCGGTGGCCGTGATCTTTCGAGGCCGACCAGCCGCTATCCTCGGTCAATTGAATTTCGACGCCGGGAAGCGCATCTGAGGTAAAGCTATCCGAATAGACCGCGCGCCGGAACTCGCCGTCGCTGACGCCAAGGAGGCCGATCGCCTCTTGTCTTTTGACAGCAACCAGGATGGCCGCGTCCTCGGCGCCCTTGAGCCCCGCCGCGTCCAGGCCGCCTTGTTCAAATCGGCGGCGCGCGCCGAGCAGCGCTTCTGGCCGTATCAGGCTGCCGATCTGCTCGGCGCGAAAGGGGAATTGTTCTTGGCGCTCGGTCATGGCGTTGCCTTGCCGCTTCGGCCGGAAAGGGGATAATGGGTAACGGCGAATAATTTATCGAGCGGACCAACCAAACCATGGCGATGCAGCCCAGCCTCTTTATCTCGCACGGATCGCCCATGCTGCTGGTCCAGGACAGCCAGCTCCGGGACTTTTTTTGCGCGCTTGGCGAGGACCTTACCGCCAGCCATGGCCGCCCGGACGCGATCCTGATCGCCTCGGCCCATTGGATGACCGCAAGCCCGGCGGTGGGCGGCGCCGAGGCGCTGGAAACCATCCATGATTTTTACGGCTTCCCGCCCGCATTGTACGAACTCACCTACGCCCCGCCGGGCGCGCCGGACCTGGCGATGCGCGCGGCTGCGGCCTTGGCGGCGGCCGGCATCGAAGTCGAGCACGACGCCATGCGCGGCCTCGATCACGGCGCCTGGATGCCGCTCCGCTACATGTATCCGGACGCCCAAATCCCGGTGGCGCAAGTCTCGATCCAGCCGCATCTGGGGCCGGCCCATCATCTGGCCCTGGGCGCGGCGCTGGCGGAATTTCGCGCCGCCAATATGCTGGTTATCGGGTCCGGCAATCTGACCCACAATCTGGGCGAAATGGGACGCGGCCGGGGCGACGATGCGCCCGCTGAATGGGCGGTGGAATTCGCCGAATGGGTTTGGGCGGCGCTGGCCGGCGGACGCCGGGACGCGCTGGTCAACTATCTGAGCCACGCGCCCAACGGGCGCCGCGCCCATCCCACGGACGAACATTTCCTGCCCCTTTTCCTGGCCATGGGCGCCGCCGGCGCGGACGCCGTGGTGGAGCGGATCCACACCAGCTATACGGGCGGCGCCGTCTGCAATGATTGCTATCAATTCGCTTAAACCTTATCGGCCTTCAAGACCGCCGCCGCTTCCGTTTTGATCGCCGTTCCCTTGAAGAAGTCCGGGTTCATGCGGCCTGGCTTTCCCCCGGCACGATCGCCGTAATGGTCATGCAATCGGCATGGCCGCCATAGACGTCGGCGTTCATGGTGTTGAGGGCGCGGCAGAAGGCGCGCCGCCGTGTCTGCTCTTTGATGTTGAGCATTTGCAGACCGCGGGTGGTGTGGATCACGCTGAAATCGACGCCCACCGCCTGATTGCGTTCCTTGCGCAGGCCCGGCAGCATGGCCATCGCCCGATCGATGGTGATCGTCCCCGATGGCGCCTTTGGGTGCAATGTCATCGATTCTCTAGCGCCAGTCATCCACCGAGACCGTGGCGCTTTCGCCGAGGCGTCCGGCGATCAGCTTCCAGGCGCCCTGGGTCTCGCCGCCGGTGACGACGATATTGATGTCCTTGGCTTCGAACAGGGTCACTTCCTCTTCCGGCGCCGCTTCGAGCTTGGCGGCATAGGGCGCGACGCCGGCCTTGGCCATGGGCAGTTGCAGGGTCTGCACCCAAAGATCGTCCCAATATTCCGCCGCCGGCAGGGTGCCGTTTTCGGCGATCCATGCGGACAGCTTTTCCTTTGTATCGAAGCCCAGATCGACGAATTGGCGCGCCGTGATCGGATCGACGACCAGCACCGGCGGCATGTTGTGCTGGCAGGCGGCGATGGCGCGCTTGAACTGTTCGGCCCAGGTTTCGCGCGGGCCGAAGCCGGCAATGGTATAGCGGCCGCCAAAAAATACGCTGACCGCGGACGCTTCGGCCTTGAAACCCTTCTGCACGTGCAGCGGCCGCCACGGGCTGCGTTCCTCGGCCTCGGGGAAGGTCATGGAATAGTTCAGCGGATTGCCGAGGGAGCCCATATAAGTGTCGCCCGGTTCCGAGCCGCCCTGCAAATTCATCGACAACAAATTGTAGGCGCGTCCGATGGCGACGTTGGCGTGGTTGTGCGGGCCCATGGCGCCGATGCCGTCGGACATGCCGATCTCGCCGCGCACCGGTCCGTTGACCACCGAATAGCACGCGAACGAGGTGGTCGAGGACGAGCGCGCCGAGACGCCCGAGGCGGCGTGGGCGAGAATGACCGGCAGGTATTCGGGGCGCGCCCCCGCCATGACCGCGTTGACCGCCACTTTTTCGACGTCGAATTCCCAAAATTCGCGGAACGCCGTCGGCCTGAGGCGCCCAACCACTTCGTCCGGTGGATGGCTGGTGCCGGCCAGCATCGCCTCGATGCGTTCCTCGGTGGGCAGGACAATAGGCATGAAGTCGGTCCAGTGATTGTCCTCGAACAATTGGCGGAGATTGTCTTCGGTATCGGCTCCGAGGAATTTTTCGGACGGCCGTTCGAACGACGTACCGGTGAGATCGTTGTCGTTGAGCGGCGCCGACAAGCCTTCGATCAGTTCCTGCATGAAGGGCTTCTCGTTGATCGGATCGATCCCCTGGATGTAGCCGCGCAAGCCGTCCGCGGTCATGCCCACCAGGGGCTGCGGAACGTACGCCTGGCGCGTCGTCGGCATGCCGTTTGCCAGCGCCACCGATTGGGCGAGGCGCGCAAAGACATGGGTGTGAACGGCAACCGTGGGCACGCCGGACTGTTCCAGCGACATGGCGAGCCCCACGACCGTGGGGGTGCAGGTGCTTCACAAGCCGACGCCGAGGATGGCGGCGTTGCCGTCCGCCTCGATCTTGGAACGCATGTCCGGGTCGTCGACCCAGCTGGCGCGCGGCTTGATCATGCGGGCCTCGACGGCGGGCATGTTCTCGGCGAACCATTGCTGCAACTGGTCCATGAACACTTCGGAATTATCGAACAGGCAATCCACCAGATAGACCACCTTGCCGTCCAGGCTTTGCAGCCGCGGCGCCAGCGTCTTGCCGGTGACCATGGGCGCGAAGCCCCTCGGGTCATGTACCTTGATTTTGCCAGCCATTTGATCCTCCCCAATCGCCTATGAATTACAATCGCCAATCGCCGCTGGTCAGGTAGGCGTCCGCGGCGATCGCCGCCGCCGCACCGTCGCCGGCGGACGATGCCGCCTGGCCGGCCGAGCCTAAGCGCACGCAACCGGCGGCGAACAGGCCGGGCGCCTGGCTGCGCAAATCCCCGTCGACCGGAATATGCCCGCCCGGGCCGAGCGCCAGCAGCCCATTCACAAAGCCCGTATTCGGCGTCAACCCAACATAAACGAAGACTCCGTCGCAAGCCACATCGCTGCCGCCGACGGCAATACCGGTCACCCCATCGTCGCCCAAAATCGCATCGACCACGGTCCCATAGCGCACCTCGATGGCGGCGTGGGCCTCGATACGGTCCCGGTAGACCGCCTTGGCGACGAGCGCATCTTCGCGGCAGAAGATGATCACCTGGGATGCCGCTTCGGCCAAGGTCAGCGCTTCCTGGGCGGCGCTGTCGCCGCCGCCGATGACGGCGACCACCTTGCCGCGCAGCAGCGGCGCATCGCAACTGGCGCAATGGCTGACGCCGCGCCCGCGCAAGGCCGCCTCGCCGGGCACGTCCAATTCCGCGAAGCTGGCGCCGGTGGCAATAATGACGGCGCCGGCCGAGTGGGTTTCGGCCCCGTCGGTGACCAGCCACCGGTTGCCGTCGGCTTCGAGCTTGGTCACTTCGGTCATGGCAAAACCGGCGCCCGCTTCGGCCGCCTGGCCTTGCGTGATCGGGCACAGATCGTAGCCGGCGACGCCGCCCGCAAAGCCCGGGAAGCCGTCGATCTTTTCGATGCTGAGCAGATTGCCGCCGAGCACATCGCCGGTCAGCACGATCACGGAGCGGCCGAGCCGCGCCGCCGTCAGCCCGGCGGTGAGGCCGGCGATGCCGCCGCCGGCGACCAAAATGTCGAATTCCTTAGCCAATGTTGCGATCCACTTTCATGAATGGATAACCGGGGACAAAGCTACGAAGCCTCACCGGCAATGAAAAGCGAAAGCTCATACGCCCAGCCCGCGAAGGCGTGGCATGGTCGGCCACGCGGGCGTCGAACTTGGCACTTCGGGATGTATTTCATTCGACCGGCCCACGCGGGCATGGCCAGCCGCCGGTGCGGTGCGACATGCAACACGCGAAAAAACATTAACATTGTTGTCATTTGTTGACAATTTTTACCATCGGAAAGCAATTTTTTTAACATCGGAAAGCAATTTCAGTCCTCAAAGACCACATTTATTTCTCCATATTCCAATATATTACCTATAGGTCCTATTTCAAGCAG
>JAYGEH010000250.1:0-9426 GCA_046582475.1 Rhodospirillales bacterium
CACCCGAATGACCCGCCAGCGAAGGTCGCCGCTGAAACTGTGTGACATATCCGCCTCCTTGTTAATCAACAAGAAGACTGAATCACAACGGCATTAACAAAAAACTACTCAATGACTCCGGGTTCACTAAAAATGCTCTAGCGCTCAAGGGGTTGAAACTGAATTTCTTGAACTCGGCGATCACGCTCGGCGCGTTGATCAAGATTTCCTTGATGACGATGGTATCGGAGCCGATGGTGGCGGTGTCGATCTTGACGCTGATATTGCCGAGCTGGAACGCGTACGGCGTTTGAAATCCCGCCGGGTTGCCGATTTTGAGGCCGCTCAGCGTCGCTTCTCCCGAGGTCAGCGACAAATCCACTTCCGCCAGCTTGACCTCGGCCTTGGTCAATTGCGGGCCCAGCTCTTCGACCGTGGTTTTGATGATGTCGCCGGCAAAAACAAAAACGCCGATGATGGCGGCGACGACAATGACGAAAATCGCGCCAACGATGCCGGTAACGATTTTCACGGGTTTACTGGCAATGGTTCCATCCTCTGGTTCGCTGATTCATATTATTTCCCGTCCATTATCACTGCACGCGGGCCTGGACGACAACAACATTCTGCAAAATCACACCACCGAGTTCTCGCGGGTCTTGAGGAAACGGATATCGGGCCAGTCTTCGCCGGCCCGGTTCAGATGCCAGGCGTTGCGCGCCAGGAACACCGGCGCGCCGTCATGGTCTTCGGCCATGGCCGAGGCGTTGGCGTCGGCAAAGGATTTCATTTGGCGGCTATCGTCGGCTTCCACCCAGCGGGCGGTCATGATTGCCGTGGCTTCGAAACGAACCGGAACGTCGTATTCGGTGCGGATCCGGTCGGCCATAACCTCGAACTGAAGGCCGCCGACGACACCGACGATCATCTCCGCCCCAAGGCGCGGCTTGAACACCTGCGCCGCGCCTTCTTCCGCCAATTGCTGGAGGGCGCGGCCGAGATGTTTGGCGCGCATGGGATCTTCGGCGCGCACCGATTGCAAAAGCTCCGGCGCAAAGGACGGAATGCCGGTCACGTGCAACTCCTCGCCCTCGGTCAAGGTGTCGCCGATGCGCAAATTTCCGTGGTTGGGCACGCCGATGATGTCGCCGGCCCAGGCTTCTTCCGCGGTTTCCCTGTTCTGCGCCAGAAACAATACCGGGTTTTGCAGTTTAAAGGTTTTGCCGTGGCGCACATGGTGCAATTTCATGCCCCGCTTGAAATGCCCCGAGGCGAGGCGCACGAAGGCGATCCGGTCGCGATGCTTGGGGTCCATGTTGGCCTGAATTTTGAAAACAAAACCGCTGACCTTGTCTTCGCCGGGCTCGACGATGCGTTCGGCGCAATTTTGCGGGCGCGGCGGCGGCGCGTAAGCAACCAGGCCCTGTAGCAATTCGCGCACACCGAAATTGTTGATGGCGCTGCCGAAATACACCGGGCTCAGATGACCGGCGCGGTAATCGTCTACATCGAATTCCTGGCAAAGACCGCGCGCCATCTCGACGTCGTCGCGGAGCTGCTTGGCGGCGTAATCGGGCAGGTGGGCGTCCAGTTCGGGATCGTCCAACCCATGGCAGGCGATAATCGTGTCGGCTTCGCCCGTAGCGGCGCCGGACGCGCGCCCCTTGGGCGCCATCAGCAGCCGGTCTTTCAGGATATCGAAACAGCCGAGGAAGTTCCTTCCCATGCCGATGGGCCAGCTTGCCGGCGTCACATCGAGGGCCAGGGTCTGCTCGATCTCATCCAAAAGATCGAACGAATCCCGGGCTTCGCGGTCCAATTTATTGATGAAGGTGATGATCGGAATATCGCGCAGCCGGCAAACCTCAAACAATTTTCGGGTCTGGTTTTCGATACCCTTGGCGGCGTCGATGACCATCACGGCGCTGTCGACGGCGGTCAGCGTCCGGTAGGTGTCTTCGGAGAAATCTTCGTGCCCGGGCGTATCCAGCAAATTGAAGAGGCAGCCGTCGTATTCATAGGTCATGACCGACGATGCCACCGATATGCCGCGTTCGCGCTCCACCTTCATCCAGTCGGAATGGGCGCGCCGGGTCTCGCCCCTGGCCTTGACCGCGCCGGCCAACTGGATGGCGCCGCCGAACAGCAACAGCTTTTCGGTCAGCGTCGTTTTACCGGCGTCCGGGTGCGAGATAATGGCGAAGGTTCGCCTCGCCGCGATGGCATCGTTCGAAATTGGCATAGGTCTTCATATGGAGTTAAATTGGCGAAGCGCAAACATCCAGGCCACTAGTGGCGGAGGCGGCGGTCCATGAATTTATAACGGCTTTGCGAGGTGACGGAAATATCGATATCTTCGCCGTCGCGGCGGAGGTTGATGACAACCTCGGCGCCGGCTTCACCGGAACTCCAAATCAAGCGGTACATCTCGGCTAGCGACGACGCGCTCTCGTCGTTGATGCCGGTAATCAGATCGCCGGCCTCGACGCCGGCCGTATCGGAGGGGCCGTCGGGGATCGTTCCCGACACGAACAAGCGGCCCATGGCTTCGGCCGTGTACATGCCGAGCCAGGGGCGCATGGGGCCTTTGGCGCGTCCGACCGTAATCAAATCCTCGTAGATCGGTTTCAAAAGATCGATGGGAACGAACATGTTTCCCTGGCTGTCTTTTTTGCCGCGCTCGGCGTCGTTGACCCAGAGCGAGCCGACACCGGCCAGTTTGCCGTCGCTCCGGATTAGCGCGGCGCCGCTCCAATTGGGATGGATGGGAACCGTGAAAATGGCCCGCTCCAGCATGTATTCCCACGAGCCGGCAAATTCGCGCCGGGATACGACGGCGCCGGAGATGGCATGTTGCGCGGTGCCGTAGGGCGCGATGATGACCGAATCCTTTTCCTTGAGATCGGCGGCGCTGCCGATCGGCAAGCTCGGCAGATCGAGCGGTTGCGACGTATGGATGATGGCCATGCCGGTTTCGTGGCTGTAGCCCACCAGCTCGGCCTCAACCTCCTGGCCGCCGCGCCCGTTGAGGACAATGCGGCTGGCATCGACCACCAGATAGCCGATGGTGAGGATAAAGTTATCGTCATGGATCTTGATGCCGTTGCCCTGGCGTTCGGTCCCCAAGGTGCGGGCGCTGAAGGCTTCGTCCGGCACTTCGGCGCTGAGCCTCAGGACGCTGGCCAAGGCGTTTTCCAGATCGAACGGCAAATCGTCTTGCGATGGGTGCGGCGCCAATTTCAAGGTCGGGTCCAGCAAATGCAGAAGCCCGCTCGGGCGGTGGCCGTTGGCGCGTTCAATTCCGGTCATAAATTACAAAACTCAGCTCTGATTTCGTTGCAATATATCGGTCCCACACTAGCCGCTTCAAAGCCGGTGTGGCCAGCCCAATTTTACCCGGTTTGCGGCGTTTGCTCAATTCATCGCCGGCGGGTATCCGCCGCCGCCCGAGGCGCGCTGTAATATGGCTTCGCGGCGGACGATATAAGTTGTCGCGCCGATAATGACGGCGGCGCCGGCCCAGGTCCATGGTCCCGGAAACTCGGCAAATACAAAATATCCGATGATCGCCGCCCACAACAGGCGCACATAGGTGAAGGGTTCCAGCGAAGAGACTTCCACATGCACAATGGCGCGCATCATGGTGAGATGGCCGAGCGCCGCCAGTACGCCGATCACCGCCAGCCAGCCCAGCTGTACAAGCGTCGGCGTGGTCCAGAAAAACAGCGCCAGGATGAACGATAACGGCGTTTGCAGGATGGCAACCCAGGCGCTGCAGGTGACGGCGCTGTCCCATTTCGAAAGATGCTTGGCGAACAGTTTGGTGCCGGCGCTGAAAATGCCGGACAGGATGACAAACAGAAATCCGATATTGAGGGTCTCGAAGCCGGGCCGGATAATGATCAACGCGCCAACCACGCCGAAGCCGATGGCCGCCCAGCGCCGTATCTTCATGGCTTCGCCGAGAAACAAGGCGGCGCCGATGGTCAAGAACAATGGTGCCGACAGGCCCAGCGCGGCGGCGTCGGCAATGGGGATCAGCGCCAGCGCCATATACCAAGTGGACAAAGAGGCCACGTTGATGAACGAGCGGACCACGTGCAGGCGGAATTTCTCTGTGCGCAGGGCGCCGATGCCGATGCGCATCAAGAGCGGCACATAAAACAAAGCCGAAAACAAATTCGAAAAAAAGGCGATGACCAGGGGATGCAGATCACCGCCCAAATGCCGGACCACGGCGTGCGACGCGGTGAACACGAGGGCGCTGAGGATGGTAAAGCCGGCGGCGACGGGAAAGGAGTGGCTGAACGGCACCTGGGCGCCATTGGCCGGGCCATTTGCGGAAATTGGCATGGGGGGGATTACTGGCGGGGCCGCCAACTGTCAAGCTGGCAGGGGCGCTATTCGACAAACCCTAGAAAGCGTAGCGTGCGCCGAGCATGAAATTGTGGCTCGAATATTCGAAGGTGACCGGGGTGCCGCTGGCGTCCTGCAATTCCGGATCGAAGCTGTTGAAAAAGCGGTAGGACGCTTCCAGGGTAATCTTGTCGTCAAATGGCATGGAAACGCCGGCGCCGAACTGCATGGCGAAGACGAAATCGTCGGAATTATAGAGCGCCGCGCCCGAGGAATTGATGCCGTCCAGGAATACGCCGGTGACGCCGACGCCGGCGAATACGTATGGCGTAAGCAGCGATTGCTGCGGCAATTCCATCACCAGATTGCCCATCCCGGAATAGGTGATCAGATTGCCGGTCACGTTTCCGGTGTTGACGGATTGCGAATTGGCGGTGCCCGATACGGATTTGACCGAGCTGTTGGTATAGATGAATTCCGCTTCGACGCGAAAACCGTTTTTCAAATCGATGCCGATTGCGGCGGCGGCGGCTAAACCGGCGTCAAATTCGGTGGTGTTGGTGTTGCCGCTGCCTGTTACTTCGGCTTCCCGGGCGAAGATGCCGCCGAGCAGGCCACGCGCATAGAACAATTTGTCGATCGCCTGGGAGGCTTGGTTCAGGGTACGGATCGGCTGCCGCGGCGGAATAACGCCGGCCGGAAGCTGGCCGGGAAATGGCTGCGCGCCCGGGGGATTAGGGAACGGCTGGCCGCCGCCTTGCACGGGCATCGGCGGGGGCAGCTGTCCTGGTGCCTGGCGCGGAGCCTGGAAGGGAGCCTGGCGGGGTGGTTGGGCCGGAACCTGATAGGGCGGGCGCGGCGGCGGCAGGCGCGTCTGCGCGGTCTCGACCGCCGCCAGATGGACGGTGTCGGGCGGCAATTGCTCGCCGGCGGCCAACCGGGCGCCAACCAATTGGTGGATGTTCGAAGAAAGCGGTGCCGGCTGCGGGATGGCACGCGGCGCCAGTCTCGCCGCTGCCTCTGCCGCCGGAACCGCGTCGATGACCAGCCGGTAGCCGCGCTTGCCGCCGGGCGCAACCAGGAACGGGCGTTCGATGCGGACCGGGCGGTTCATAAACAGGGCGAGCCGGCCGCCGCCGCTTTCCGACGGCGTATAGAGGTAATCGCTGAGCATGCCGCGCGCGTGCCGCTTGGTGAAGGCGCCGGCCTTCCAGGCCGAGGCGGACATCTTTATGACCACCGTCATGCCGTCATCGGCAACCTCGAATCCCATATCGGTGGGCTCCGATATATCAAGGACAATGCGCATTTTGCCCGGATGCACGCCGATGCGGATGGCGTTGACCGAGCCCAAGCCGGCTGGCGCCGCCGGCGAATTTGCGGCCAATTGGACCGGCCACGGCGTCTCCTTGGGCGTCTCCGCCCAGGCGCCGCCCGAAACGGCTAAGGCAACAAGTCCGGTCAATGCATAAAATTTGGCGGATTCAACGGAAATCCGTGCCATGGCCCACTCCCAATCCCCAATTTGTTGGCACCCACTCTGAGGCCGCAATCCTTAAGATTTACATAACACCACAAGATATTGGGTCCGTTACCCGCAAATTTCCCATCCCTCGTATACCGACCGGGACCGGAGCGCCAATGGTCCGCATTGCGCTTGTTCCGATTTGCAAAAAAGCCTAGTGGTTTAGCTCTTGAAATTTAAGCATCGGAATCGGGGCAATCATGGCTATAGCGGCGCAAATATTCGTCGAAACCCTTAACCTCCACGGCGTCGACCGAGTGTTTTGCGTGCCCGGCGAAAGTTATCTTGCGGTGATCGACGCCTTTTATGATGCGCCCGGCATTGATGTGGTGGTCGCCCGCCAGGAAGGCGGCGCCGGTTTCATGGCAGTCGCCGATGCCAAGATCAGCGGCCGCGCCGGTGTCGTCTTCGTCAGCCGCGGGCCGGGCGCCACCAACGTCTCCATCGGCGTCCATGTGGCCCAGCAGGACGCGGTGCCGCTGGTCCTGTTTATCGGCCAGGTGGGGCGCGCCGATCTCGGCCGCGAAGCCTTCCAGGAAGTGGATTACCGGCTGATGTATGGGGGCATGGCGAAATGGGTGGTGGAGGTCGAGGACGCGGACAAGCTGGCCGAAACGGTAAGGCGAGCGTTTCATATCGCCGCGTCCGGCACCCCCGGACCGGTGGTGGTCTCGCTCCCCGAGGACATGCTCACCGACGATACCGATGCGGCGCCGCTGGGCCCAAGCCCGCTGCCCATGGCGCGCCCCCGGGCCGACGAAATCGCCGAAATATGTGAGCGGCTGGCGGCCGCCGAACGGCCGCTGATCATCGCCGGCGGCCAGATCGGCGGCGCCGAAGGCCGTGCTGCCTTAGGCGCGGTCGCCGAAGCCTGGAACGTGCCGGTGGCGGTATCGTTCCGCCACCAGGATTTGTTCGATAACCGGCACCCCAATTTCAGTTGCCACCTGGCCTTCGGCATGCCCGGGGAATTTAAGGACACCCTCAACAAGGCCGATCTGATTCTGGCCATCGGCGCCCGGCTCGGCGACGTGACCACCCAAGGCTATGCCATCCCGGCGGCGCCGAAGCCGGATCAGGATTTGATCCATATCTATCCCGATCCGCATCATCTCGGCCGCATCTTCGAAACCGAAATGAGCGTGGCCGCCGATGCCACCACCGCGCTTCTGGCGATGGCTGAGGTTAACGCGCCGGAACCGCCCGCGGGCCGGGGCGACTGGATCAAGACGGCGCACGGGCTGGCCGCCAAGTACGCCGATTGGGAACCCAAGTTCGCCGATGACGGCGTGGTATTCGGAAATCTGTTGGCCCATCTTGGCGAAACCCTGGACGACGACGCCTTCATCACCCTCGATGCCGGCAACTTTTCCACCTGGGTGCACCGCCTGTTTCCGTTCAAACCCAGCCATAGATTCATCGGCGCCGTCGCCGGCGCCATGGGCATGGGGGTGCCGGGCGCGGTGGCATCGGGCCTCCGGGCCGAGGGGCGCCAAGTGGTTTGCTTTGTCGGCGATGGCGGTTTTCAGATGACCGGCCTCGAATTTTCCATCGCCGTCGAGCGTAATCTGCCGATCCGCGTGTTCGTATCCAACAATGCAAGCCTCGGCACCATCCGGCTGTATCAGGAAAAAACCTACCCCGATCGCACCATCGCCACCGATCTGCCGAGCCTGGATGTCACCAAGTTCGCCGAAGCCTACGGCGCCAAGGGCTTGAAGATCGAAAGCGATGAGCAGATGCCGTCGGTGGTCGCCGAGGCACTGGCCCATGACGGCCCGGTGCTGATCGATGTGCGCACCAGCCTCGAATATATCGCCGCCTATACGACCATCTCGGACCTTAGGGGCCAGTAAAGCCTTAAGGACTGGGCGCGGTAGCCTTGAAGCTGGGCCGCGCCTGCATGCGCCCGAGCCAGTCGCCGAGCGCCGTCAATCCTTCCATCACCGCCTCGCCTTCGGGCACGGCGCCCATATAGTTGGCAATCGGCGTCAACAGGTAATCGGCGGTGGTCGGATCATCACCGGCGAGGTAGTCCGAAGATTGCAGCGCCGCATCGGCCACCGACATGGCATGGTGCGCGTGCGGCACGGCATCCTTGATCATGTCCTCGTCCGGGGTGCCGCCGCGCTGCGGCACCACCACCCGCTGGATGACGATTCGCTTGGTGCACCAGTCGTAGAAATAATCGACGATGGCGCTGTTCCATTGCATCATGCGCGCCTGGCCCGCGGCATCGGCCGGGGTAAGAGGCGGGCCGTCGAAGGTCTGATCCATATAGTGGCAGATGGCCGCGGTCTCGTAGACGGTCACATCGCCATGCTTCATGATCGGGATTTTGGCGAACGGATGCAGCGCCTTGTGCTCGTCCGATCCGAACTCGATGGGTTCCAGATCGTGGCTGAGGCCTTTTTCTTCGCAGGCCATGCGAGCGGACCAAGTGTAGGAAGACGGCGGGAAGCCGTAAAGGGTAACATCGCTCATTATAATTCTCCTTAAGTCTCCAAATAATGGTTCAGGCCAGGTGCCGGTCGAGGCTGTCGAAGCTGGAGACCCAGCCCTGATTGTGGCCGTCGCGGGATTCGGCCGAATCGAACCCGGTATGGGATACCACCAGACGGGTGCCGCCATCTTCTTCGACGAATTCGATGCGCACAATGGATTCCGGTCCCACCTCATCTTCCATTTCCCAGGCCCATGTGAAGCTGAGCACCCCCGGCGCCGTAATTTCCAGATATTTGCCGACCACCCAACGCTCGGTTCCGTCGGGCTCGGCCATGCATATCCTAAAGCCGCCGCCGACGCGGACATCCATTTCGCAATTGGGAATAGTGTAACTGTCCGGCCCATACCATTGGACCAATTGGTCGCGCTCGGTCCAGGCGGCGAAGACGGCTTCGCGCGTGGCTGCAAAGGACCGCTCGATGTTGATGGCAAATTCGTTCAAGGCGTCTGGTGACATCGTTGGTCTCCTTTTCTATTCGGGTTTGCGTGGGCCGGGCGCGTCCGGCTTGGCGCCGGTTTCCGCCTTGTTCATTTCACCCAGGTATTCGGCCAGC
Organism: Rhodospirillales bacterium; assembly: GCA_046582475.1. Lineage (GTDB taxonomy): Bacteria > Pseudomonadota > Alphaproteobacteria > Rhodospirillales > UBA2165. The sequence continues at coordinate 8,920 of JAYGEH010000250.1, forward strand.
GAGTCCAACTGGTCTTCCCAAAATTCCTGGTAGCGGGAGATCCAGTCGGCGGCGTCGCGCAACGGGCCGGCGTTCAACCGGCAGCGCCGGAACTGCGCATCTTTCTGGCGTTCGATCAGATTGGCGGCCTGCAAAACTTTGAGATGCCGCGAGATCGCCGGCAGGGATATGTCAAACGGACCCGCCAACTCGCCGACCGAGGCTTCGCCCTGGGTCAAGCGGGCCAATATGGCCCGCCGCGTCGGATCGGAAAGGGCGGAAAAGGTTTGATCAAGATTGTCTATCGCAGATCGGGGCATGCAATTTATTTAACCAAAATGTTAATTAATGATTATGTTAAATACTGCGGCCGGCTCGGTCTGTCAACGGATAATTTTAGAAGCTCATATTTAAACAGCCATTGTCACCGGTGCGAAGTTGGCCCAAAAAGGGACGTGAAATCTTCAGGAGCATAACACATGGCGGCAAAAACCATCGCAATCATGAGCCCCGGCGATATGGGGCACA
>JAYGEH010000562.1:0-3799 GCA_046582475.1 Rhodospirillales bacterium
TGGCCATCAACGGATAGGTTGCGAGCCGCCCGACATGGCTTTGCCGGAACACGGTGGCGGCGGCCAGGTTGGATGATTTGGCTTTTTCGATGGTATAGGCCATGGCCCGCTCGGTGACTACGAAACCGAAACCCCAATTGCTGTCGATGACCGTGGTGGTCGGCGATTCCTGGACAATATCCCAGGACGCGCCGGGCACGATATGGCCCACCTTGATGCGGTGCACATAACTGAGAATAAGGATAATGCCGTGCGAATCGTGGCCCACCAGGTTGGCGTTCACACAATATTTGGCGACCGTTTCCGCCTCCGCCTCCGAAGCGCCGGCAGCGACCAGCAGTTTCGCGCCGAAATTCTTGAGTGTGTCCGCATCGAACGATGGCATGATTATCCCCCTTGATTTGGTAATTTCACGAATGGGCATCTTGAAATACCGGCGCGCGAAAGTCACTCTCTGGCGAACCGACACAGCAACCGGGAGAGAGCGATGACCATCGGCAAGACCAGGACCAAGCGCGACGATCAGCAGTGGATGCTGGATCTGGCGCTCAACATGCGGGGAAGGGTGCAGAACTTCGAGCGCGATGATTGGGAGACGCCAACCAGGGCCCACAATTACCGCATGCTGCCCAAGCAATGGCGGTTGCAGGGCGAGCATGACGAGCGGCTCGGCCGCCAGGCCCAGGCCCAGGGATTTCATGCCACCGCCTGTGCCCATTACGACCACGCCATCGAAGCCTACCGCATGGGCCAGCACCCGATTTTCTACGACGACAACCCGGTCAAGATCGATCTCTATGGCAGGCTGTCCGACGTGGTCGACCGGCGCGCCGAAGTGGCGCCTTATCCGGTGGAGCGCGTTGAAGTGCCCTTCGATGACGGCAAGACCATCTCTTGTATTTTGCATCTGTTGCCGGGCAAACCGCAGGCGCCCTGCGTCATCTATGTACCCGGCATGGACCAAACCAAAGAAGCCTTCCCCAAGGTCACCGGCAATCCGTTTATCGCGCGCGGCATGCATATCTTGTCCATGGACGGTCCCGGCCAGGGCAATTCCAACATGCAGAAAATCCGCGCCGTGGGCGACAATTACGAGCGCGCCGGCACCGCCGTGCTCTCTTATCTGGAAAGCCGCGAAGAGGTCATGTCCGACAAGATCGGCATTTACGGCGTCTCCATGGGCAGCTATTGGTCCCTGCGCCTGGCCAGCTACGACCACCGCCCGGCGGCCCTGGCCTCGGGCGTCGCCTGCTTCAATCCCAACAACACCATCTTCACCCAGTCTAGCCCACGTTTTAAACAGCAATTCATGTATATGGCCGGTATCGATGACGAAGACGAATTCGATAAAATGGCCATTGAAATGACGGTGAAGGGATACGCCGACAAGGTGGAATGCCCGACCCTTTTGGTGACCGGAGAATTCGATCCCCTATGCCCGCTGGAAGACGCCATCGAGGTTTACGAAGATCTTACCGCGCGCAAGGAAATGTGGGTCATCGAGGATCAGTTCCACCCCCTCTGGGGTATCCCAAATCTGGGCAAGCTGGACTGCCACCACTATATCGCCGACTGGCTGGCCGGCGCCCTGATCGGCGGCAAGACCAACGACGGACGTATCGCCTATGTGGCCACCAAGGGCGATGGCCCGTTCGGCGATTGCGAATGGACACCGCCCGTGAGGCCCGGCGAGGCGTATTTTTAGAGGCCGTGAATTCGGCCGCGGCGCCCACCCGTTGGGCCAATGGGGCGCGATGACAAAGGCGCCACTGCCTGAAATAACCTAGGCCCTCGCTTTACCGCGGCCGGCTGAACCTGGATAATCCTCGATTACCGCTAGGGGAACGCCATCTTGGCCGGCGAAAGCGCGACAGAACCTGGGTTACCGAGGCAGTCGCCCCTAATGGGTATCCTGTGGATGGCGCTCGCGGCCGTCTTCTTTTCCATCTCGTTCGGGCTGGTCCGCCATATCTCGGAAACCATCGACGCCTTCGAGCAGACCTTTTGGCGCCAGGTGATCGGGGTCATTATCCTTTTGCCCTTTGCTTGGCGGGCCGGCTTTAAGGGCCTCAAGACGCGCCAGTTGGGGACCAACCTGATCCGCAATGCCGTCGGCTATGTGGGCATCTCCATGTCGTTTTATTCGATAACCTTGATCCCGATGGCCGACAGCGTGGCCCTGCAATTCACCCTGCCCCTGTTCACCATGGTCTTCGCATACCTGATCTTGAACGAGAAGGTTGGCCGACACCGGATCGCGGCGACCGTGGTCGGCTTCGCCGGCGCCCTGGTTATCCTGCGTCCCGGCATTGTCGAGATCAATCTCGGCATGACGGTGGCGTTGCTGGCGGCGGCCAGCTTCGGCGTTTCCGATACCCTGGTGCGCCGCCTGTCGCGCACCGATGGCACCACTTTGATCGTATTTTACGGGTTTGCCTTGCAGATACCGATCGCGCTCGCCGTCTCCCTCTTTAATTGGGTGACGCCCAGCCTTGCCGACTGGCCCTGGTTGATCGCCCTTGGGCTCACCTCGTTTGCCGCGCAATGGTCTCTGGCGCGCGCCTTCGTTTTGGCCGAGGCCAGCCTGGTCTCGCCGGTTTTGTTTATCCGCCTGCCCATGGTGGCCGTTATCGGCTTTTTTTTCTTCGCCCAGGTGCCCGATATCTGGACCGGCGTCGGCGCCGTGATCATCTTCGCCGCCACCTACTATTCGGCGCGCCGCGAGGCCAAATTCCACCGCGCCAAGCTGGCGGCAAATTAAGCTTCAACCGGGGAGATTCCAAAAATGGAGAAACTGATCGGCCAGCCGCTCCGGCGCGTGGAAGACTGGCGCCTGCTGACCGGCGGCGGCAATTTCGCCGACGATGTCAACCGGGATGGCCAGGTCTATGCCTGTTTCGTCCGCGGCGTCCACGCCCATGCGGATATCACCCGCCTGGACGTGGCCAAGGCTCGGGCGGCGCCGGGGGTATTGCTGGTGCTGAGCGGCGATGATTTTGCCGCCGACGGGCTCGGCGCGCTCCTCCACAACGTCATCGGCGCCGATCATCTGGATATCACCAAGCCCGGGTTTGCGCCGGAAAACATTCTCCATGACCCGATCCCGGAGCATTTCCCAATCGCCATGGGCCGGGTTCGCCATGTGGGAGAGATCGTCGCCATGGTGGTGGCGGGCACCCCCGATGAAGCCAACCATGCCGCCGGTCTGGTGGAAACCGGTTACGCGCCTCGGCCCGCCGTCACCGATGCGCGCGCCGCCCTGGCTCAAGGCGCGCCCGAATCCTGGCCGGCGGGCAATCTCTGCCTGATCGCGGACAAAGGCGATCAAGCCGGCGTGGCAGCGGCGTTGGAGGGCGCCGCCCATGTGATCGACCTGGAAAGCTTGAACCAGCGGATCAGCGGGACACCCATCGAGCCGCGCGCCGCGGTTGGCGATTACGATGAGGTTTTGGGCCGTTTCACCCTTTATGCGCCGAGCCAGGGGGTGCACCGCCACCAGATGGCCCTGATGAAGGTGTTTGGCATCGAAGCGGAAAGCGTGCGCATCGTCACCGGCGATGTGGGCGGCGGCTTTGGCGTGCGTACCCCCACCTATCCGGAATACGCGCTGGTGGCGTGGGGCGCGCGCCGCCTCGGCCGTCCGGTCAAATGGACTTGCAGCCGCCAGGAGCAGTTCCTCAGCGATTTCCAGGCGCGCGATATTTTCGTCAGCGGCCGCTGCGGGTTCGACGCCGAAGGGCGCGTCTTGGCCGTCGATCTGGATTACATTGGCAATCTTGGCGCCTACCCGGCTTCGTTC
>JAYGEH010000367.1:0-14479 GCA_046582475.1 Rhodospirillales bacterium
CGCAGCCCGCATGGCCGCCACCGACCACCACCACATCATAACCCGTATTGCTCTGGAATTTCATGGGGTGGACTTTAGGGCCGCCGACCCTGGCCGTCAATTCCCGGGGCGGATGCAAAACCAATTCGTTATCGTAATGAAATCAATATATTGTAGTATTTTTTTTCAGTTATACCATAATTTGATATATGTTTGGTATACTTTACCAAATTCATTTTCCGATACAAAATTCCGAGAATATGCGATCAAGAATATCCTCCACATCGACGCGCCCGGTGATCCGGCCCATGGCGCGGGCCGCCAGGCGCAAGTCTTCGGCGGCCAGTTCCACCATTCCGGCGCATTGGAACCGTTGCAAAGCCTCGCGGCATTCCTGCAGGGCCAGGCGGTGGCGCAGGCGGGTCAACGCCGGGCTGCCGTCGCCGGCGCATTGGGCGCCAACCTTGGCCTCCAGCCGCGCCAGCAATGCGTCGATACCGGACCCGGTTTTGGCCGACAGTCCAAGGGGCTTTGCCGCCGCCGGCAAGGGCGTATCCCGGTTCAAATCCGGACCGAGATCGATTTTATTGACCACCGTGATGGCATTTTCATCCCATTGGTCCAGGGTATGGGTGTCCAGGTCCGGCCAGCGGGCGCCGTCGAACACCAGGATTTTTATATCGGCGCCGGATGCGCGGGCCAGGGCGCGGCGCACGCCTTCATCCTCCAATTCGTCCCGGGCATCCCGGAGGCCGGCGGTGTCGGCGAGGACAACCGGATAACCGGCCAGATCCAGATGCGCTTCGATGACATCGCGGGTGGTCCCGGCGCGGGCCGAAACGATCGCCACGTCGCGGTCCGCCAACCGGTTCAAGAGGCTCGACTTGCCGGCGTTGGGCGGCCCCAGAATGGCGATGGAAACCCCGTCGCGCAGCCTTTGGCCGCGGCCGCCGTCGTCCAGGTGCCCAGCCAGCTCGGCATCCAGGCGGACCACCGCCTGGGTAACCTCGGCGCGGAGGCCAGCCGGCAAATCCTCTTCGGCGAAATCAATTTCGGCTTCGAACCGGGCGATGGCCGTCAACAGCGCGTCCCGCCAGCGATCGTAGATTTGGCCCAAGGCGCCATCCATCTGCCTGAGGGCCTGGCGCCGCTGGGCCGCCGTCTCGGCCTCGACCAGATCGGCCAAGCCCTCGGCTTCGGTCAAATCCATCTTGCCGTTCTCAAAGGCGCGGCGGGTAAACTCGCCCGCCTCGGCCGGCCGCAATCCGGGGACCCGGGCAAGGGCATCCAGCATGGCGCCGTGCACGGCGCGCCCGCCATGGAGATGAAATTCCACCACGTCTTCGCCGGTAAAGCTGTTGGGCGCCGGAAACCACAAAGCCAATCCGTCATCGATGGGACCATCGTCGGCGGCATCCAGAATCCGCACCCGCACCGCCCGCCGGGCCGCCGGCAGTGGCGATGCGGTCAGCACCTTATAGGCGTTCCCGGCCAATCCACCGGACACCCGATAGACGGCAACGCCAGCCTTGCCGCCACCACTTGCCAAGGCGAATATGGTTTCGGTATTCATATCGATCTTTCTAATTCATCTTCTTTTTCAATAACTTATGCCAAACTTCCCATCGATCAAAGAGATTTATCTTTTTAATTATTCCAATTCGCATCTTAAATCTTTTAATTTCGAGGCCACGGTTTATGCTGATCGGCGGGCGAACCGCAAGGATCAATACGCCCACAGTCAGCGGAGGCGCGGCGGTGCCGGAAAACCTACTTGGGCGTGAAACCAGCCCCTACCTGCTTCAGCATAAAGACAATCCCGTTCATTGGCACGCCTGGGGCGAAGACGCCTTCCAGCGCGCCTTGGCCGAGGACAAGCCGGTGCTTCTTTCCATCGGCTATGCCGCCTGCCACTGGTGCCATGTCATGGCCCATGAAAGTTTCGAATCGCCGGAAATCGCGGCGCTGATGAATGCCAAGTTCGTCAACATCAAGGTCGACCGGGAAGAGCGCCCGGAGATCGATACCATCTACATGTCGGCGCTGGCGATGATGGGCCAGCGGGGCGGCTGGCCGCTGACCATGTTCCTGACCCCGGAAAAAATGCCGTTTTATGGAGGCACCTATTTTCCCCCCGAAGCGCGCTTCGGGCACCCGGCATTTCCCGACGTTCTCATTGGCGCCGCCGATCTTTACGCCAAGGAGAAAGACAAAATCCGCCAAAACGTTGCTGCCATCAAGGACGGTTTGCAACGCATGTCGGAGGCGCCGCCCAAACGCCACGCCGGCATTTATGGGCCCGCCCAGATCGATGCCGTCGCCGAACAGGCCCTCGGCCTGATGGACGATATTAACGGCGGCACAAGGGGGGCGCCCAAGTTCCCGCAGCCGGTGTTCCTCGGCCTTCTCTGGCGCGCCTATAAAAGGGGCGGCGAGGAGCGCTTCCGCATTGCCGTCACCAACACCCTGACCCATATGTCCCAGGGCGGCATCTATGATCATTTGGGCGGCGGCTATGCCCGCTATTCCACCGACGAGATCTGGCTGGCGCCGCACTTCGAAAAAATGCTCTACGACAACGCCCAGCTGATCGAGCTGTTGGCCGAGGTCCATGCGGAAACCGGCGCGCCCCTGTTCGAGCAGCGCCTGCGCGAATCCATCCATTGGTCGCTGGCCGAGCTGCGCCAGGATGGCGGCGCCTTCGCCGGCACCCTGGACGCCGACTCAGAGGGCGCCGAGGGTACCTTTTATGTGTGGACCGAAGCCGAGATCGATACCGCCCTTGGGGACGCCGCCGCCTTCAAGGACGTGTACGGCGTGACCGGCGGCGGCAACTGGGAAGGCAAGACCATCCTCAACCGCCTCGATCATCTGGACCTGGGCGAGGCGGACGAGGAAGCGGCGCTGGCCGCGGCGCGCCAGCGGCTGCGGGCGGTGCGGGCGAGGCGGGAAAGGCCCGGCCTCGACGATAAAATCCTCACCGACTGGAACGGCTTGATGATCGCCGCCTTGGCCCGGGCCGGCGCCATGTTCGCCGAAGTTGCCTGGATCGACGCCGCCCGGGATGCCTTCCAGTTTGTCGCCGGGCTCGAAAGTGATGCGGGCCGGCTGCGCCATTCCAGCCGCCTCGGCATCCAGAAGGATACCGACGTGATCGACGATTACGCGCAAATGATCCGCGCCGCCCTGGCTCTCTACCAGGCCACCATGGCGCCCGAATATCTTCAGGCGGCCCAGCGCTGGACCGGTACCGCCAAGGATTACTTCTGGGACGCCAACGACGGCGGCTATTATTTTTCGCCCGATGACGCGGCGGATGTGATCGTGCGCACCCGCACCGCCTCGGACAACGCCACGCCCGCCGGCAACGGCACCATGGTGGAAAACCTGGCGCGGCTCTATTTCCTCACCGGCGAGGCGGATCACCTTGTGCGCGCCGAAGCCATTATCGATCTATTCGGACGCCAGCCGCCGGATCAATATCTCGGCATGCCCGGCATCCTCAACGGCTACGACTTCTTAAGCGCCGCCGTGCAGGTGGTTGTTGTCGGCGAAGGCGAGGCTGTCCAGGCACTGGCCCAGGTGGCGCGCGCCTCCGGCCATCCCAATCTGGTGCTCCTGCAAATGGAAGACGGCGCGGCGCTGCCGCCCGGCCACCCGGCCGCCGGCAAGACCGCCATCGATGGCCGTGCCGCCGCCTATGTGTGCGTCGGCACCACCTGCGGATTGCCGGTTAGCGAGCCGGAAGACTTGAAGAGCGCGCTTCGAAAGATTTAAAACCCAGGCATGGCGCATCTATCCATGCACAGCCCGCTGGGGCCGCTGACCATATTCGAGGATGGGGGCGCCATCGTCGCCCTGGAATTCGGGCGCGCGGTTGGCACATCGGAAACGCCGCTTCTCACCCGGGCGAAGGATCAACTCGACGCCTATTTCGACCGGGCGCGCCAGGATTTTAAGCTGCCGCTGACGCCCCGGGGATCGGAATTCCAGCGCGCCGTCTGGGATCAAATGTGCGCCATCCCCTACGGCGCCGCCACCACCTATGGCGATGTGGCGCGCCATCTCGGCAGCGCCGCGCGCGCCGTCGGCGGCGCCTGCGGCACCAATCCGATCCCCATCTTAATTCCCTGCCACCGGGTCATCGGCGCCGGCGGACGCATGACCGGCTATTCCGGCGGCGAGGGTATCGAAACCAAGCTGGCCTTGCTCCGATTGGAAGGTTATAGGTTGCTGTAAATCTGGACGTTTATTTCGAATCAGGAAGGGAAATCATGACCAAGGCTGTACGCATCCACAAGCATGGCGGACCCGACGTTCTCAGGTGGGAAGACATGGATTTAGGCGATCCCGGCGACGGCGAGGTGCGCATTCGCCACACCGCGGTGGGCCTGAATTTCATCGATTGCTATCAGCGCTCCGGCCTTTACCCCATGGACCTGCCACTGACCCTCGGCACCGAGGCGGCGGGGGTTATCGAGGCGGTGGGGCCCGGCGTCGAAGGCCTGGCCGCTGGCCAGCGGGTTGCCTATGCGGGCGGCCAGTTGGGCTCCTACGCCGAACAGCGGATCATGAATGCCGGCGTGCTGGTGCCGGTTCCGGACAGCATCGAAGATCAAACCGCGGCGGCCATGATGCTCAAGGGCATGACCGCCCATATGCTGCTGTTCAAATGCTTTCCGGTCAGCGCCGGCGACACCATCCTCATCCATGCCGCCGCCGGCGGCGTCGGCACCATCCTATGCCAATGGGCCAAGCATCTGGGCGCCACGGTGATCGGCACTGTCGGCTCCGACGCCAAGGTGGAGATCGCCAAGGCCCATGGCTGCGATCATGCGATCAACTATTTGACCGAGAATTTCGCCGAACGGGTGCGCGAGATCACCAATGGCGCCGGCGTCCCGGTGGTCTATGATTCGGTCGGCAAAGACACCTTCGAGGACTCTCTCGATTGCGCTTTGAATTTCGGCTATGTGATCAGCTTCGGCAATGCGTCGGGACCGGCGCCGGCGGTGGAGCCGCTGACGCTAATGACCAAGGGCTCGTTATTTTTGGGCCGTCCCACCTTGATCAATTACACCGCCGATCATGCCTTGCGCCTGGAAGCCGCGCGCGCCTTGTTCGAAACGGTGGCAAGAGGCGCCGTCAAGATCGAGATTGGGCAAACTTTCCCCCTGGCCGAAACCGCCAAGGCGCACGCGGCCTTGGAATCCCGCGCCACCACCGGTTCGACGGTGTTGTTGCCTTAGAATTCGGGTTGGTAATGCTCTAGGGTAAACAGGTGTCAAGAATGACGCCTGTGTGGCCGATCCTGCCATCCCCAGCCGGGCTGCGCCGTCAGGTGTTCATGGAATCGAAGAAATCGCTGTTGTTCTTTGAATCCTTGAGCTTCTCCAGCAGAAACTCCATGGAATCGACGACACCCATGGGGCTGAGAATGCGCCGCAGCACCCACATTTTTGACAACATGCCCTTCTCCACCAGCAACTCTTCCTTGCGCGTTCCGGACCGGGTGATGTCCATGGACGGCCAGGTGCGTTTGTCGGTCAGCTTGCGGTCGAGGATGATCTCCGAATTGCCGGTGCCCTTGAATTCCTCGAAGATGACCTCGTCCATGCGCGAGCCGGTATCGACCAGCGCGGTCGCGATGATGGTCAGCGAGCCGCCTTCCTCGATATTGCGGGCGGCGCCGAAAAAGCGCTTCGGCCGCTGCAGGGCGTTGGCGTCGACACCGCCGGTGAGCACCTTGCCCGACGACGGCACCACCGTGTTGTAGGCGCGCGCCAGGCGGGTGATGGAATCCAAAAGGATCACCACGTCGCGTTTATGTTCGACCAGCCGCTTGGCTTTTTCGATCACCATTTCAGCCACCTGGACGTGGCGCACGGCGGGCTCATCGAAGGTCGAGGAGACCACCTCGCCCTGCACGCTGCGTGCCATGTCGGTCACTTCTTCGGGCCGCTCATCGATCAGCAGGACGATCAGATAGCATTCCGGATGGTTGTGGGAAATCGCCTGGGCCATGTTTTGCAGCATCACGGTCTTGCCGGTCCGGGGCGGCGCCACGATCAACGCCCGCTGGCCCTTGCCGATCGGTGAGATTATATCGATGACGCGCAGGGTCGGATCCTTGAAGTCGGGATCGTCGATTTCCATATTGATCCGTTGATCGGGATAAAGCGGCGTCAAATTGTCGAAATTGATGCGATGGCGGATATCTTGGGGATCGGAGAAATTTATATCCTTGACTTTTAGCAGCGCAAAATAGCGCTCGCCGTCCTTGGGCGAGCGGATTTGACCCTCGACCGTATCGCCGGTGCGCAGGCCAAAGCGGCGAACCTGACTGGGCGAGACATAAATATCGTCGGGGCCGGGAAGGTAGTTGGCCTCGGGCGAACGCAGAAAGCCGAAGCCGTCTTGCAAAACTTCCAAAACGCCGTCGCCAAATATGGCGACATCGTTTTCGGCCAATTGTTTAAGGATCGCGAACAGCATGTCCTGCTTGCGCAGGCTGCTGGCGTTCTCGATCTCCAGATCCTCGGCGAAACTTAACAGTTCCGGAGGGTTTTTCATTTTAAGTTCTTGAAGGTTCATGGGTGTATTCTTAGCTATAAGGGGAAATTGAAAATTCCGGCCGCGGGTGCGGAAAAGCCTAAATTCGGGGCATGTCGCCCGATCTCTTAATGGTATAATTTGAAGTCCGGTTGCTCGGTCGAGTTCGGATTCGATTAAACCCACATTTACCTGAAACACGGAATTAAGTCAAATATAGATTGCCGAAGGACCTCTGCAAGCCCTCCCGATACATTAATTCTGAAATAATTTCCCGAAAATTGAGGCGATGGCTTCAAAACGGTTTGACCACCACCAATATGACAATGGCGATCATCAGAATCGTCGGGACTTCGTTCATGATCCGGTAGAACCTGGCCGGGCGCTGATTGTTATCGGCTTCGAAGTCGCGCCGCCACCGGCTCATCATGCCGTGCATCCCGGCCATCAAAATCACGAATGTCAGCTTGGCGTGCAACCAGCCATCGCCCCATGCCTCCCCGTCCAGGTTGGCCAGCATAATCCCGCCAAAAAGAAATGTAGCAATCATCGCCGGATTGAGGATGGCGCGCATAAGCCGGCGTTCCATCACCTTGAAGGTCTCCGATTGCTGGCTGCCGGGTTCCGCGCCGCAATGATAGATAAACAGCCGGGGCAAATAGAGCATGCCGGCCATCCAGGCGATCACGCTGATGATGTGCAGCGCCTTAATCCAAAGAAATGCGGTCGCCGATAACTCGATCATGGGATTTATCTATCTAGCCCGGCCGGTAAGGGCAAGCCGTCTGGTCAGACGGGCAAATCCGATCCAAGCCAATCGGTGCCAACCGTTGCCGGGCCGTAAATCCGGCGCGGACCATATGGGCAAGACCATCGATAAATTCCGGCTCGATGCCGACGGCGGGGACGCGAATATAGGTTTGGATTCCCAGCCGCTCCGCGATTTCGCGGTATTCTATGTCCAACTCGACCAGGGTCTCGGAATGCTCTGATACGAAGGCGATGGGCAGGACCGTAACGCCGGTACCATCCCGGGCGGCCTCGGTCAGCGCGTCGTCCAGGGACGGGCCGATCCATTTGAGGCGCCCGACCCGGCTTTGATAACAGATCATCCAGTCGTCTTCGGCCAATCCCGCCTTGCCTGCGATGGCGGCGGCGGTGATGGCGATCTGCACCGGGTAGGGATCGCCCTTGGCGACGATTTTTTCCGGCAGACCGTGGGCGGAAAACAAAACCCGCATCGGCTGATCATCGGATTGTTCGGCCAAGGCCGCACCGAGCAATCGGGCCTGGGCAGCGATCAAACCGGGAGCGGCGGGATAGCAGCAAATTCCATAACTGGGCGCCGTCAAGCCGGCCGCCCGGGCGCAACGGTGCCATTTGTCGAGGGACGACTGGGTGGTGGTGGTTGAGAATTGCGGATAGAGCGGCAGCAGCAGGATTTCGTCGGCACCGAATTCCTGGACCGCCTGGACCGCCGCTTCGGTCATCGGATGCCAGTAGCGCATGGCGATAAAGACCCGGGTTTCGCCTGCATCCACGGCCAAGGCATTCTGCAACGCCCCGGCTTGCGCTTGCGTCCGTTCCAGAAGCGGCGATTTGCCGCCGATATGGTCATAGATGGCGCGCGCCGTTTTGGCGCGGCGCCCCGATATCAGCCGGGCCATGAGCCAGCGTAGCCAGCTGGGCAGATCGATGATCGCCGCATCGTTGAACAGATTGAACAAAAACGGCCGCACCGTTTCCGGAGCATCAGGTCCGCCGAGGTTAAAAAGGACAACCGCGCGCTTCATGATGCCATCGATCGTGCTGCCTTATTGGCCGCGTACCACGGCGCAGAGCCGTTCGACATGTTCGACCGGCGTTTCCGGCAGGATGCCATGGCCCAGATTAAAAATATGCGGCCTGTCGGCAAAGGCGGCGATAATCGCCCGCGCTGTCTGATCCATAACGTCGCCGCCGCTGAGAAGAAGCAGATTATCCAGATTGCCTTGGACGGCCATGCCCGCCGGCAGCGATTTCGCCGCCCAGTCCAGCGGCAAGGTGGCATCGAGGGAAACGCAATCGACGCCGGACCGTTCCGCGAAAGCCGGATATTGGGCGCCGGCGCCACGCGGAAAGCCGATGATCGGTACCTTGCCATGCCGGGCGCGCAGCCGCTTGACGATTGCGGCGGCCGGTTTGATCACCCAGCGGTCAAATTCGTTCGGCGGCAAAATACCGGCCCAACTGTCGAACAACTGCACGGTCTCGGCGCCGGCGCTGATTTGGCGGCTAAGATAGGAGGCCGTCGCATCGACCAGAAGATCGATCAATTTTTGAAAGCCGTCCGGATTTTGATAGGCCCAGCTCCGGGTTTTTTGATAGTCCCGGCTGGAACCGCCTTCGACCATATAGGTCGCCACCGTCCAGGGCGCGCCGGCAAATCCGATCAGGGTGACGGTATTCTCCAGGGCCTCGGAAAGGCGCGAGACCGTCTCGTACACCGGCGCCAAGTGACTATGAAGCTTGTCCTCATCAAATTCCGGCAAGGTCTCGCCATCGGATATGGCATCCAGCTTTGGACCCTCGCCGGTGACGAACGACACCGCTTGGCCAAGAGCGTCGGGGATCACCAGAATATCACAAAACAATATGGCCGCGTCCAGTCCATAGCGGCGCACCGGCTGCAGGGTGGCTTCCACCGCCAAGTCGGGGTTATAGCAGAAGGCCAAAAAATCCTTCGACTTTTTACGGAGCGCCATATATTCGCTTAGGTGCCGCCCTGCCTGGCGCATCAGCCAGATTGGCGGCGCCTGCGGCGGCGCACCGGCCAGCGTATTCAACAACGGCTTGACGGATTGGTTCATTCTAAATCCTGGTGAGCGGAAATAGAGACGTTTCGGGATAACTCACTTAAAACAAAAAAGATATATTATAAAGGATGTGGTTGTTGTTGGCGCCGGTATAAAGGGGATTAATAATTTCCAACAGCTTATCCCAAGGCTTTTACAAGGGTGATCGTTGTACCGGAGTATTAAGCAATACATGGTGGGCAATCCGGTCCGGCTGTTTATGGAGACCGTTCATTGGCGCTCTCGGCGGGGCATGAAAATGGGTATGAAAATTTATAAGATTTTATAAGTTCTTATTGCCTGGGCGGCGGGACAACCGGATTTCCTTGTATAAGAATGTGGCCTTGGATATGTGAAGGTGGCGCGCAATTAGGCCGACTCGAATATTTGCAGGCTTATCCCCTGTTTATCCCGCGTTATCCCGGATCGATCGCATGGAAAAATTTCATCTGCATATGGTTTCCGATGCAACGGGCGAAACCGTCCAGTCGGTGGCGCGTGCCTGCCTGGTGCAGTTTGAAAATATCAAGCTGACGGAAAGTCTTTGGACATTGGTGCGCACCGAAGGTCAGGTCGAAAAGGTGATCAGCGGGATCGAGGCTAATCCCGGCTTTGTCCTTTACACGCTGGTTGATGCCAAGGTACGCACCAAGCTGCAGGACGCCTGCCGGCGTATTCAGGTGCCATGCATTTCCGTGCTGCAGCCGATCATGGCGGCCTTCGGCGGCTTTCTGAATATTGAACAACAGGCTCGTCCCGGCCGCCAGCACCTGCTCGACAACGAATATTTCGCGCGCATATCGGCCATGGATTTCGCCATGAGCCATGATGACGGCCAGGGCACCTGGAACCTGGAAGAAGCCGATGTGGTTCTGGTCGGCGTGTCGCGTACTTCCAAGACGCCGACCTGCATTTATTTGGCCAACCGGGGCATCAAGGCCGCCAATATTCCGATCATCCTCGGCATGGAGGTTCCCGATGAGCTGTTCAGCCTTACGCATCCGCTAGTGGTCGGGCTGGTCAAGGAAACCGGCAGCCTCGTGCAGGTCCGGCGCAACCGGCTGCGCATGCTGAACGAAGGCGACAGTTCCGAATATGCGGATCCGGACGCGGTCGCCGAGGAAGTAAAATTCGCCAATCGCATCATCGCCGGGCCGGGCTGGCCGGTAATCGATGTGACCCGCCGTTCGATCGAGGAAACGGCGGCCTCGATCATGCAAATGCTGACCGAGGCCCGCCAGTCCGAGCCGGAACATTGACCCCTTTGCCACAAAACACGTCCCCGGCATCGGAATTGATCCTCGCCTCCGCCAGCCAGGTGCGCGCCCAATTGTTGCGGGGCGCCGGTGTCCCGTTCACCGTCCATGCGGCGCATGTGGACGAGGACCGGATCAAAGAGGAACTGGCCGGCCAGGGCGCCGATGCCATCGCCGCCTGCCTCGCCGAAACCAAGGCCCGCGCCGTCGCCGAAGATCATGGCAGTGCCCTGGTTATCGGCGCCGACCAGATCCTCGACTGCGAGGGCCGGCTATTCGATAAGCCCAAGGACCGGGCTGCCGCCGAACAGCATCTTCGCGATCTGCGCGGCCGCATGCACCGTCTGGTCACCGCCTGCGCGGTGGTCCGGGGCACCGATCTTTTGTGGCAGACCACGAAGGAAATGCGCCTAAGCATGCGCACCGTCTCGGACGGATTTATCGGCGCCTATATGGATACCGTCGGCGCTGATGCCCTGGCGTCGGTGGGCGCCTACCGCCTCGAAGATATGGGCGCGCAATTATTTTCCGAAATCGACGGCGATTATTTCACGATCCTCGGCCTGCCTTTGCTGGAATTGCTGGAATTTCTCAGAGGTGAAGGGATATTGGAGCAATGAGTATTTCCGGAAACGCCACCCTCGCCGGTGTCATGGGCTGGCCCATTGCCCATTCCCTGTCGCCCCGTATCCACAACTATTGGCTCCGGGAAATGGGGATCGACGGTGCCTACGTGCCTTTGGCGGTGGCACCGGAAAATCTGGCTGATGCCCTCCATGCCATGCCCAAGCTCGGCTTTGCCGGGGTCAATATCACCATCCCGCACAAGGAGGCGGCTCTGGCGGCTCTCAATCACGGGGATAACCACGTCGATGATTTGGCGCGCCGTATCGGCGCCGTGAACACGGTGACGGTGGGCAGCGATGGCCGGCTCACCGGCACCAATACGGACGGCTTCGGTTTTATGGAAAATCTGCGTGATCATGCGCCGGATTTGGAACTGGATAGCGGCCGGGTCGTGGTCCTCGGCGCCGGCGGCGCGGCGCGCGGCGTCATCGCCGGATTGATCGATGCCGGCGCCAGGGACATTTGCATTCTCAACCGGACCCAAGCCCGCGCCGATGTTCTGGCGGCGGATTTGGGTCAAGAAGCCGCGATTCGGGTAACCGGCTGGGAAAGCCGGACCGAAGTCCTGGCCGGCGCGGTTTTGCTGGTCAATACCACCAGCCTCGGCATGACCGGCGCCGGTGCGCTCGATTTATCGTTGGACGCGCTGCCGGCGGCGGCGGCGGTCGCCGATGTGGTCTATACGCCCCTGGAAACACCCTTGCTGGCGGCGGCGCGGGGACGCGGCAATGTTGCCGTCGATGGGCTCGGTATGCTGTTGCATCAGGCGCGGCCAGGATTTGCCGCCTGGTTCGGGTCCGAACCCCAGGTGACGCCGGCCCTCGGCGCCCATATTTTCGGGTCTTGAGGCGGGACCGGCGCCCATGGTCATCATCGGCCTCACCGGTTCCATCGCCATGGGCAAATCCACGGTCGCCGGCATGTTCCGTTATCTCCGCATTCCGGTCTATGACGCCGATGCCGCCGTGCATGCCATGCTGGCCAAGGGCGGCGCGGCGGTCGCGGACGTCGCCGCTGCCTTTCCCGGGGTTATCGAGGGCGACGCCGTCAACCGCGCCAAACTGGGCGCCGAAGTGTTCGGCAAGGACGATGCCCTGGCGCGCCTGGAATCCCTATTGCATCCCTTGGTGCGGCGCCGCCAGAACCGGTTCCTGAAATTGGCCACCGGCCGCCGCGCGGCGCTGGCGGTGCTTGATATTCCGCTTCTGTTTGAAACCAGGGGCGATGAATATTGCGACCTGATCGCCGTGGCCAGCGTCACGCGGTTCCTGCAGCGCGCCCGCATTCTTTCAAGGCCCGGCATGAGCGCCGATAAAATGCGCGCGATCCTGGCCCGCCAGGTGCCCGACGCGGAAAAACGCCGGCGCGCCGATTTCATCATCAACACCGGTCTCGACCGCCGGCAAAGCTTGCGGCAGGTCCGAAACATCGTCACTGTGGCGCGGGCCGTGACCGGTACCCATTGGCCGCCGCTCAAGCCCCGGTAACGGGTTTCGCCGAAGCAGATTACGGACTGGAAATGAGAGAGATTGTCCTCGATACGGAAACCACCGGCCTCAACCCGGCGACCGGCGACAAGATCGTCGAGATCGGCTGTGTCGAGCTGATCAATCACCTGCCGAGCGGCGAAACCTACCACCAATATATCAATCCCGAGCGGCCCATGCCGGAAGAAGCCTTCGCCATCCACGGGCTATCCGACGAATTTCTGGCGGACCAGTTGGTCATGAATGACGTGGCTGAATCGTTTCTCGAATTTATCGGCGATGCGCCGCTGATCATTCACAACGCCGAGTTTGATTTGCGCTTCATCAATGCCGAACTAAAGGCACTGGACCGGCCCATCTTGGCGAAAGCGCGCGCTATCGATACGGTCGTCCTGGCGCGGACAGCGTTCCCCGGCGCACCGGCCAGCCTGGACGCCCTCTGCAAACGGCTTGGCATCGACAATACATCACGCAGCCTGCACGGCGCGCTCCTGGATGCGCAGCTGCTGGCCGAGGTGTATCTGGAGCTGATCGGCGGGCGGCAGGCGGATATGGGATTGAAAGATGATGCCGGCGGGCCAGGGGATACCCAAGGCGAGGCGCAATCCGAAGCCTCCGGCGATACCGCCCGGCGGCCGCCGAGGCCGCACGCAGCATCAGGCCCCGAGAAGGCGGCGCATGACGATTTTCTCGATAAAATAGATAAGCCGATTTGGCGGGAATAAGGCTGGCGGAAACGAAAAAGACTGGGGTCGCCTGCCGGCGGCCCTCCTTACCTCAGTTCTTTTCTGATGCCGTGCCGGCGTCTTCTTCCGCTTCGGCGCCGTCTTCCGCTTCCGCCTCGGCTTCAGCCTGTATCATGCGCTGCTGATAAAGCGCCGCGAAATCAATCGGCGACAGCATCAGCGGTGCAAAACCGCCATCGCTGGTCAAATCGCTGATGATCCGGCGCATGAACGGGAACAGAATCAAGGGGCATTCGATTAACAGGACCGGACCCAAAGCCTCGGGCTCCACATTAATCGTGAACAGGCCCGCATATTCGATCTCGGTCAGATAGACCAGTTTGTCTTCGATGCGCGCTTCGGCGCGGCACTTGATCATAACTTCGAACAGGTTTTCCGCCTTGGCTTCGGCGCCGACATCGATATCGACCTTGATCTCTGGCATCTCGGTCTGAAGTTCGTTATAGATTTCAGGTGTATGCGGCGCTTCGAAGGAAAGATCTTTGATGTACTGGCCATTGATGGCCAGGGCGGCTTCTTCTTCGAGCCCGCCATTGCCCGGCTTTCCCTCCGAGCTCGCTGCCTGGCCCTCGGGCTCCGGGGTAAATCTTTCCTCGGGAATTGGGCTATCGTCTTCTTCGGCCATGTTGGTTCCTATTCATGGATTTCGGGCCATGGCTAACATTATTTAATCCGCCGTTCAACGCCGCCGTTGTCTGTGTTCGCGGTATCTTGATCGTCCGTGACGTCTTCGAAGTCGCCGTCGATCACCGAAACGTTGCCGGCCTCCGGGCGGGCTTTGGTACCGGACCCGGACCCGGGTCCGCGACGGCTCCAGACATGCAGGCTGCCACGCCTGACAAGGAGCGCCGCAATGCCCCGCCGGAGGAGGATACGCAGCGGCGGTATAAACAACAGAAAGCCAACTCCATCGGTCACGAAACCGGGGGTCAGCAGCATGGCGCCGGCAAACAAAAGGCAGAGCCCGTCAAAAACCTGGGTCAAGGGCATTTCGCCCC
>JAYGEH010000375.1:0-2433 GCA_046582475.1 Rhodospirillales bacterium
ATGGCCACAGCTATCTGCTCGGCCACGGCAAGAAACATTTCACCGTCGATATCCATTGCCACGTGGCGCTGCCGGCGATCAACGCCATCTTCGAAGGCATCGAGCCATCGGCCCTGCAGGCGCGGGCCGAGCGCAACCCGCTGACCGCCGAGGTCAACGCCAAACAGCAGCAAACCATCGCCGCCAACCTGACCGAGCCGGAGGTGCGCCTGGCCGATATGGACCGGGACGGCATCGACGTGCAGGCCATTTCACCGTCGCCGTACCATTACAATTACGGCTACCCGGCGGACGCCACGCTGGAATCGGCGCGCATGATCAATGACCGCATCGCCGAGATCGTGGCGGCGCACCCCAAACGCTTCGTCGGCATGGGCACGGTGCCCCTGCAGGACGGCGATATGGCGCTGGCCGAGATGAAGCGCTGCATCGATGACCGGGGCTTCAAGGGTATCGAGATTTCCACCAACGTGGACGGCAAGGAGTTGACCCGGGCCGGGCTTGAGAAATTTTTTGCCCACGCCGAGGAAACCGGCACGCTGATTTTCATGCACCCCATCGGCACCAGCTTCCAAGAGCGCATGGACGATCATTATTTCCGCAACCTGATCGGCCATCCCCTGGAAAGCGCGCTGGCCGTCGGCCATCTGGTGTTCGACGGCTACCTGGACCGATATCCGGGCCTCAAAATCTGCGTCGCCCATGGCGGCGGCTACATCCCGTCCTATTGGGGCCGCTTCGATCATCCCTGGGAGCGGCGCGACGATTGCCGCACCCAAATCGACACCACGCCGATGGCCCATATCAAGAAGCTCTATTTCGACACGGTGGTCTTCAACGAGCCGCAACTGCGCCACCTGATCGAGGTGTGGGGCGCCGATCACATCGTCATGGGCACCGATTACCCGTTCGACATGGCGCAGCCCGACCCGGTCGGCCATGTCAATTCGGTCAAGGATTTGAGCGAGGCCGACAAGGCCCGCATCATGGGCATCAACGCGGCCGAACTCCTAGGCATAGAAGTGCCGGTGGCGGTGGAATGAAAGAGCGGGTTTGAAACCCGCCCCCTCTAAGGTATCCCGTAGCCGAGGAAGAAGTCCGGCGGCGGCGGGCCCCATTGGCCGCCCAGTTCGTCCTCGGAATTGGTCACCTTGTTGGCCGGCACCTGGTTGTTGAAGACGGCGTTGTCGGTGTTGTGCTCGTGCACCCTTTTGTAGGGGTCGAACCAATAATCGAACACCTGATCGCCGAGGGAATGCCGCCCGACGCCCCAGACATGGTCGTACTTCTCCTTGGATTGCAGATATTCGTGGCCGGTCATCACATCGTCGATGTCGGCGACCTCGAAGGCGAAATGGTTGAGCCCGGAAATTTTACCCCGCATGACAAAGAGGACATGGTGATCGACAAATTCCTCGCCCCGGTCGAGCCG
Source organism: Rhodospirillales bacterium (assembly GCA_046582475.1). Classification (GTDB taxonomy): domain Bacteria; phylum Pseudomonadota; class Alphaproteobacteria; order Rhodospirillales; family UBA2165. The sequence continues at coordinate 1,433 of JAYGEH010000375.1, forward strand.
GTTGAAGGACATGAGCAGCTCGCCCGATTCCTGGTCATGGACGTCGTCGGAACAGGTCAGCCCCAGATTATCCCGGTACCAGGCGAGGGTTTGTTCCAGCTCGGTGGTCGCCAGGACCGTGTGCGCCATGCGCTTGACCGCCGCCGGCCCATGGCCGAGGCGGGTCGCCTCGTTGGTGCGGCGCTGGGGCTCTTCGCCCCAATTGACCATGTTGCGGCGTACCGGCAACGGCTGGGCGGGCGCGATGCCGTGCACGATCTCGACGGCAAAACCGTTGGGCTCGCCCGCCAGGCGCACCCGCTTGCCGCCGCCCGGCGCATCGATGGCTTCCACCGCCGAGGCGCCGTCCAGCTGGGCGAAGCCGGCCAGGTCTTCATTGCTGGCCGCCAGGTAAGCCCAGCCGAGCACCTTGGGCTCGCCCAATTCGGTGATATGGATGTAGGGATCGGCATCGGAGCCGCGCATATAGAGCTTGGTGTCGGTGCGCTCGACCCTTTGCATGCCGAAATCGAGGAGGAAGGTTTCCTGCACGTCGAGATCGGGCGACGCCAGGCGGGCATAGACTATTCCAGCAACGTTGGGCATTGATCAGCCTCCCCTTACAGTGACCGGATATCTCCGGGATCATGGCTCAAGGTATCAACAATGTCGAGCCCGTGGACTTGCGCGCGGCGGCGTCCCGGTGGGCCTTGGCGGCCTGTTTGAGCGGATAGCTTTGGCCAACCCGGATTTTCACCGCGCCCGACTTGATCATGCGAAACATATGGCGGGCGGCGGCGCGGCGCACATCGGGGCCGGTCAAGAAATTGCCGCCGGCGGCGCGCATGAAATAGGCGGATTTCCGGCCGCCCTCGAAGGCCAGGTCGAGCAGCGGCGGGGTGCCCGACGCGCTGCCGAAATTGACCACCAAGCCGCGCCACCGGACGCTGTCCGGGGACGATTGCCACAAATCCTTGCCGATCGAATCATAGACCACATCGACGCCGGCGCCCTTGGTGATG
>JAYGEH010000577.1:0-13523 GCA_046582475.1 Rhodospirillales bacterium
GGCCGCCAACATTGTCGATGAAGGCATCGCGCTCCGCGCCAGCGACGTGGATGTGACCTATGTGCATGGCTACGGATTTCCGCGCTATCGCGGCGGGCTGATGTTTTACGCCGACACGCTCGGCCTGGATAAGATTCTGGAAACCATGCGGCGTTACCAGGCGGAAGACGGCGACGCCATGGCGCCGGCGCCCTTGCTGGAAAAACTGGCCAAGGAAGGCGGCAGCTTTACCGGGCATTAGACATACAATTTCGCGTGCATCAGCACGCCGAAGTGAGTTGTTGAAGAAAACCCTGATCCACGATATCGTTTGCTCAACAAATGCCATTCAAATCAATCGTAACCAAGGAGGTTCAAATGAATATCAAATATCTCTTACTTGCTGGGGCGGGTATCTTGAGCGCCCTCGCCTTGGCCATGCCGGCTTCGGCGCAGAAATCCAAGGACACCCTGCGCGTCGGCTTCTATCAACCGGTGCGCCTCGTGGACACCTATTTCCAGCCTGGGCCAGAAGCTTCGCTGGCGACGCGGATGGTCTTTGATAATCTTGTCACCTATGACCCGGTCAAGCGTATATATCTATCCGGCCTCGCCGAATCCTGGAAGCGGATTGATGCGAAGACAATGGAATTCAAGCTCAAAAAAGGCAACACCTGGAGCGATGGTACGCCGCTGACCATGGACGATATTGAATACACCTATGGTTTCGCCATGGACCCGAAGGTGAAATACCGGTTCAAAGCGACTCGCGTCAACTGGATCGAGGGGTTCCAACGGTTGAGCGACAACACATTCCGCATCAAAGCCAAAGTGCCGATGGCTGTGATGTTAGCCAAGATGAGCAGTTTCCCTGCCATCTATCCCAAGCATATCCATGGCAAACTGGCGAAAAAGAACAAGTTTGGCCTTAAGGCTATCGGATCGGGCCCGTTTAAGGTTGCTGCCTTCAACCCGGCTAGGGGCATCACCCTGATCAAGAATGATAAGTACAATCGCAACAATGCCGGTAAACCCAGCGCACAGCTTAACCGCGTGCAAATTTTCCCGCGTCCCGACGAGCAATCCCAGGTCGCCAGCCTGCTCACAGGCGCGCAGGATCTGATGTACAATATGGATAAGGATCAGGCCCTGGAGCTTGCCACCCATCCCGACATCCGGGTGGATGTGCAGGATTCGGTCTCCTTCTCCTATATGATGTTCGATGTGAAGGGCCGCTCCGGGTTCAAACATTTCGGCAACCCGAAAGTGCGCCGCGCCCTCATGCACGCGGTCAACCGCGCGGATTTGCGCAAGCTCGTTCATCCCGCCATCAAGCGGGAGTTGGGCGCCGTCTGCCATCCGTGGGTGCAGAACTGTAATTGGTCGGTGGAACCGCCGAAATACGATCCCGCCTTGGCCAAGCGCTTGCTTGCCGAAGCCGGCCTCGCCAACGGTTTCACAATCCCGATCCTGACCTGGGGCGAAGCCCGTGCGACCGCCGAAGCGGTGGCTGGCCAGTTGCGTAAAATCGGCATCAAGGCGTCGGTCAAGGCGCTCAGCTTCGGCTCCTTCATCAAGGCAAGGCGCAAGGGTGAGCCACTTTTGGTTACCCTTTGGGACAACTCGGTTGGCCAGCCGGACATCGACAACACGGCGTCGTATTTCTATCTGCCGTCGTCGCGCAACTACAACAAGGACAAGGAGCTGCAGGCCCTGGCAACCAAGGGCCGCGGCCTCATCGATCCCAAGGAGCGCGCCGAGGTCTACAAGCAGCTCTTCGATCTTTCCACCAAGCGCAGCTATTTGATGCCGTTGATCCCGCTGCCGGCGATCGTCGCGCATCATAAGGATGTGAAATTGCTTGGCGGTCACAAAAACCCAAAGGGCTTCGAGTTTAACCGGGTAGCCTGGAACTGATCTTTAATTTCGGATATCGAATTACCGGGCCGCTCCCCTCGGGGGCGGCCCATTTTCTTGGGGCTCAGACCGGCCGCAATCCCTGGACGGTGGTCCGGTGCATGTGGCGGGTATATTTGCCGTCATAGACCGTGGCGTGGTGCATGGTCGAGCGATTGTCCCAGCAAAGAAAGTCATGGGGCCGCCAGACATGGCGGTAGACGAAACGTTTCTCCTGGGTATGGGCGAACAGCATTTGCAGCAAGTCATCGCTTTCGCCCTGCTCCATGCCGTCCACCCGATAGGTAAAGCCGGGATTCACGTACAACGCCTTGCGCCCGGTGTCTTCGTGGGTGCGCACAATCGGGTGCAGCACATCTTCGAGGCTGGCCAATTGCTCCGCGGTCAAATCGGGGCGTGTCGCGGCGTCGCTTTCGTTGGCTTTGTAGTTGATGGTGTAGGAGTGATAGGCGAAGCGGCCATCGATCTTTTGTTTCACGTCTTCGGGCAACGCATCGTAGGCGGTGGCCATGTCTGCAAACAATGTATCGCCGCCCTCTTGCGGAACATCGACCGCATAGAGCATGGTGCCGAGCGCCGGTTCGGCGTTGTAGGAAATATCCGAATGCCAGTAGCGGCCCGCATCCTCGAAACCGATTGCGTTGCCGTCGGCGTCCAGCCGGTTGGACAGTTCCAGCACGTCCGGGTGGCCCGGTATCTGAAACTGGGTCAGCACGTGGGCCATCAAATCCCCGAAGCGGCGGCTGAACGCCTCTTGGGCTTCCGGCGCCAAATCTTGATCCCGATAAACAACCACCGATTTTTCGAAAAACAAATCGCGGACTCTGGCAAAATCCTCTTCGGTCAGCTCGCCCGAAAGATCGAGGCCGATAACTTCGGCGCCGAAACCTTCGCTCAGGGGATGGATTTCATATGCCATGGCCTGGCTCTCAAGAATTCAGCTTCAGCAATGCGGCGGCGTTGCCGCCCTGGATTGCCGCATGCGCCGCTTGGTCCAGCCCGGGCACCTTTCCGAGCAGTCCCAAGGGGTCATCCTCGCCCATATCATAGGGGTAATCTGTGCCCAGAAGAATATGATCGGGCCCAAATTTCTTGATCATGAATTCAAGCTGATCGGGCTCGAACACCATGGTGTCGAAGTAAAACCGTTTGAGATATTCGCCCGGCGGCAACGGCAATCCATCGCGCACATCGGCGCGCGCATGATAGGCATGATCCATGCGCCCGGCGTAAGACGGAAGATAGCCGCCGCCGTGGGCGACGCAGATTTTCAGGCCCGGATGGCGGTCCATGACGCCGTCGAAAATGAGATGACTGAGGGCCATGGCCGCCTCGATCGGATGGCCGATGATATTGAGGAAATAATGCTCGGTCAGGCGGTCGGTGTGGGAATAGCCGGCGGTGTGAATGAAAATCAAAATGCCCAGTTCCTCGGCCTTGGCGAAAAACGGCTCCAGGCGCGGCGCCGACAGCTCTTGGTCGCCGACGCGGCTGTGAATTTCTACGCCGCGGAGTCCGAGATCACTCACGCAGCGCTCCAATTCGGCCACCGCCATTTCGGTGTTTTGCAACGGCACCGATCCGAGCCCGACGAACCTGTCCGGATGCGCAGCGACCGCTTCGGCGATGGAATCGTTGATCAGCTGAGCCGCCGCGCGGCCGGGTTCCGGCTCGGCCCAATAATAAAACTGATAGGGCGAAACCGAGATCGCCTGGATATCGACGCCCATGCGGTCCATGTCGGCGAGCCGCTCATCCAGGGATTCCATTTTCGGGCGAATGAATTCGAGCTGCTTTTTGTTGACCTCCTTGGTCAAATCGCTGCCGAATGAAAGGGCGGCGAAACCGACCCGCTTTGCTTCTTCCTTCATCATTTCGGAAGCGGCGTCGCATTCCCGGTGGCAGTGGATATCGACGGTCAGCGACTTGCCGCGGGCACGCGCCACCGGCGTTGTCCCGGTGTCCGATGCCGGCGCCCGGTGGGCGCATTTGAAATACATTGGGGATCCCCTGTTACTATTGAACGATTATTTATGACAGGTTCTCAGGCGCAGGTCATGGCCTTAGCTTTTTCCAAAAGATCCTGGGTGCCGGGGGCCGGTATCATGATCCGGGAATGCAGGGTGGTGATAATGATAGGTGTGCAACGATTCTTTTTTGCGAAGTCTGGTAATTCCGAAATCTGGGCGTGGCGTCAAGTTTCTTGCGGCACACACCAGCGCCGGGCAAAAGCCGATCTTGCTCAGCAGACGCACCGTGGCCGGGTGGATCGCATGACACAAATAATTGGCGATATGGAGATTCGTATCCTCGACCAAATCCTTGAACAGCTTGGTCACCGTCATCATGGCGACCCCCTAGTGACGAACGTCGCGGTTGACGGCGATGGAATCCAATTTGCACGCCAGCAGCCGATTCCGGAATTGCGAAAATAGCCATGGCATTCAGAGTTAAGTTGGCATTAAATTCCTTAATGGCCTGCCTGTCCCGGCCGGCGCCGGCACTGCAAGAATTCCGGACAATGGAGGAATCCCCGTGAGCCCCGCAAAGAAATCCGCAATCCTTCTCATTCTGGCTTTTGCTGTTACCGGCTGTGCCCTCGGTCTTCCCTACAATGAGGCCAAGCCGAACCTTCCGAAACTGGCGGCCGGCAAAAGCCGGGTCTTCGTCTACCGGACCGGCAATGTCCTGGCGATGGCATTTCCGAGGGTGGTGTATATGGACTTAAAGCCGTTCGGCGATACCTTCGCCGGCACCAGCACCTACCGCGACGTGGCGCCGGGCGCGCACGCTTTTTCCTTCGCCGGTCAAAACACCAAACTGGATGTACAGTTGCGGCCCGGCGACGTGACCTTTCTGCAGGTCACCCTGCACGTGGACGATCAAGGCATCGGCGATACCATCATCAAAGTGATGCCCAGGCAAACGGCCGAACGGGACATGCATTACACCAACTTGATCGAAGCCAAGGTCCGCAAATTGGTAAAGCCGTAGCCGCCAGCGGCGCGGCCGCCGGGATATCAGCCCAGATTTAATTGGCTGGGGCGCAGGGATTCGAACCCCGATTTTCCGGGTCAGAGCCGGACGTAATGGCCATTATACGACGCCCCAATTGCGCCAGCAGGCATGCTTACCGCCAAAATTTGCCGTCGGTGTTTACCATGCCGGCAAGGCCGATTGAAAGCGTTTAGATACGCGCCGGGGGCCTGTCCCGGTATTTGAAGCCGGCGCGCCCCGCCCCCGCCGGGGTTTCGAAGCGAATCTAAAATAAATGCATTTACACCTTTAAATTTGTAACGCCTGCTTCGATTTGCGTGATTAGAGAGTGAGTTCGGCGACATCAATATTTAAATAACCGCGAAATATGCGGATTGATGGCGGCGAAGTGTAATGACAGGCACGTGAACCGAGGAACATATAATGGACGTTCAAACACCCGCTATGGATCACGTAGTCGATGGACCGCTGACCGGCGCCGAAATCGGTCTGGTCCAGGATAGCTTCGCAATGGTGGAGCCAATCGCCGGCGATGCGGCGGCCATGTTCGACGATCGCCTCTTTGAAATCGACCCGGATTTGCGCCGCCTCTTCAAAGACCATCTCGCCGCCTAGCGAAAAGCCCGGATGGCAACATTGAAAGTTGCCGTGGGCGGGCTAAACATTTTGGCTGCGATTTTCCCCGCAGTGAAACAGTTGGGCGTCCGCTATTCGGATTATGGCGTTAACAACAAACATTACGGCGCGGTCTGCGAAGCGCCTTTGATCGCCGGTGGTACCTAGGCAAGGATAGACCAATGAACTTCTCTAATCTTAAGACCAAACCAAAAATTCCCATCGGCATATGCTCGCCGATGGTCCTGCTGCTCATCCTGGGCGGCATCAGCGTTTACAACATCAACACCATTGTCGACACCAACAAACGGGTGTCGCATACCCATGAAGTTCTCGGACAAGCCGCCGACATCGTTGGTTCCGCCGTCGATATGGAAACCGGCATGCGCGGTTATTTGCTGGCCGGCAAGGAAAAATTCCTGGCGCCCTACAAGGGCGGTAAGTATGCCACCTATGAGCGGATCAAGGCGCTCCAGGAACTGGTCAACGATAACCCCAAACAGGTTAACCGCTTGGCCGAGATGGAAAAAAATGCTTCGCGAGTGGCAGTCGAAAGTGACCGAGCCGACCATCACGCTGCGCCGCAATATCGGCAACGCCAAGACCATTAACGACATAACGGCGCTTGTCGGCGAGGCCCGCGGCAAGAAATTCTTCGACAAATTCCGCGGCCAGATCGGCACCTTTATCAATCGTGAAGCGACGCTGCTGAAGAAACGCCGTGCGGAATTCCAAACCGCTCAAACATCGGTCGGCACAAACTTCAAATTGGTCAATGGCACGATTGTGTCGATGGCGGCCTGATCTATTTCGATGCGAACGACAACATTATCGGCGCGACGGTTCCTGGCAGGTACCGAAGTATGGATTTCTAAATCGTGGCGGATAAATCCTGAAGCAGGAAGCCGAAACCCAGCGCCTCACATAGAGGCTGGAGAGACGGTCAAAAGTCAAATATTAAACGGCCTTTCGGGGCCGTATTTCGTCAGACGCTCGATATTGGTAAATGGCGCTTCAACTATGGGATAATTAAGGCTATTTTCAACGGATGGGAACGCGGGGGCAAAATCCGGTGCACGCCAATCAGCACCGAAACAAGCGGCGAAGGACCCAATTTGGCCCGGCGCGGAATTTCAAGCAGCACCTCTACGGCGCGCTCGATCTGGGCACCAACAATTGCCGTTTGCTGATCGCCCGCCCGGTGGGTTTCGGATTTCGGGTTACGTCTTCATTTTCCAGGGTCGTGCGTTTGGGCGAGGGTTTGAATACGTCCGGGCGGTTAAGCGATAGCGCCATGGACCGGACAATCGCGGCGCTGTCGATCTGCGCCGCCAAGCTGAAAGAATTGGGCGTCGTCAACAGCCGCAACATCGCCACCGAAGCCTGCCGGCGGGCCGACAATTGTGATAGCTTCCTCGACAAGATAACCCGCGAAACCGGCCTCGCCTTCGAAACCATATCTTATGAGGAAGAGGCACGCCTCGCGCTGCTCGGCTGCCAAAGTCTTTTGACCGATGGCCTGCCCTATGCCCTGGTGTTCGATATCGGCGGCGGTTCGACCGAACTGACCTGGGCGCGCCGCAACAAGGTTAATGGCTTTGACATCATCGACGTTCTGTCGCTGCCGTTCGGGGTCGTCACCCTGGCCGAGGAGTGCGGCCAGGCGGAGATCGATTGCCGCGCCTACGATAAAATGGTCGCCGATATTTGCAGCCATCTGCCGGAATTTTGTGGCCGCAACAAGATCCGCCAGGAAGTGGCCGGCGGCCGGGTCCAAATGCTGGGAACCTCGGGCACGGTGACCACCCTCGGCGCCGTGCACCTCAAACTGCCGCGTTATTCGCGGGCGCTGATCGACGGACTGGAGATGGATTTCCAAGCCCTCGACAAGGCCACCAGGATGCTTTCCAGCCTGGATTACGAGCACCGGGCCGAAGTGCCGTGCATCGGCACCGAACGCGCCGAGCTGGTTATACCCGGCTGCGCCATATTGGAGGCGATACGCAAATCCTGGCCGGTGGGCAAGCTAAGCGTCGCCGACCGGGGCCTGCGCGAAGGCATACTGATGGAGCTTATGGCCGCCGACGGCGAGCCCATTGTCGGCAACCCGGCGCAACGCACCCAGTCGAATGCGAACTCGGGCCAGCGCCCGGACCAAACCCATTGACCCGCAATCGCCGCCACGCCAAGGCACGGCCCGGGCGCGGCACCCATGTCCGCGTCAAAACCGCAAAAGGACGCAAGCTGTCCTCGACCCTCTGGTTGCAGCGCCAATTGAACGATCCTTATGTCGAGGCCGCATCGCGCGACGGCTACCGTTCGCGCGCCGCCTACAAGCTCGCCGAATTGAATGATCGCTTCGGATTATTAAAAAAAGGCGCCAAGGTGATCGATCTCGGCGCCGCGCCGGGCGGCTGGACCCAGGTGATCGCCACCGCCACCGGCGCCAAAAACCGGTCCACCGGGGGGCGCGTCGTCGCCATCGATATGGCACCAATGGACCCCCTCGAAGGCGCCGAAATTCTGACCCTGGATTTTTTAGGGCCCGGCGCGTCCGAGACCATCATGGGTTGCCTGGGCGGGCCGGCCGATGCGGTGCTCTCGGACCTGGCGCCGGCCATGACCGGGCATGCCAAAACCGATCATTTGCGCATCATGGCCCTGGCCGAGGCGGCCTTTGAATTTGCCAAAGAGGTGCTGGCGCCGGACGGTGTTTTTGTCGCCAAGGTGCTGCAGGGCGGGACCGAGCAAAACCTGCTCGCCGATATGAAGAAATGCTTTGCCGCCGTGCGCCATGCCAAGCCGCCCGCCAGCCGATCCGATTCGTCGGAAATCTACGTGGTGGCGGCCGGGTTCCGGGGGCTTAAGTAAAAGCAATCGCGTTGATTTCAGGCGATTAAGCCTGCCCAAACTCCCGGCTTGGCTTTGCCATCCACTTGTGTATGATTTGCTGCCAACTCAGTAGTGTCCCGATCGTGAAATTCACATGAGTGAACTTCGCGTGAATCGGGCCACTCACTTTAAGAAGTTAGTGTGATTTAGATACCAAAATTCGGCACATTTTATGTGCCGATTTTTGGAATCATCACACTAGGAGATGGCATGCAAATACTCGACGGATTGACGTTCGACGACGTTCTGTTGGAACCCGCCGCTTCGGACGTGCTGCCCAGCGATACCGACACCCACTCACAATTAACCAAGGAAATCCGGCTTGGAATACCCTTGCTATCGGCGGCCATGGATACGGTCACCGAGAGCCGGCTGTCTATCGCCATGGCGCAGGCCGGCGGCATCGGTGTCATCCACAAAAATCAGGCCTCCGACGAGCAGGCGGACGAGGTGCGCAAGGTCAAGAAATTTGAATCCGGGATGGTCATCAATCCGATCACCATCCACCCGGCCATGACCTTGGCAAATGTCCGCGAATTGATGGACCGCAACGGCTATTCGGGCTTTCCGGTGGTCGAGAACGGATCGGGGAAACTGGTCGGTATCTTGACCAACCGGGATGTCCGCTTCGCTTCCAACCCGGATCAATTGGTGTCCGAATTAATGACCGCCAACACCGCCGAAGCGCCGTTGGTGACGGTATCGGAAGACACCAATCTGGAAGAAGCTAAGCACCTTTTGCACCAGCACCGTATCGAAAAACTGGTGGTGGTCGATGATGAATTCCGCTGCATCGGGCTGATCACGGTCAAGGATATGGAAAAGGCGCAAGCCTTCCCCAATGCCTGCAAGGACGAAAAAGGCCGCTTGCGGGTCGCCGCCGCCACCGGCGTTGGCGACGCCGGGCTGGAACGGACCGAGGCATTGCTCGGCGCCGAAGTTGACGTGATCGTCGTCGATACCGCGCACGGCCATTCCTCGGGCGTATTGGCATCGGTTTCCCGAATCAAAAAGCTCAGCAATTATGCGCAAGTGATCGCCGGCAACGTGGCCACCGCCGACGGCGCCCAGGCGCTCATCGATGCCGGCGCCGATTCGGTCAAAGTCGGCATCGGCCCGGGAACCATCTGCACCACGCGCATGGTCGCCGGCGTCGGCATGCCCCAATTCACCGCCGTCCTCGAAGCCGCCGAAGTTTGCGCCAAGGCCGGCATCCCGGTTATCGCCGACGGCGGCATCAAATATTCCGGCGATGTGGCCAAAGCCGTCGCCGCCGGCGCCGATTGCGTGATGATCGGCTCGCTGTTCGCCGGAACCGAGGAGAGCCCCGGCGAAGTATTCCTGTTTCAAGGGCGTTCCTACAAATCCTACCGGGGCATGGGCTCCATCGGCGCCATGTCCAGGGGCTCGGCGGACCGCTATTTCCAGCAGGAAGTGTCGGACACCATGAAATTTGTGCCCGAAGGGGTCGAGGGCCGGGTTCCCTATAAAGGCCCGGTCACCGATGTGGTCCACCAGTTGGTCGGCGGATTGCGCGCCTCCATGGGTTATACGGGCAATGCGGATATGGCCGCTATGAAAACAAATTGCCGGTTCCGCCGGATCACCGCGGCGGGCTTGCGCGAAAGCCATGTGCACGATGTCACCATAACCCGCGAAGCGCCCAACTACCGGCTTGAAAACTAGAGCATGTTCCGATGACACCGGCCGCGCGCGTGGCCGCCGCTATTGAGGTTCTCGACAAGACCGGGGCATCAAATTCGCCCGCCGATGAGGTGATATCCGCCTATTTCCGCAGCCGCCGCTATATCGGCTCCACGGACCGGCGCGACATTTCCGCCCGCGTCTACGCCATCCAGCGCGCCCAGGCCCGCCTGAAATGGTGGACCGGATCGACGCAGCCCCGAGCCAATGTACTCGCCCATCTCGCCCTGGCCGATCAGCTGCCCGCATCCGACATTGAAAATTTATATTCCGGCGAAGCCTATGGCCCGCCCAGTTTGAGCGCGGACGAAACCCAGCTTTTGCAAAAGCTGGCCGGCCAATCCCTGGCGGATGCAGCCATGCCCGATGCGGTGCGCCTGGAAGTGCCCGATTGGCTGATGGGGCAACTGACCGAACGATTTGGCGGCGATCTGGAATCCGAATTGACCGCCCTCAACCAGCCGGCAAGCTTGGATCTCCGGGTCAATCTGTTGAAGGGCGATTGCGCCCGCGCCCTGGAGCTTTTGGGCCACGAAGGCATCGCCGCCGAGCCGACAACCCTTTCGCCCATGGGCCTTCGCATCGCCCAGCGTGTCAATCTCCATTCCAGCACCGCCTACCGGGGCGGCTTTGTCGAGCCCCAGGACGAGGCATCGCAAATCGCCGCGCTTCTATGTGATGCCCGCGCCGACCGGTTGGCCATCGATTTTTGCGCCGGCGCCGGCGGCAAGACCCTGGCGCTGGCCGCGAGTATGAAGGACGGCGGCCCCTTGATTGCCTGTGATGCGGACCAAACCCGCCTCCGCCGCATCAAGGCGCGCCTCAAACGGGCCGGCGTTTCCAACGTCACCGTTAAATGTATTGCCGGCGAAAATAGTGGTTGGCTGGACCAATATGCGGGCCTTGCGATGCGGGTGCTCGTCGATGCGCCCTGCACTGGCTCCGGCGCCTGGCGGCGAAATCCGGCCGCCAAATGGACCTTGACGCCGGAGCGGCTGGACCAGCATCTTACCACGCAAAAAGACATCCTCGCCGCCGCCGCGCCCCTGGTTGCCCCGAGCGGCCGCCTGATCTACGCCACTTGCTCGGTCCTGCCGTCCGAAAACGAAACCCAGATGCAGCAATTTCTGGCGGCACACCCGGATTTCAAGCCCCTCCCCGCCAGCCATGTGTGGGCCGAAAAGTTGGGCGGCGCCTATCCGGGCGGCGATCCTTATCTCCGCCTCAGCCCCGCCCGCCACGGCACCGATGGGTTTTTCGTAGGCATTTTGGAGAGAGGCGGCGGCCAATGACCAAAATCCGCGCCGCGGTTCAGGCCGACGCCCAGGCGATTGCCGATATCTATGTGGAAACCTGGCGCACGACCTATGCCGGCACCCTGCCCGACCGGGTTCTCATCAACATGTCGCCGGATCGCCAAGTGATCTATTGGACCCGGGCCATTCGCCAGTCTCGCGAGATTGTGCTGGTCGCCGAGGAGGCCCATGGCCACCTGACCGCCATGGGCTCCGCCGGCGCCAACCGGGACAGAGGCTCCGATGTCGCCGGCGAGGTTTATACCCTCTATGTGCATCCCGATCATCAGGAACGGGGCATCGGCGAGCGGCTGCTGGCGCATTTGTTCTATGAAATGATGGGGCGCTCGATGATGTCCGCCGTGATCTGGGTGCTGGCGCCCAATCCGGCGCGGTTCTTTTACGAAGCCATGGGCGGGGTGCGCACCGGCGACCGCGACGAGGAACTTTGGGGCACGACCCTGAAGGAGCTGGCCTATGTCTGGACCGATTTGAACGCCTGCCTGGCGGTTGGCCGCCCGGGGATCGACCGTGAAATCGTCTAAAACCTATATCCACCGGCCCCCTTTCCAATGGGCCCCGAACAGACTATGAGTGCGGCCAACAATTTGCCGGATTAATGCCACGCCAATGCCTGCCGTCGAAAAAATTCTGATCATCGATTTCGGATCGCAAGTGACCCAATTGATCGCCCGGCGGGTGCGTGAAGCCGGCGTCTATTCCGAAATTCACCCGTTCAACAAGGTGACCAAGGAAAGCCTCGCCGCGTTTGCGCCCAAAGCCGTCATTCTTTCCGGCGGGCCGGCATCGGTCACCGGCATCGATCCGCCCCAAGTTCCGGATTCCGTGTTCGGTCTCGGCGTTCCCGTGCTCGGCATCTGTTACGGCCAGCAGGCCATGGTCGAGCAGCTTGGCGGCAAGGTTGCGGCATCGGATAAGCGGGAATTCGGCCGCGCCATGGTCGATATCGCCGACGACTGCGCCCTGTTCACCGGCGTCTGGAACGCCGGCGGGCGCCAGCAGGTGTGGATGAGCCACGGCGACCGGGTTGATGAACTGCCCGATGGCTTCCGCGCCGTCGGCGTCTCCGAAGGCGCCCCCTTCGCCGCCATCGCCGACGACGAGCGCCGCCTATACGGGCTTCAGTTCCACCCCGAAGTGGTGCACACCCCGGACGGCGCCCGCCTTTTGGAGAATTTCACCCAAAAGGTCGCGGGCTGCGGCGGCGATTGGACCATGGCGTCGTTCAAGGATCAGGCCATCGATGCGGCGCGGCGCCAAGTGGGCAAGGGGCGGGTCATTTGCGGGCTGTCGGGCGGCGTCGATTCCTCGGTGGTGGCGGTGCTCCTGCACGAAGCCATTGGCGATCAGCTCATCTGCGTTTTTGTCGATACCGGCATGATGCGCATGGACGAGGCCGAGGAAGTGGTGGGATTGTTCCGGGATCATTACAACATCCCGCTGGTGCACCGGGACGCGGCGGACTTGTTCCTGGGCAAGCTGGACGGCGTCGCCGATCCCGAGCAAAAGCGCAAAATCATCGGCGCTACGTTTATCGATGTGTTCGAAGAAGAGGCGGCAAAAGCCGGCGGCGCCGATTTCCTGGCACAAGGCACCCTCTATCCGGATGTGATCGAGTCTGTTTCATTCTTCGGCGGACCCAGCGTCACCATCAAATCCCACCACAATGTGGGCGGTCTGCCGGAGCGCATGAATATGGACCTGGTCGAGCCGCTGCGCGAATTATTCAAGGACGAAGTGCGCGCCTTGGGGCGTGAATTGGGCCTGCCCGCAAACTTCGTCGGGCGCCATCCGTTTCCGGGGCCCGGTCTCGCCATCCGCCTGCCCGGCGCCATCTCCCGCGAAAAGCTCGATATCCTGCGTAAAGCGGACGCAATCTATCTTGCGGAAATACGCGCCGCCGGGCTCTACGATGATATCTGGCAGGCCTTTGCGGTTTTGCTGCCGGTGCAGACGGTGGGGGTCATGGGCGATGCGCGCACCTATGATTTCGTTTGCGCGCTGCGCGCCGTCAATTCCACCGACGGCATGACCGCCGATTTCTATCCCTTCGATATGGAATTTATCGGCCGTGTCGCCAACCGCATCGTCAACGAAGTGGGC
>JAYGEH010000487.1:0-2598 GCA_046582475.1 Rhodospirillales bacterium
ACCGGACAACATCACCCTGCTGCCCTTGCCGCCGAAATCGCCGGAACTCAACCCGGTCGAAAACATCTGGCAGTTCATGCGCGATAACTGGCTCTCAAACAGGATATTCAAATCTTACAATGAAATTATTGATCACTGCTGGTTCGCTTGGAACCAGCTCGTCGATCAACCTTGGAAAATTATGTCAAGCGGACTACGTGAGTGGGCGTATCAATGATTCTTTTTGCAAGTTGGTATTACTTTCCGATTTCCACGTCGTTCGCCTTGTGCGGAACGTAGGGACATCATTGACGCGAGTTGCCTCCCCAATCAACGAACAGCGTGTGTTATTTGGTAAGCGCCGGTTTCATTTGTAATTTTCGTATTACAAAAGCGATTCCAGATCGGCGGGCAGCGGGCTGTCAAAGTTCAGTCGCTCGCCGCTGGCGGGATGGACGAAGCCAAGACGCCAGGCATGCAATGCCTGGCGGCCGAGGGCTGTCGCCGCCAGAGCGAAGGCTTCACCGGCCTGCATGGAGCCGCCGCCGCGCGCCCGGCGGCCGCCATAGACCGGATCGCCGACAATCGGATGACCGATATGGGCCATATGGACGCGGATCTGATGGGTGCGTCCGGTCTTCAGCCGGCATTCGATCAACGCGGCGCCGGCAATTTCCCGTTCGCTGCGCCCCAGCGGCCGGATGACCCGGTAGTGGGTTTCGGCCTTTTTACCGCCGCGCGCCAGCACCGCCATTTTTTTCCGGTTCTTGGGGCTGCGCCCAATATTGCCCTGGATCACGCCCTTCGATTTTTGCGGCACCCCCCACACCACCGCCCGGTAGGCACGGTCGATGCTGTGGGCGGCGAATTGGGCCGCCAGATGCCGGTGCGCCGCGTCGTTTTTGGCGGCGATGATTAACCCCGAAGTGTCTTTATCCAGCCGGTGAACAATCCCCGGCCTGATCTCGCCGCCGATCCCCGACAGGGTATCGCCGCAATGGGCAATGAGCGCATTCACCAGGGTGCGGTCGGGATTTCCGGCCGCCGGATGCACCACCAGACCGGCGGGCTTGTCGATAACGATCAAATCGGCGTCCTCGTAACAGATTTCGAGGGCGATGGATTGACCAACGGGCCGCGCCGGGCGGGGAAGCGGAACCAAAACCTCGTATTCTTCGCCTGGTTTGACCCGTCTTGACGGGTCGTTTACTGTTTTTTTGGCCGACGTCACGCAGCCATCGGCCATCAGCGTTTTGATTCGGGTGCGCGACAAACTTTCGATTTGATCGCCCAGGACTTTATCGAGGCGGTCGCCGGCGCGCTCGGGCCCGACGGTTACAAGGTGGCGCGCACCGATGGGGGGTCCAGTCATGGGACCGAGATTGACCTGAAATCATGCGATCGAACAAGGGCTTAATTTTTCTGGTTACCGGTCTCGGCGCGCTGATCGTCCTGGGGCTGGCGGCGGTGGTGGTCGGCCTCCTGATCAAATCCTCAGGCCCCGGAACCAACCTGTTCGGAACCGGCGGCGCTGGGGTTGAAACCCAGGTGACGCTGCCCCCTGGCGCCCGCCTGATCGGCATCACCGCCGATGACGGCGTTCTCCACGCCCATATCGAAACGGTTGGCGGCGCCAGCATCTGGATCATCGATCCCGCCAGCGGCCGGGTGCTCGGCAAAATACGCCTGGTATCGCCCAAAGCCGGCCAAAAATGAGCCCGCCGGCAATAACCTTGACCGCCCGCCAGCGCGATTTAATTTTGAACGAGGCAGCGGCGGCCTACCCGGCGGAATGCTGCGGCCTTTTAGTGGGCCGCGGCGGCGGGGCTGATGGCTGGACGGTATCGCGCGTGGTGCCCGCCGCCAACGTGGCAGCCACCGGGCTCGGCCATTCCAACCGGGACCGCTTCGAGGTGGACCCGCAGGTTCGTTTCGATTTGGAGCGGGCGTTGCGCGGCGGCGCGGAACAGGTCATCGGCCACTATCATTCGCACCCGGACCATCCGGCCAAGCCATCGGCGACCGATCTCGCCAAGGCCTACGAGCCGTCGCTGATTTGGATCATCGCCGGGGCCCAGGGCGGAGACGCCACCAGCCTCGGCGCCTTCCGCCTGGACGGCGGCGATTTCGAAACGCTGGCGCTGGAAATCCTGGATGGCGATCTTTCCGATGATTGAAAAGCGGTGAAAATATTGCGACAGTCTCCAGAGCCTAGCGTCCCCATCGTCTAGTGGCCCAGGACATCGGCCTCTCACGCCGAAAACGGGGGTTCGACTCCCCCTGGGGATACCAAGGTTTCTGCGGTTTATTGAAAGGCGCTTTAGTATTTAGGTAATATTTAGGTA
The DNA here is from genome assembly GCA_046582475.1 of Rhodospirillales bacterium. GTDB lineage: Bacteria > Pseudomonadota > Alphaproteobacteria > Rhodospirillales > UBA2165. The sequence continues at coordinate 2,325 of JAYGEH010000487.1, forward strand.
ATAAGGGCGCAATCGATAACCGAATTTATCCACCTGAAATAAGTTACAATTGGTACGGCGCGGCTAGGTTTCGCCACCGAACACTGGGTCCCTGCACCCGGTTCGCCGCGTCGATTCTACAACGCAGGTGATGCACCGCGCAGGAGGTGCTTAAGATGGATGCCGAATTAAAGGACAAATTAATAGAGGAAGCGATTAAAATTATTTGTGTCTCCGGCGCGGGCGCGGGTCCCGATCCCGATGACGCTAAAATATGGATAAATTCGGCGGCAAA
>JAYGEH010000502.1:0-4070 GCA_046582475.1 Rhodospirillales bacterium
CTCCGCGCTCGCCGGCGGTAAAAATCTAAAAACCCGACAAATCCGCCCCGCTATATCAAACGAACCCACAGGACAGCCAGGCTGAATAGCCGGAAAGCGCTTTTACACAGCCTGGGTCAAAAGCTGCCGTTCAGCGTGACAGCCGGTTACATCCGCTTCCGGGGTAAGAGCGGACATCGCCTCATACCGAAAACAACCCATTTCTGAACTCCCGATCATAAGGATTCGAAGGTAAGGAAATCCACGATTTCTTGGACCTTGTTACGCGAGGATTTCCGTACCCTTGGATTTCACGAAATTGGTCCCTCGCCTGCGGAATTATTCCCGGTTTTTAGGCGGGTTTGCGGCGTTCTTCTTCGGCGCCGCCTATGTCGGATTAATTCAACATATTCACAGTGTTCAAGAGCGGGAGATTTGTCTAATCCATCGGTGCGCAGTTGCAAGTGCGGCGGCGCGCGTCGGCGTGAAATAAGGTTAACCTTGGAGATCATAGCGCCCGGTCCCCAATTCAATCCATCGGCACCACTTGGCGCAGGATGGCGCCGATCTCGTCATTGATGACCAGATCGGCCTGCGCGTCCATTTCCGTCGGATCCCGGTTGAGGATCACCAGCCGGGCGCCGTTGTCCTTGGCCATGACCGGAAAACCGGCGGCCGGAAATACCACCAGGGACGAGCCGATGGCGATAAACAGATCGCAGGCCAGGGTGGCTTCCTGGGCGCGCAGCATGGCGGCTTCCGGCATCGCCTGGCCGAAGGAGATGGTGGCGGTTTTGATATGGCCGCCGCACGCATCGCACACCGGCAGCGCGCCGGTGGCCTGAAAGGCATCCTTGATCGGTTGGTTCTCGTAACGCTTGGCGCAATCGAGGCAGGTGGAGTAAGTGGCGTTGCCGTGCAGCTCGATGATCATCGCGTCGGGCACCCCCGATGCCTGATGCAGCCCGTCGATATTCTGGGTGATCAGGCTGGCCATCTTGCCGCTTTGCGCCATTTTCGAAATGGCCAGATGGCCCAGGTTCGGCTTGGCGTCGACCATCACCTTGTCGGTTTCGATCTTGCGCCGCCAGGCTTCGCGCCGGGAGCCTTCGGAATCGATAAAATCCTGGAAATAGATCGGCTGGTTTTTGGTCCAGACGCCGCCGGGGCTGCGGAAGTCGGGAATACCGGAATCGGTCGAAACGCCGGCGCCGGTGAACACCACGCATCGCTGGCATTCCTCCAGAAAGTCCCGGAGGGTATCGGACAGATCGCCCGTCATTCGCCTACTGGCCCGTTTCAAACCGGAATTTCTGCTCCGGATCGATCAACGCGATAATCCTCACACCGCAGCCGTCGCCGCCCTTCCAGCGCCACGGGAAACACATAAAGGTGCAGCGCTTGCCGGTGACCGCGTCCAGATCGCCGCCCACATTTTCGATGCCGGGAATGCCGCCTTTGATCATCAGGGTCTTGTGGCCGTCTTCCCAGCGCGGGAAATCCTCTTTCGGATCGCGGCCGGTATATTCCTTGTACTCCTCGATCAGATGCGGTTGCGAGGGGCCGAGGCCGTGATCCACCAGCTTGGTGGCCATGGGATGGTCGTTGGACTGCACGTCGTAGCCGACCAGCTTTACCTTTTTTGCCACCAGCCATTCGGCGCCGTCGGTATAGATGCCCGGCGAATAGGCGAAATATTCGTCGGTGTCGGCCCACTTGTTGTGCATGCCGGTATTGATCATCACCATATCGCCTTCCTGGATTTTGGGCCTGGCGTTTTCCAGATCCTCGGCGGTGATCACTTCCCATTTGCCCTTGGGGATAGAGACGACGACGCCGGTGCCGAAAAACCGCCACAAGGGATAGTCGGAAATATCGGGCGTGTTTTCGGTCACATGCAGGGGCGCGTCCATATGGGTGCCCCGGTGCATGATGCCGTCAAACTCGGTCTGGTAGACGCCGTCCTTGGCATGGAATTTCCGCACCAGCACATTGACCCCGGGCATCGACGGCCATTCCGGCATGTGATGGCCCCACGGCTGGCTGAGATTGTACATTTGCAGCCCGGCCGCGTTGGTGGCGAGGCTGGCCCTATCAACGCTGGTCATTTCATCCATAGCTGTTCTCCTTTAAGCGGCTTCGCCGGTGGCAATTCTGGTCTCGCCGGCGGCATCGATCATGGCGACAAAGCGCACCGGACAGGCGTCGCCCTTGTCCCAGTTCCAGGGCGCCGCCTGAAACGTCGCCCTTTTATTCAACAGGTCATCGACATCGCCGCCCACCTGTTCGATGGTCGGGATGCCGGCGCCGAGCAAAATCCTGTGGGCGATGTTCCATTCGGGAAAATCTTGCTTGGGATCGTTGCCGGTCTCGTCCTCGTAGAGCGCCGTCACCCGGTTCATCAGCGGCCCGCCCCGGTGCGGCCCCAGGGACGTGGCCAGGGGATGATCGATCTGCGGCGTATCCATGGCGAGCAGCATAATGTTTTTTTTCACCAGCCATTCGGCGCCGTCTTTGGCGAGGCCCGGGGATTCGCCGTAATATTCCAGAGAGTCGGAATATTTGTGGTGCCAGCCGGTGACGATGACGACGAAGTCGCCGCGCTGGATTTGCGGCTCGGCGGCTTCGAGATTGTCCGCTGTCACCAGCCCCCAGCGCTGTTTCGGGATCGACAGAATAACGCCGTTGCCGAACAGGTGCTCGAGGCCGATCTCGCCGATCGCGGCGCCGCGCTGGATCAGGTGCACCGGCGCGTTCATATGGGTGCCCGCATGCATGACCATTTTGAGGCGCGTCGCCATGACCCCGTGCTGGGCGTGCTTGACGGAGCGGAAAAGCACGGCGTCGGGATCGCCGGGCATGGAGGGGGCGCCGTGTCCCCAAACGTGGCTCAACTCGAAATATTGCAGCCCGGAATAAGGATCCTGAACCGAATTCATGACATCCTCCTGAAAATAATCTCTATTGATTAGTTTGCACCGGTCCGTAAACATTCTCAACCGGTTCCGGCATGCGCGCGATCGGAACCTGAATTGAAAAGTACGGCTGTCCGACGGAGGAAACCCATGGCCATCACCGAAACCCTGCGCAATCCCTTATCCATGTTTGATGTGAAAGGCAAAGTTGCCGTGATTACCGGCGCTTCGGGCGCCTTCGGGCGGGCCTGCGCCCTGTCTCTCGGCGCGCTCGGCGGCAAATTGGTGCTGGCGTCGGGCAATTTGGAAGAGCTGGATGCGGTTCTCGCCGAAGTGATCGAGGTCGGCGGCGAAGCGGTGGCCGTCAATCGCCGCCCGGACAGCCTCGAAGACGCCGAAGCGATCCGCGATGCCGGGGTCGAGGCGTTTGGCAGCATCGATCAATTGGTGATCGCATCGGGTACCAACAAGGCCGGTTTCATTCACGAAATGGACTATGAAGACTGGCAGGAAGTGATGGACGCCAATGTGCGCGGCGCCTGGTTGATGGCCAAGACCGTCGGCGGCTATTGGATCGAGAACGAGATCAAGGGCAAGATGCTGCTGATGTCTTCGGTGCGCGGCCGCCACGGCAATGTATCGGGCTACACCGCCTATTGCACCTCCAAGGGCGCCACCGATTCCCTGACCCGGGTGCTGGCCACCGAATGGGCCAAATACGGCACCACCGTCAACGCCATCGCGCCGACCGTGTTCCGCTCGAAATTGACCGCCTGGATGTATTCGGACGACGAACTGGGTCAGGCGACGCGGGCGCGGTCCCTGGGCCGCATCCCCCTGGGCCGTCTGGCCGAGGTCGAGGATCTGATGGGCATGGCGCTCTATCTGTTGTCGCCGGCGTCCAACTTCTGCACCGGCCAGGTGATGTATATGGACGGCGGATTTACGGCGGGCTGAGCGGTGCCCGAACAAGAGACCACGGAGACCCCAGAGACCGCCGCCGTCATCGGCGCCGGCCTGATGGGCCATGGCATCGCCTATCTATTGGCCCGCGCCGGCCATCAAGTTCGGGTCTTCGATACCTCCGATGATGCCTTGGCCAGCTTAGCCGAACGGCATTTGGCGATCGCCGAATTGTTGGGTGACGATCCGGGTCTCTCGGCGCGGGCGAGGCCG
>JAYGEH010000181.1:0-16429 GCA_046582475.1 Rhodospirillales bacterium
TTGCCGAGGCCCAGCTCGATGCCCTCCAGGCGGCGGATTTCGTCGCGCAGGCGGGCCGCTTCTTCGAACTCCAGGTTGGCGGCGGCGTCGAGCATGCGGGTTTTGATGTCGGCCATGTGGCTCTTGTAATTGTCGCCGACCAGGTGGGTCTCGCCGCTGACGCCCATGTCGACGGTGACGTAATCGGCCTCGTAGACGCTTTGCAACACGTCGGTGATGCCCTTTTTCACGCTTTCGGGGGTGATGCCGTGGACCTCGTTGTAGGCGGTTTGCTTGTCCCGGCGGCGGTTGGTTTCGCCGATGGCGTACTCCAAACTGTCGGTCATCTTGTCGGCGTACAGGATCACCCGCCCGTCGATGTTGCGCGCCGCCCGGCCGATGGTCTGCACCAGTGAGGTTTTTGAGCGCAGGAAGCCCTCCTTGTCGGCGTCCAGGATGGCCACCAGGGCGCATTCGGGGATGTCCAAGCCTTCGCGGAGCAGGTTGATGCCGATGAGCACGTCGAAGGCGCCGAGGCGCAAGTCCCTTATGATCTCGATGCGCTCCAAGGTGTCGATGTCGGAATGCAGGTAGCGCACCCGAACCCCGGCTTCGTGCATGTATTCGGTCAGATCCTCGGCCATTTTTTTGGTCAGGGTGGTGACCAGGACGCGCTGGCCGGCGTTCGCCGCGTCCCGGCATTCGGCCAGCAGATCGTCCACCTGGCTGGCCACCGGGCGGAGGATGCACTGGGGATCGATGAGGCCGGTGGGGCGCACCACCTGTTCGGTAAAAACGCCGCCGGTGCGTTCGATCTCCCAGGGGCCGGGGGTGGCCGATACATACGTGGTCTGCGGGCGCATGGCGTCCCATTCCTCGAATTTGAGGGGCCGGTTGTCGACGCAGGACGGCAGCCGGAAGCCGAACTCGGCGAGGGTGGTTTTGCGGTTAAAATCACCTTTGTACATGGCGCCCAACTGGGGCACGGTGACGTGGCACTCATCGACGATCAAGAGCGCGTTTGCGGGCAGGTACTCGAACAGGGTGGGCGGCGGCTCGCCTGGATTGCGGCCCGTCAGGTAGCGGGAATAGTTCTCGATGCCGGCGCAATGGCCGGTGGTCTCGAGCATCTCCAGATCGAAGGTGGTGCGTTCCTGCAAGCGCTGGGCTTCCAGGAGCTTGCCTTCGCGATCGAACCAAGCGACGCGCTCCTTCAGCTCTGCGCGGATTTGCGGGATGGCTTGGAGCAGGGTGGGGCGCGGCGTCACATAGTGGCTGGAGGCGTAGACGGTGATCTCTTCCAGGGCCGCCACCTTTTCGCCGGTGAGCGGGTCGATCTCCCAGATGCCTTCCAGCGCGTCGCCGAACAGGGAAAGGCGCCAGGCCCGGTCTTCCAGGTGCGAGGGGAAAATCTCGATGACGTCGCCGCGCACCCGGAACGTCGAGCGGTAAAAGGCGGTGTCGTTGCGGGTATATCGCAATTCGACGAAGCGCTTGAGCAATTCGGAGCGGTCGATTGTGTCGCCGGCTTTTAGCTTGATGGTCATCTGGGCGTAGGTTTCCACCGAGCCGATGCCGTAGATGCACGACACGCTGGCGACGATGATCACGTCGTTGCGTTCCAGCAATGCGCGCGTGGCCGCGTGGCGCATGCGGTCGATCTGCTCGTTGATGGAGGCGTCTTTTTCGATATAGGTGTCGGTGCGGGGCACGTAGGCTTCGGGCTGGTAGTAGTCATAATAGGAGACGAAATATTCCACCGCGTTGTCCGGGAAAAACTCCTTCATCTCGCCGTACAGTTGCGCCGCCAGGGTCTTGTTGGGGGCCAGCACCAGGGTCGGGCGGCCCAGATTCTGGATGGTGTGGGCCATGGTGAAGGTCTTGCCCGACCCGGTAACGCCGAGGAGAACCTGATCGCGTTCGCCGGCCTGGAGCCCCCGGGTCAGCTCGGCAATGGCTTCCGGCTGATCGCCGGCCGGCTCGAAATCGGAGACAATGCGGAAGTCGCCGCCGCCTTCGACGATGGGCCGCTTTTCCGGGATGAAGATGGCGCGCTCGAACATCGGCACAGTCTAGCCGCTGGGTTTGGTTTTTGCACCACCGCCGCGCCCCAGGCTGGCGATAAAGGAAAGGAGGAAGACCGCCAACGAGATTGCCGCCGCCCAATGCAGGGTGGATCCAAATCCCGCCAGGAAGCCGGCGCCTCCAGAAGCAGCGGCGGCGCGGATGCGGAACAGCTCGAACAACAGGGACGCGGCGGCCAGGGATCCGGACGAGCGGGTCATTTCGGCGAGGCTTGCGGCGACGCCCCGGTTGGCGCGGGGCATGGCGCCGGTTACGAGATAGAAATAGGACGCCTGAAACATGCCGATGCCGAGGCCGGTCAGCACCATGGCCCCGAGCATGAAACCGGTGCCGGTGGCCGAAGTCCAGCCGCCGATCAGCCACAGCCCGGCGCCGTTCACCAGGGGCGCGAATACCAACAATCGCGCCGCCTGGGCCCTGGCGGCACCCGAAGCGCCGCGGTCCATGCGCGCCAGCAGGCGCCCGGTGGCCAGCGCCGCCAGGGCCAGACCGGCCGCATAGCTGGCCAGGATCAGACCGGCCGCGCCGGGCCCGAGGCCGCCGATGCGTGCCAGGTAAAACGGCGTCAGCAGCATGACGGTAAAGCTGGCCATATTGACCGCCACGCTGGCCGCCGCGAAGCCGGAAAACCAGGGCTGGCGGAAATAGGCGAGATCGATGATCGGTTCGGGAACGCGGCGCTGGCGGCGCACGAAGAGGGCGAAGCCAAGGGCGGCGAGGACGGCAAAGCCGGCCCAGGAAAGGCCGCCGGCCCAGATCAGATTGAGGGCGATAAACAGGGCGGCGACGGCGGCGCCGAGCAGGACGGCGCCGGCGAAATCGAAGTTGGCCGGTTTCTCGGAACGCGGCCCCGTTGCCGTATTTGAAGGCGGCAATAGGGGCGAGAGGACCAAGGCGGCGAGGCCGATGGGCACCCGGTACCAGAACACCGCCGGCCAATCCCAGGCATTGGTCAAAAAGCCGCCGATGATCGGCCCGACCGCGGTGCCAAAGGCGAACATCATGGCGTAGGCGCCGATCACTGCGCCGCGCCGGTTCTCCGGAAAAAGCCCGATGGCCAGGGCCGGGCCGCTGCCGATGAGCAGCGCGCCGCCGAGCCCCTGCAGGACCCGGGCGGCCAAAAGAGTGGTAAAAGTCGGCGCCCAAGCAACCAGAGCCAGGGCGCCGGCCGAGACCATCAATCCGGTCTGAAATACCCGCCGGTGCCCCCAAACGTCGCCGCCGCGCCCGGCGATGAGAAGCAAGCTGATGGTGGTGAGGATGAAACTGACGACGATCAACCTGGTATCGGATACAGGAATCGAAAAATGACCGGTTATGTAAGGAAACGCCACATTTACCGAGGAATCCAGCGGCACCGCCACGACCCCAAGCCCGACGATCAAGAGCCGGGCCCGGGGATGGTTTAGATGATGCGGAGGCGGGTCGGTTGGCATGGCGCACAACTATGACGGTGCAAGGGGAAAATCTCAAGAATGTGAAGTCAACGGCCGGGAAATCATACTTGACTAATTCGCTAGGGAATGACCAGAATAGGGCAAGTGCGAATGATTTGCATTATTTGCACGGTCGTGGTGGCGGTCTCGTTTCGATACGAATGTTGACAAATGGCGCCAATTCCACGGCTTGGTGAAGCGGCGTACCCCCCCCCCTCGCCGCCGAAACCGAACAACGGGAGAAGCGAACTTCAGCGGATCGCTTCTCCCGTTTCGTCTTTTGCGGCAAGCCGGCCAATTTGCCCCCATGGCCAGCCCTTCGGCCTCGCGAACGGCTTTTGAAATTTAGTTGCATGGCCGAGGGACCGGGCGTAGGTTCGGCCCGATTTCGACACCTGGAAAGACCCATCAGCCAATGAGCATACTTGCAACCCGATTGGGCCGTATTCAGCCCTCGCAGACCATGGCCGTAACGGGGCGCGCCCGCCAGATGAAAGCGGAGGGGCGCGACGTCATCGGCCTCGGCGCCGGCGAGCCAGATTTCGACACCCCCGACCATATCAAGGACGCCGCGGTCAAGGCCATTCGCGATGGCTATACCAAATATACCGACGTGCCTGGCTCGATTCAGCTGCGCGAAGCGGTGTGCGCCAAGTTCAGCCGCGAAAACGGGCTCACCTACGTTCCCGATCAGGTGCAGGTGGCTTGCGGCGGCAAGCAGAATATCTTCAACGCCATGATGGCCACCGTCGAGGCCGGCGACGAAGTGATCATCCCGGCGCCTTATTGGGTGACCTATCCCGATATCGTATTGCTCTGCGACGGCACGCCGGTGTTCGTCCCCTGCAGCGCCGAAAATGGTTTCAAGATGCAGCCCGATCAGTTGCAGGCGGCGATCACGCCGAAAACCAAATGGGTGATGCTCAACTCGCCTTCCAATCCGACCGGATCGGGCTACACAGCCGTTGAATTGAAGGCGCTGACCGACGTTCTTATGCGTTACCCCGAGATTTGGGTGATGACCGACGACATTTATGAGCATGTGATTTACGACGATTTCCAGTTTTCCACCGCGGCCCAGATCGAGCCCGGCCTTTATGAGCGGACGCTGACCCTCAACGGGGTCTCGAAATCCTTTGCCATGACCGGCTGGCGTTTAGGCTACGCGGCCGGACCGGCCGAATTGATTGCCGGCATGAACAAAGTGCAATCGCAAAGCACCTCACACACCTCGTCGATCAGCCAAGCCGCTTCCGTCGCCGCCCTCAACGGTCCGCTGGAATTCCTGGCCGGGCGCAACACCATCTTCAAGGAACGGCGCGATATGGTGGTGGCAAAGCTTAATCAGGCGAACGGCATCGAATGCCTGACGCCGGAAGGCGCGTTTTATGTCTTTCCGTCCTGCGCCGGCACTATTGGCAAGACCACGCCGGACGGCAAGGTCATCGAAAACGACAACGATTTTTGCGCCTATTTGCTGGAATCCGAAGGTGTCGCCGTGGTCTTGGGCTCGGCTTTTGGTTTGTCGCCGTTTTTCCGCATTTCCTACGCCACCGACACCGAGGCGCTGGAAGACGGGTGCGCGCGCATTCTACGGGCGGCGGCGGCGCTCAGCTAGCCAGCGGCGGTTATCGTAAGGCAGCTCCTGATCATCCCTTGGCCGTCTCTTGGCGGGCAAAGAATCTCTTGAATCCCTGGTTCAAGCGGGTACCTTTAATGTCATAAGGTGAGTCCGGCATGCCATTTGCCCGGGCAAGCCAGAAAGACAGGGATCGATCGATCCGGGAGGAAAAAATTGGCCGCTAAAGAAACTTCCACACCAAGATGCGCCGCAATCGTCGGCCCTTATTTGTCGGGCAAGACAACGCTTCTGGAAAGCATGCTCAATGCCTGCGGCGCGCTGTCGCGCAAGGGCAGCGTCGGCGACGGCAACACGGTCGGCGATTCATCGCCGGAATCCCGCAACCGGGGCATGAGCGTCGAGATCAATATCGCCTCGGCCCAATATTTGGGCGAGGATTGGACCTTTATCGATTGCCCCGGTTCGATCGAACTTGCACAGGAAGCGCTCAACGCCATCGCCATCGCCGATATCGCGGTTTTGGTGGTCGAGCCGGGCGCCCAAAAAGCCATCGCCGCCACCCGCGCCATGAAGGAATTGGACCGCAGCGGGCTGCCCTACATCATATTCATCAACAAAATGGATGGCGTCGAGGCCCGGGTCAAAGCCACGCTGGAGGCCTTGCAAGCGCTTACCGAACGGCCGCTGGTGCTGCGCGAAATCCCGATCCGCGACGGTGACGAAGTCACCGGGCACGTGGATCTGGTCTCGGAGCGCGCCTACAAATATTCGGGCAATGGCAAATCGGATTTGATTGAAGTTCCCGTCGAATTGACCGACCGGACCGAGGAGGAGCGCACCGTCCTTTTGGAAACGCTGGCCGATTTTAATGACGATCTGCTAGAGCAATTGCTCGAGGATGTGCTGCCGGGAACCGAGGACGTATACCAAAATCTGAGCAAGGACCTGCAGGATGGTTCCATCGTGCCGGTATTTTTTGGTTCCGCCGAAACCGAAAGCGGCATCAAGCGGCTGATGAAGGCGTTGCGCCACGAAGCGCCCGAGGTTGCCCAGACCGCGGACCGTCACGGCATCGACGCCGAAGGCGAAGTGTTGGCGCAGGTTTTAAAGATTTACAATGGCTCCACTTCGGGAAAACTGACCTTCGTCCGCTTTTGGCGCGGTGAATTCACCGACGGCGGCAGCCTCAACGGTTCCCGGGTCAGCGGCATATTCAAAATGATGGGCTTGCAGCAGAACAAGGTTTCGAGCGCCCGCGCCGGCGATCTGGTCGCCCTCGGCCGGGTCGAAAATGTCAAAGTCGGCGATGCCCTGTCGGCCTCGGGCAATGCCGAAGCAGCCGACTGGCCGCAGCCATTGACGCCGGTCTACGCGCTTGCGATTCATGCCGGTAACCGCGACGACGAAGTGAAGATGGCGACCGTGATGGCGAAGATCATCGAGGAAGATGCCTCGCTGATTTATGCGCCGAACCCCGATACGTCCGAACAAGTCATTCGCGGCCAGGGTGAGACCCATCTCCGCATCGCCCTCGAAAGATTGTCGAACCGCAACAAGCTGAAAGTCGAGGCGCAATTGCCGCAGGTCGCCTACAAGGAATCGATCCGCAAGCCCGTGTCGCAACATGCCCGCCATAAAAAACAATCGGGCGGCCACGGCCAATTCGGCGATGTGCATGTGGAGATCAAACCCCTGCCGCGCGGTTCCGGCTTTCAATTTACCAATTCCATATCCGGCGGCGTCGTGCCCAAACAATACATTCCCGCCGTCGAACATGGCGTGAAGGATTTTCTGGTGCGCGGCCCCTTGGGCTTTCCGGTGGTCGATGTCTCGGTGGAATTGACCGACGGCCAGTTCCACGCCGTCGATTCGTCGGACCAGGCGTTCAAGACCGCCGGCTCGCTGGCCATGCGCGAAGGCATGCCGAAATGCTCGCCGGTGCTGCTGGAACCGATCTTAGAGATTTGCATATCGGTGCCCACCGAGTTCACCTCGAAGGCGCAGCGTCTGATCAGCGGCCGGCGCGGCCAGATATTGGGCTTCGAGCCCAAGGAAGGCTGGGCCGGGTGGGACGAGGTATCGGCGCATATGCCGGAATCGGAGTCCCTCGATTTGATCAACGAATTGCGCTCCCTCAGCCAGGGCATCGCCTCGTTCGATTATAAATTCGACCGGTTGCAGGAATTCTCCGGCAAGGAAGCCGACGACGTGATCGCGCACCGGGCCGAAGCCAACTGACACTGCCGGAACCCAACTATGTCCGGGGAATTAAATGCCCGGGCGCCGGCGCCGGTTCAGTCCCTCCTGGTCAATCGCTCTTGGTTATACCAAGGATCAGTGATCCTTGGTATTAATCCCACTTGGCCGCCGCTTCTTCGTCGGAGGCGCGCGCCGCGACCCAGCGGGCCTCGCCGGCGGTTTCCTCCGATTTCCAGAACGGCGCCTTGGTCTTGAGCCAATCGATCAAGAATTCCGCCGCCGCCAGGGACGCTTTTCGGTGCCGGGAGGCGGTCAGCACCAGCACAATCTGATCGCCCGGCACCAGGCGCCCGGTGCGGTGAAGGATCAAAACATCGGCGAGCGGCCAGCGTTGCCGCGCTTCCGCCTCGATGCGGGCCATTTCCTTTTCGGTCATCCCCGGATAATGCTCCAAGGTCATGGACGTGATTTGATCGGCGCCTTCGCCGGCGCGCACCACGCCGATGAACGAACAAAGGCCGCCGGCATCGGCATCGGCACAGCGTTCGCGCATGGCGTCAATCTCGGCGCCGGCATCAAAATCCTCGGTCTGCACGCGGATCAAGCACCGCCTCCCGTTACCGGCGGGAAGAAGGCCACTTCGTCGCCATTTTCGAGTGGATGCGATAGGTCCACATGGACCTGATTGACGGCGGTGCGCACCACGGTCATTTCGGTGAAGGCGTTTTGGAAGCCGCCTCCCCGGGTTTTCATCCATTCGACCAGCCCGGCCACATCGGTCACGCCGGCGGGCAGCTCCACATCTTCCTCGGCGATGCCAACCCGTTCCCGCATCCAGGCGAAATACAATACTTTCATCAGCCCATAACCTCGTTAAACGGCAGGAAATCCACCAGATCGCCCTGGCGCACGGTTGTCAATTCCTCGTCCAGTTCGATCAATCCGTCGGCGGCGACCATGGACGAAATAATGCCCGAGCCGCCATCCGCAAATTTGCCGACCGTGAGGGCGCCGCTATCGCTCCTGGCCAGGGTGGCGCGCAGCCATTCCCGGCGCCCCGGTTTTTTCTCAAAATCGAAATTGGCGGCAACCTTGAACAGGACCGGCTCTCCGGCGCCGGCGCCGGCCAGCAGCAAAACGATCGGCCGCGCGATTTTCAAAAAGGTGACCAGCACCGCCACCGGATTTCCCGGCAATCCCACAAACGGCGTTTTGCCATCCCCTGCCCGCACATAGCCGAGGGCAACCGGGCGCCCCGGCTTGATCGCCAGATTCCAGAAATGGACCGCGCCCAGGGCTTCGACCGAGGCGCGCACATGGTCTTCCTCGCCTTTCGAAACACCGCCCGAAGCGATCAGAAGATCGTGCCCGACCGCAGCGGCGGCCAGTGCGTCCTGGATGGTGCCGCGGTCATCGGGAAAGATGCCCAGATCATGCACCTTAACGCCGAGGCGCTCGAGCATGGCCATGATGGCGAAGCGGTTGGCATCGTAGATACAACCCGCCTCCAGGGGCGCGCCTGGTTCGCGCACCTCGTCGCCGGTGGAAAATACCGCCGCCTTGAGGCGCCGATAGACGGGAATTTCCGCCAGCCCAAGGGACGCCGCCATGGCGATATCTTGCGGGCGCAGTCGCCTGCCGGACTTTAAAACTAGGTTGCCGGTCTTCACGTCCTCGCCGGCGCGGCGCAGGTTGGCGCCGCGCTTGATGCCGGCCGGCAGGGTCACAACATCGCCTTCAACCCGGCAATCCTCGACCATGAATATGGTATCGGGAGCGGCGCCTTGGGCGCCCTTCGGGACCGGCGCACCGGTAAAGATTTGCAGGGCTTCGCCGCGCTTCGCGGTTCCCTCCAAAGGGTGTCCGGCGGCGATGCGCCCGGCTACCTTCAGGCTTGTTTCGCCATCGGTCTGCAGATCATCGAAATAGACAACATAGCCATCGACCGCGGAATTATCGCTCGGCGGCGTATCGAAGCGGGCGACGATATCTTGCCCCAGGATGCGGCCATGGGCTTGGGCGGTGGGTGTCTTTTCGATGCCGGCGGCGGGGCTGAGCCCGTCCGCAAACCGGCGCAGGGCTTCGCCGACGGTGATCCGTTGATCGGATATTCGGAAGCAGTCGTCCAGATCGGTCATCGCTCACGCCGCCTGCAACTGGCATTGATCGAGGATGAAATCGGCGATGCTAGAAATGTCGTTCACATCCATGACCGGCACCGCCATACCGGCCAGCTTGGTATCGCAGGCGATGGCGCGGATGGTCGGATCGTCCGGCTGCAAAAGGGGCTTGCCCAACGCCGGGCGGTGAACTTCCATCTTGGCATGGCCTTCCCATTTGAAACCCTCGACCAGATACAAATCCACCGGTGTCATGTGGGAGATCAATTCGGACAAGGTTGGTTCGGGGGCGCCGCGCAATTCGTGCATCAATGCCCAGCGGGTGGCCGAGCCGATGACCACTTCGGACGCGCCCGACATGCGGTGCACAAAGGAATCCTTGCCCGGCTTATCGATATCGAATCCGAGGTGGGCGTGTTTGACGGTGGAAACGCTGATGCCGCGCGCCGTCAAATTCGGCAACAGGCTGGTAATCAGCGTTGTCTTGCCGCTTCCGCTCCAGCCGGCGATGCCGAATATCTTCATTTCGGCGCCTCGCCGGCTTGGTCTTCGGCGCGGTCCGGATTATCGAGTTTGCCCACATGGCGGATGCCGGCGCGCAGGTAATCATAGCCGGTGACCAGGGTCAGTATGGCGGCGATCCAAAGTCCAATGACTCCGACCTCGGTGGTCGTGAGCGGCCCGAATTGAGGTCCGGCGGACCCCACCACCAGAAAACCGAGCATCACCATCTGCAGGGCTGTCTTCCATTGGGCAAGCCGGCTGACCGGGACACTGACCTGGATTTCGGCAAGAAACTCGCGCAGCCCGGAAACCAGGATTTCGCGGCACAGAATGACCACCGCCGGCAATATCGCGATGCCGGGAACGCGTCCGAATGCGACCAGCATCAAAAGCAGCGCCGAAACCAAAAGCTTGTCGGCGATCGGATCCAGGAACTTGCCGAAAAAGGATTGCTGGTGCCAGGCGCGGGCAAAATAGCCGTCTAAAAAATCGGTAAAGCCGGCAAACGCCAGGATGCCGAGGCCAAGCCAGTTGCCGAGCGGCGCCTGCAAATAGAAGGTCGCGATCAAAAGCGGAATCGCGCCGATGCGCGACAGGGTCAGAATATTTGGCAGATTTGTCGGCATTGTCCGTATTTCGTCTTAAACTTCCTTGTTAATTCTCATCAACCGTTACTCGTCGGAATGAAACCAGCCGTAAATGCGTCCGGCAAGCGCCTTGGAGATGCCGTCGACCGCTTCGAGATCGGCGAGCCCGGCCTGCGACACGGCCCGCGCCGATCCGAAATGATGCAGCAACGCCTTCTTGCGCGCGCCGCCGACTCCTTGAATCTCATCCAGCGGCGAGCGTTCGATCTGTTTCGCCCGGCGCGCGCGGTGCGTGCCGATGGCAAAGCGGTGTGCCTCGTCACGAAGCCTTTGTAAAAAGTACAGGACCGGATCGCGGCTGTCCAAGCGAAACGCATTTCGGCCCGGCAGGTGAAACTGTTCGCGCCCGGCGTCCCGGTCCGGACCCTTCGAGATAGCGGCGAACGGCACATCTTCGAGGCCCAGCTCGGTGAACACTTCGGCGGCCACCGAAAGATGGCCGGCGCCGCCGTCGATCAGCACCAGTCCGGGCCAGCCGGCGCCCAGCCGTTCCGGGTCCTCGTCCAGGGCGCGGGCGAACCGGCGCCTCAGAACTTCGCGCATCATGGCGTAATCATCGCCCGGCTTCATGTTCGTGGCTTTGATGTTGTACTTGCGATAGGCGTTTTTGATCATGCCTTCGGGCCCGGCGACGATCATCGCGCCGACCGCATTTGTGCCTGAAATATGGCTGTTGTCATAAACTTCTATGCGCTCCGGCGGGCCTTCCAGTTCGAACCGCTCGGCCAGTTTTTCTAAAAGCAGCCGCTGCGATGCGCTTTCCGCCAGGCGGCGGCCAAGGGCCTGCTCGGCATTGACCAGGGCGAGGCCGATCATCGCCCGTTTGGCGCCCCGGCTCGGCACTTCGATCTTCACCCGGCGCCCGGCGCGCTCCGCCAGGGCCGCCGCCATGACCACCGGCTCGGTCAATTTATGGCTTAACAGGATGAGCCGGGGCGGTGTTTTGTTGGCATAAAACTGGCCCAGGAAAGCCTCGATGATCTGTTCCGGCTCGGCGTCAGCGGCGTGCGCCGGGTAATAGGCCCGGTTGCCGTAATTCGAGCCGCCGCGAATAAAAAATACCTGGACGCAGGCCTGGCCGCCGGCGCTATGCAGGGCCACCAGATCGGCCTCGCTCACATTCGCCGAATTAATATCCTGGCGCGCCTGGATGGTCGTCATGGCGCGGATGCGGTCGCGCAGGATGGCGGCTTTTTCGAAATCGAGGGCGTCGCTGGCGCTTTGCATCTGGCCCGCCAAGCGCTCTTGAATGGCCTTCGACTTGCCGGTCAGAAACTGCCGCGCCTGATCCACAAGCTCGCCATATTCCTCGGCCTCGGCGCCGCCGACGCAGGGCGCCGCGCAGCGCTTGATCTGGTGCAGAAGGCAGGGACGGGTGCGCGCGTCGAACACCGCGTTGGAACAGGTGCGAAGCAGGAACGCCCGCTGCAACACCGCCAGCGATTGATTGACCGCCCCGGCGGAGGCGAAGGGGCCAAAATACTGGCCCGCCCGGTTGCGCGCCCCCCGGTATTTCAGCACCTGCGGAAAATCGTGATCGCCAGTGACCAGGATATAGGGAAACGACTTGTCGTCGCGTAGCAGGATATTGTAATGGGGCGCCAGGCGCTTGATCAGGTTTGCCTCGAGGAGCAGCGCTTCGGCCTCGGTATGGGTGGTCACGAACTCCATGGCCCGGGTGCGGTTGATCATGCGGGCGATGCGCAGCGACTGGCGGCTTAAGTTGGTGTAGCTGGCGACGCGCTTTTTCAGGTTTTTCGCCTTGCCCACATAGAGCACAGAATCGTCGGCGCTGATCATGCGGTAGACGCCGGGCGCCCCGGGCAAGGTCTTGAGCGCCGCGCGAATTGCCGCGACGCCGGCATTCTCGACACTTTCGCCGGGCGCGGCCGGATCGACGGGTTGCTTTTCTGTTTGTGCCTCGGACATTTAGGTTACGCCGTTTTGCGCCAGCCGGCGCCTACAATGACAAGAAAATGCGCGATCACCAAGCTTGTGAATAAATATGTTGAAAACCGCTCGCCGGGACTTCTATCCCCCGGAATACTATAAAATTTTTAATCTTGCGCAAAATATTGAAAACTCTTGCAACATTTTGAAAACAAACAATTTTAGCAATTTGGTGTGTAACGGGCCTGTTACATGTCGTAAGATCGTAATTACGATAGCAGAACGGCGCCCGCCTCGGCGCCTGTGTACAAGTTGCGCCACCCAGCGCC
The DNA here is from genome assembly GCA_046582475.1 of Rhodospirillales bacterium. Lineage (GTDB taxonomy): Bacteria > Pseudomonadota > Alphaproteobacteria > Rhodospirillales > UBA2165. The sequence continues at coordinate 12,772 of JAYGEH010000181.1, forward strand.
GCTGAAAACCTAAAAATTGCAAGGGGTTGGCGCGCAAATTGACAGCAAATCATACGCCTCAGACGGCCCATCAACGGTTACGAAATCTTTCAATCTCGACGCCGGCGCTGGCTGCGTCTTCGAACACATCCAGTTTTTCCACGCGCACCCGCGCGGTCCGCACCCGCGTATCGCTCAGGCAGAGATCGGCGATATTTTCGGCCAGGGTTTCCACCAGTTTGACGTGGTCCGATCCCACCAATTGGCGAACACCGTCGGCCAAATCCTCATAACAGACCACGTCCCGCAGCCGGTCGGAACGGGCGCCGGTGTTTTCCAAAACCGCCAGATCCAAATTGATGCGGATCCGTTGCGGCTTATCCTGCTCGTGTTTATGGACGCCGATCAGGCAATCGAGCAACAGATCGCGGATAAAAACATGGCGCACCGATTGCCGTGCGTCGGCAAGGTCGAAGGCATGGACCACGTTGGATTCGTTGGCGGTCATCGGTTCGGTTTTCCAATCATAATCATTGCCGCATCGGGATCGCTCAAAAATCGGGTTCCGGGCGCTCCGGTGTCGAGTATCCCAGATGCTGTCCGGCATCGAGGGTAATCATTTGCCCTGTCATGGATGGGCTGGCAAGGATAAACCGAACGGCGCCGGAAATTTCTTCCGGGTCCACGGCCCGCCGCAGCGGCGCCGCCTGGAATTGCCGTTCGAATTGTTCTGGCGTTTGGCGTTCGGCGCGCAAGGTGGGGCCGGGGCCGATGGCGTTGACCCGCACCAATGGCGCCAGGGCCATGGCCTGAGTCTGGGTCAGGGTCCAAAGACCCGACTTGGACAGCGTGTAGGATGTGAAATACGGTGTCAGGTTGGTGACCCTTTGATCGATCAGATTGATGATATTGGCGGTTCCACCGTCGGCCAATCCCAACACCAACTCCTGGCCAAGCACGAAGGGCGCCCGGAGATTGACCGCCATATGCCGGTCCCAAAGGGCGCGGCCAGCGGTGTCCGGGCCGTCTTCTTCGAACAGCGATGCGTTGTTTACCAGGCAGGTGACCGGACCCAGGGCTTTGGCGGCGGCGGCCATGACGCCCCGCGTCTCTTCTTCGCTGGTGAGGTCGGCCTGGAACGCGGCGGCGCGCCCGCCGGCATCGGTAATCGCGGCAACCAGCTCTTCGGCGCCGGCGCCAGAGCGATGAAAATGGGCGGCTACGGCCCAGCCGTCACCGGCAAGGCGCTCGGCGATGGCGCGGCCAATGCGCCTGGCCGCGCCGGTAACCAAAGCTGTTCCTTTGTCGCGATTTTGCATGGCGGGAAAATGCGGCATGGCGATTAGGGACGCAAGAAAAAGCTGAAAAAGATTTGGCGGTTTAACGAGCTTTTTAAAGCGGGATGCGGTCGATGCCGAAGGCGATGGCCGCGATATAGGCGCCATAGAGAAGCAGAAACACCGCCGCCTCGGCGCGGCCCAGGCTGCGCCGCCCGCCGATCAAATAGACCATTAGCAAGCCCGTCGCCAAAGCCATCGCCCACATGTCGAAATCGAGTACCCGGGACGGCATTTCGAGCGGCGTGATGGCGCCGACCACGCCCATGATGCCGACCACATTGAAGATATTGCTGCCGACCACATTGCCGAGGGCGACGTCCGTATGTTTGCGGTAAGCGGCCATCCCCGATGCGGCCAATTCCGGCAGCGAGGTTCCGAACGCAACAATCGTCAGCCCGATCACCGCTTCCGAGACGCCGAAGGATTTGGCGATCTGGATGCCGCCCTCGATCAGCAATTCGGATCCGAAATAAAGCCCGGCAAAGCCGGCAATAAGCAATAGGGCCGCCAGCCACAGGCTATGGGGCACGGCTTCGAATTCGTCCACCTCACCGGCAAGGCCGCCGCCATCGACGATTTTCTCGCGCCAGAACGAATAATAGATAAATCCGGCAAAAACGATCAAAAGCACCACCGCGCCCAAAAGATCGATGGCGCCGCGCATGGCTAAGGCCATGAACGCGCCGGTACCGATGGCCAGCACCAACCCGTCTTTCACCAATTCGCGCGCCCCGCAGGCGATCGGCATGATCAGACCGGCGGCGCCCAGGATCAGAAGGATATTGGCGATATTGCTGCCCACGACATTGCCCACCGCGAGGCCCGGCGATCCCGCCAGGGCGGCGTTCAGCGAGACCAGCAATTCCGGCGCCGAAGTTCCGAAGGCGACCACGGTCATGCCGATCACCAGCTTGGAAACGCCGAGCCGTTCCGATAGCCCGACGGCGCCGCGCACCATAACTTCTGCGCCGCCGAGGAGCAGGATAAAGCCACCGATAATTTGCAGATACATGATCAAAGTGAAGTTCCCGTGGACGTACGGTCGGTATCGATCGGCCGCGCCGGGCCGCCCGGTTCAGATGCCATTTTGCGCATGCGAAGGCAAGCCGGGCCAATAATTTTACTGGGGAATTTACCCGGGATATTACCCGGGACTTTAAAACAGCGCCATCTGCTCAAGGGTCTTGCGTTCCCTGAGATGCAGGGTCTTTTCCTGGCGCTGGATGATATTTTGGCGGGCCAGCCGCGAAAATATGCGGCCCACGGTTTCCCTGGCCAGGCCGACCGAATTGGCGATATTGGACTGGGTCGGCATCGGGTGAATGATAAATTCCTGCAGGTTTCCGGGGTCCGGCTCGGCCAGACGCAACAGCTCGATGCAAACCCTTTGTTCCGCGTTAAGGAGAGAGAAATCGTTGATGCGCTTGTCCGAGAAACGGACAATACCCGCCAATCGCTGCAACAAAGCCAGCGATGCCGTTGGATTGTGGATGACCAGATCGACGAACTTGTCGCCGGAAATGACGGCCATGGTGCACGGCGTCTGGGTCACCACCGAGGCCGAACGGGGCAACCCGTCGATGGCCGCCAGCTCGCCGAATATGTCGCCTTTGCCAAGGGTCGCGTAATCGATCACCTTGCCGTTTTCCGAATAATTGAGGACGTGGACGCTGCCGCTGGTCAGCATGTAAACGTCGGTATATTCCTCGCCCCGGTCAATAATCGCGCCGCCGGCATCGAACACCTGCCAGCGGCATTCGCGCTCCAAGGAGCGCACCACTTCAGAAGGAAGCAAGGAAAATAAATCTACGCAATCCAAATTCCGTTCGATCGCGTCTGCCATGTCATGCCCTCAAATCGCTTGGTCTCGCGCCCTCGAATGCGGCAATAGCCGAACATATTGTTTGGCCGAAGTCCATAAATGTTTCTCTAAAAGCCTAGGTATAAACCGTTATCGCCTCAGGGCTTTTCCAGATCGGTGCGGTACTTTCACCCACCCAGAAGTTGGAATTTTGCGTCCAGCCATTCGCTCTGAATTTCGTCGATGGATTTCCCGTAAACCGAATCGAACGTGAAGCCGCGAAAGACCTCCTTGAATTGTTTGAGCCCGTGCTCCTCGATCAGATATTGGACGAACGATCCGGCTTCCCGGTAGACCGTGAACCGTTCCGCCTTCAGGCGCTCGGCGCTGTCGAGAAAAAATTCATTGGTATCCTGAAGCGATATGAAGCCGGTTCGTTGCATCGCCCGTGCGGCCTTCGCGTCCAGATCGATGCTCCTCAGTTCGGCCTGGGGATGGAATTTTTGTTCCAGATACATGGCGATCCCCTCGTTCAGAA
>JAYGEH010000202.1:0-2003 GCA_046582475.1 Rhodospirillales bacterium
ACAGAGTTTGAAGTCGCCCCTGGTGCGATAGAATTTCTTTCCTGGGCTGTTGAGAACTTCAATTGTCACTGGCTGACAAGCCGGTCCCATGACGGCACCCACGACGAAATAGAAAGGGCCTTCCGGTTTGCCCTCCCTGCCACACACCTACCCGATAATATCAGAAGTTTGATTAGGTCTATCGTTCCGGCTCGATGGGATGGGAAAAAGATTGGAGGCATTGATATATCCAGAGACTTCTATTGGATAGACGACGACCCTGATCAGGCTTCGGTGGATGTCTTGGAGAAGACTGGATTGCTCAGTCGGCTGATCCTCGTATCGAGGGACCAGCGCCCAGACGATTTGGAACGGTTAAGAGATATATTGGAGTGGGAAATTTTTAGTCACCGCCGGTGTTGAAACGGCTACGGCCCAATCTAAGACGGCTGTCATAGAAACCAACAAGCATCCGGGAGGGCCTCATCGCGTTCCTCCTTTGCGTCGGGGAAGGCTTTCGTGGCTGCGATGTCAAACCAGACGTAAGACATGACGAGGTCCTGCAGGATGCCCTCGCCATTGGCCTACATATGGCCGAGGTTGCACTGCGCGGCCCCATGGCCCTGCATGGCGGCCTTGCGATACCAGCGGGCGGTTTCCTGTAGGTCTTGGGTAACGCCATTGCCAGAGCGGTAACTATCGCCGAGCATATTCTGCGCGGCGCCCTCACCCCGTTCGGCAAGTGGCTTGAAGTACCGGTTCTGACCCATTCCGGACCTTCGTGGTTCTGCCGTAACAGGTTACCATTGGCCCGACATCAACGAGAATAGTTTCCGCTTTACCCCCGGAAGTTGATGGTCTGGCCGAGAACGGCTAAGGTCAATAATCGCATTGGCGTCCCGGGCGAAATGCTCGGTAGTGTTGCTGGACCGAATGGAGAGGAGCCGCTATGTCCGAGGATCGAATCCACGTCCGCGTTGCCCCCAAGGGCATGGGGCTCAACGAATTTGTCGCAATGGAAGAGGGCTTCTTCGCCGACACGGGACTCGAAGTCGAGTTCGACATGAAGGTCTTCCGGGGCACGCAGTCGAGCTGGAAAGGCCTGGAATATTTTAACCGACCGCAGGACCAGCCCTTCGCCGAGGGGACGGAGGTAATACAGAGTGCTTGCCAATGGGGGACGATCAGCAACGCCGCTTCCGGTATGGGACGCGTGGTGCCTGATTGCTACGGAGTTTCACCCTGGGGGATATTCGTCCGCCCGGAGTCCAACATCCAAAATCCGGAAGATCTCGCCGATGTGCCAATCGCGGTCGGCATGCGCGCCGGCAGCCATTTCAACGTTCCCTACCGGCTGGAAAAATTCCTGCCGTTGGAGAAGATCAAATCGCTTAATATTGGTGGATTCAGCGCCCGGCTCGAAGCATTGATTAACGGCGAAGTGGATGCCGCGAGCCTGCTGCCGCCGCAGATCGACATGGCCAAGCAGCTTGGCATGCGCGCTATCATCGAGGACGAGTTCATAACCATCTGGTGGGTCCCCGACGGCATGTCCAAGGAGGCGATCCGAAAGTACATCGACGCGCTTGTCCGCGCTGAGAACGCAATCGAGGAGGACCTACCCAAATACCTGTCTGCCTGGAAGCACTCCATACCTGAGGCGTTTCACGACCGTGAGTGGGATTTCTCGAAGTTCAGCCGCGGCGAAAAGTTCGTCAACCAGCCGCTGCCGGACGGGTTGTTCGAGGAGGTCTTCGAGCAGGTCGACCGTTGGGACCTGGCTCAGCACATCAAGGACCGGAACGCCGAACACCTAGTCTACTCGGTCAACACATAAGCGCGCTGGACTTCCGACGCCCTCAAAATGATATCCGCTTTGCTCTCTATTCTGTTGTAAAACTCCGTCCATGGAATTTTCGCGCAACATTGATTCGTCGCTAAACTCGACCCGGCAAGAATGAGTCGCTGCATCAGTAGATTCAGTTTGATTGTTGCGTTTCAGCACTCGCCAAATAGTTTTACAA
>JAYGEH010000234.1:0-12436 GCA_046582475.1 Rhodospirillales bacterium
GCAGAGTTTCCGGGGCGATCCCAAGGGCAACAAGGCGGCCGACAATCTGCTCAGTCTCGGCATGTCCCTGTCGCACATGGATAAGAAAACCGATGCCTGTACCATGTTCGACAAGCTGACCAGCGATTTTCCCGACGCCCCAAACCGGATTACCAGGCTGCTGAAGCGAGAGCGGAGCAGCGCCGACTGTGGTTAGCGCCGGCGCCGCCAATCGCCGGCCGGAACCCGAATATGCCGAGCCGCTCGGCGCCCTCGAATTCGATGATCTGATGCGATGCGCCGGGGTGCCGTCCGGCCCGGCGCTTTGCGTCGCCCTTTCAGGCGGCGGCGACTCGATGGCGCTTACGTTGCTCACCGATGATTGGTGCCGGCGCCATGGCGGTACGCTCAACGCTCTGACCGTCGATCATGGTCTCCGGCCCGGCTCCGGCGCCGAAGCCATTCAGATTGGTGACTGGCTCGCCAAGGCGGGGATCGCTCACCATATTTTGGCCTGGGACGGCGAAAAGCCGGCCACCGGCATTCAAGCGGCGGCGCGCCATGCCCGCTACCGCCTGATGACCGATTGGGCCCGGCGTAACGGTGCCGCCCATATTCTGGTTGCCCATAATCTGGAAGATCAGGCGGAAACCCTTCTCCTGCGCGCCGCCCAAGGCGCTGGCCTGCACGGGCTGGCTTGTATGGCGCCGGCTACCCGCGGCGGCGGCGTGACCATCCACCGGCCGCTGCTCGGCGTCACCCGCGCCCGGCTGCGCCAGACCCTAAACGCAACGCGCCAGCAATGGATCGAAGACAAGTCCAATTCGAACCCGGCATTCGGGCGCACCCATATGCGGAGGCTAGTGGCGGCGCTGGGCCAACGCGGTCTCCCGGCGCCGCGCCTGGCCGCGCTTGCCGGCCACTTCCGGGCGGTCCGGGACCGGCTCGATGAATTGGCGGATTTATTGATGGCCGGCGGCGTTGTCTGCCAGCCGGCGGGGTATGCGCAACTGCAGCCCGGGGCGTTCCGCCGCGCCCCCGGTTTGGTTGCCGTGCACGCCTTGCGCCGGCTGCTCGGCGATATCGGCGGCCGCGACTATCCGCCGGGTGGGGTTAAGCTGGACCGGGCCCTCGGGCGGCTTTTGGACCGCCAAGACCGGCGCCCCTTTACCGTGGCCGGCTGCCGCATCATCAAGCCCGGCAATGACCGGGGCGGCGGCCCGGTTTTGATTTGCCGCGAGGAACGCAACGCCGGCGAACGCGCGCCGGTTGCCGCCGGCGGGCAATTCCTCTGGCGGGGTGTGTTCGAGATTGCCCTTAAAGGCCGGGACGGCGGCACCGGTGGGCCGGTATATTTGGGGCCGCTCGGCCGGGAGGGATGGTCGGAAATCGCATCGAAATTGCCCGGCGGGGAAGGCCCTTTGCCTCCATTTCCGGTGCGCACGGCCTTGCCGGCGCTGTTCGATTCCTCCGGCGTCACCGAGGTTCCCCATCTCGGCTATATCCGGGCCGAAGGCCGATTGCCAACCGTTGGCATCGACTGGGTCCGGCGAATGCGTTAAAATATGCAAGCTAAGCCTTGCATTCGGTCGTTTACAGACTATTTGAATTGTCTGGCAGGCATGAATAAATATAAAGTGATTTTCCGAAGCCGCTCTTGGGCGCTATAGAGTGGCAATTGCGGGGCCCGGGACCGGAGCCCGAACAGTGATAGAAAAGGGACAGCAAATTGAATATCCGTAAGAACTTGGCCGTCTGGGTGATCATCGCGGTCCTTGTTTTCACCCTTTTCAATCTGTTCCAGGGCACCGGTGAACGCGGGCCGCACCAGGCGCTGGCCTTTTCCGATTTCGTCGCCGAGGTCGACAACGGCACGGTGCGCAACGTCACCATCCAGGGCAAGAATATTACCGGCCATTTCGAAGACGGCCGCGCCTTTCGCACCTATGCGCCCAGCGATCCGACGCTCATCAACCGGCTCAGTGATAAAGGCGTGCACATCACCGCGGTCCCCATCGAAGACGAGGTCCCGTCCCTGTTCGGCATTTTGATATCCTGGTTCCCGATGCTGTTGCTGATCGGTATCTGGATTTTCTTCATGCGCCAGATGCAGTCGGGCGGCGGCAAGGCCATGGGTTTCGGCAAATCCCGGGCCCGCCTGCTGACCGAGCGAAGCGGGCGCATCACGTTTGAAGATGTCGCCGGTATCGACGAAGCCAAGCAGGAACTGGAGGAAATCGTCGAGTTTCTGAAAGACCCGGCCAAGTTCCAGCGCTTGGGCGGCAAAATTCCCAAGGGCTGCCTTTTGGTCGGCCCTCCGGGCACCGGTAAAACGCTGCTGGCGCGCGCCATCGCCGGCGAGGCCAACGTTCCGTTCTTCACCATTTCGGGTTCGGACTTCGTCGAAATGTTCGTCGGTGTCGGCGCCAGCCGGGTCCGCGACATGTTCGAACAGGGTAAGAAAAACGCCCCCTGCATCATCTTTATCGACGAGTTGGACGCCGTCGGCAGACACCGGGGCGCCGGCCTCGGCGGCGGCAATGACGAGCGCGAACAGACCCTCAACCAGCTGCTGGTCGAGATGGACGGCTTCGAGAGCAACGAAGGCGTCATTCTGATCGCCGCCACCAACCGCCCGGACGTTCTCGATCCGGCCTTGCTGCGGCCCGGCCGCTTCGACCGCCAGGTGGTGGTGCCCAATCCCGACATCGTCGGCCGCGAAAAGATTTTGAAAGTGCATATGCGCAAAGTGCCGTGCGCGCCGGATGTGGATACCCGGGTTATCGCCCGCGGCACGCCCGGATTTTCCGGCGCCGATCTGGCCAATCTGGTCAACGAAGCGGCGCTTCTGGCGGCGCGCACCGGCAACCGCATGGTGACCATGGCCGAGTTCGAGTTTGCCAAGGACAAGGTGATGATGGGCGCCGAGCGGCGCTCCATGGTGATGTCCGATGAGGAAAAGAAGCTGACCGCCTATCACGAGGCCGGCCACGCGCTGGTCGGCCTCAATGTTCCCAAGCACGATCCCCTGCACAAGGTGACCATCATCCCGCGCGGCCGCGCCCTCGGCGTGACCATGTCGCTGCCGGAAAAGGACCGGTACAGCTATTCCAAGCTGGAACTGGAATCCAAACTGGCGGTCATGTACGGCGGGCGCATGGCCGAAATAAAAATGTTCGGCGCCGAAAACGTCACCACCGGCGCCGGCAACGACATTCAGCAGGCCACCGAAATGGCGCGGCGCATGGTTACCGAATACGGCTTCTCGGAGAAACTGGGACCGCTCCGCTATACCGACAATGACGAGGAAATTTTCCTCGGCCATTCGGTGGCGCGCCACAAAAACGTGTCCGACGCCACGGCGCGTATGATCGACGAAGAAGTACGCCGGATGATCGAGCAGGCCGAGCGCAAGGCGGGTGAGGTCATCGATGAAAAATTCGATGATCTGGTCACCCTTGGCGAGGCCTTGCTGGAATATGAAACCCTGTCCGGCGCCGAAGTGGACGCGCTGTTGCGCGGCGAGCCCATCTTCCGCCCCGAATCGGATGACGATTCCTCGTCCGAGGGGCACGCCAAGTCTTCGGTCCCGTCCAGCGGCGCCGCACCCAAGGGCGCCCCCGGCAGGCTCGATCCGGAGCCCCAACCCGGCGGCTAGAGCGATCCACCGATGATATTTGCCGGGCTCGATCTGCAGCGCCCGTTGATCATGGGCATCGTCAATGTGACACCCGATAGTTTTTCAGACGGCGGCGAAAGCTTCGATACGGCCCGGGCCATCGAACGCGGCTTGGCGCTGATCGAGGAGGGCGCCGACATTATCGATGTGGGCGGCGAATCCACCCGTCCTGGCGCCCAGCCGGTGGCGCCCGATATGGAAGCGGCGCGGGTCCTCCCGGTGGTCGCGGCACTGGCGGGCGCCGGCGCCCTGGTGTCCATCGACAGCCGCCACGCACCCGTGATGGCCAGCGCAATCGAGGCCGGCGCGGCTATCATCAACGATGTCAGCGCGCTCAGCTTTGATGCAGATGCCATCGGGGTTGCCGCCGGTACCGGCGCCTGCGTCATCTTGATGCACATGAAAGGCACGCCCCAAACCATGGCGGGCGAGGCCGAATATGACGATGTGGTGGCCGAGGTCCGCGGCTATCTGCGCCGCCGAATCGATGCGTGTGTGGAGGCCGGAATAGGACCGGAGCGGATTTCAATCGATCCCGGTTTCGGTTTTGCCAAGCGGACGAAGCATAATTACCAACTGCTGGACCGGCTGGATGAGATCGCGGCGCTCGGCCCGCCGGTCTGCGCCGGCCTTTCGCGCAAGTTCGGAAAGGATGAAAATCCCAAGGATCGCCTGGATATTTCCATCGATCTGGCGCGCCGCGCGGTGGCCGGCGGCGCCCGCATCATCCGCGTGCACGACGTGGCGGCGACGGTCGCTGCGCTGAACCCGCCACCGTAAAAAAACGCAATAAAATGTTAAATGACCTTTCGGCCGGCTTGGTATAAACCGGTTGCAGCTTTTGCGGCAAATGAATTTGGATGATGCAGGACACGCGAAAACTATTCGGAACCGACGGCATTCGCGGCACCGCCAATACCGCGCCGATGACCGCCGATATCGCGCTGCGGGTGGGTATGGCGGCGGGATTGCATTTCACCCGCGGCGCGCATCGCCACCGGGTGGTGATCGGCAAGGATACGCGGTTGTCCGGCTATATGATCGAGCCGGCCCTGACCGCCGGCTTCGTGGCCGCCGGCATGGACCCCATATTGGCCGGCCCGCTGCCGACCCCGGCCATCGCCATGCTGACCCGGTCTTTACGCGCCGATCTGGGGGTTATGATATCGGCCTCGCACAATCCCTATCAGGATAACGGCATCAAGCTGTTCGGCCCCGACGGCTATAAATTGTCCGACGCGGTGGAAGCCGAGATCGAGGCGCGCATGGCGGCCGACATGGCGGCCGATCTGGCGGCGCCCCGGGACTTCGGCCGGGCCCTGCGGCTGGAAGACGCGCAAGGGCGTTATGGGGAATTCGTGAAACGGACGATCCCCCGCCGCATCGCGCTGGACGGCATCAAGGTGGTCATCGATTGCGCCAACGGCGCCGCCTACAAGGTGGCGCCGTTGGTGCTCTGGGAATTGGGCGCCGAGGTGGTGCCGCTCGGCGTCGATCCCGATGGCCTCAACATCAATGACGGCTGCGGCTCAACCCATCCGGCGGCCATGTGCGAGGCCGTGGTGGCCCATGGCGCCCATATGGGTATCGCCCTCGACGGCGACGCCGACCGGGTCCTGATTGCCGATGAGACCGGCGCCTTGATCGACGGCGACCAGATCATGGCGGTGATCGCCAAGCACTGGGCCGGCGATGGCTGGCTGCGAGGCGGTGCCGTGGTCTCCACGGTGATGTCGAATTTGGGGCTGGAGCGTTATCTGGACGGCATCGGTCTCAAATTGATCCGCACTCAGGTGGGCGACCGCTATGTGGTGGAGCGCATGCGCGAATTGGAGTGCAACTTGGGCGGCGAGCAGTCGGGGCATATTGTCATGGCCGATCACGGTACCACCGGCGATGGCCTGGCCGCCGCCTTGCAGCTTTTGGCCATCATATCGGGGAGCGGCAAGCCGGTCAGCGAAGCCTGCCGGCCGTTCGAGCCGTTGCCGCAAATCCTGCGCAATGTGGCCGTCGATGGCGCCGCGCCGTTGGAAGATTCCGGCATCAAGAAAGCCATCGCCGAGGGCGAGGCGCGCATCGGCGCCGGCGGCCGCGTGCTGATCCGCGCGTCCGGCACCGAGCCCCTGATCCGGGTCATGGCCGAGGGCGAGGATAAGGCTTTGATCGACAGCGTCGTCGGCGATATTGTCGCCGAGATCGAACGCTTCGTTGCCGCCTGACCACGATTTAGGAGCATCCAGTTGCAGGGACGGGTTCTTATCGTCGCCGGTTCCGATTCCGGCGGCGGCGCTGGCATTCAGGCCGATATCAAGGCGGTGACCGCGCTTGGTGGATTTGCCATGACCGCGATTACCGCGCTGACCGCGCAAAACACCCAAGGGGTGTTTGCCATCCACGACGTGCCGGCGGAATTCCTGGCCCGCCAGATGGACGTGGTGCTCACCGACATCGGCGCCGATTGCATCAAGATCGGCATGCTGCACCGCCCCGATATTATCGAAACCGTGTGCGCCAGCCTGGACCAATTGGCGCCGGACGTTCCCGTGGTGGTCGATCCGGTGATGGTGGCCAAGGGCGGCGCCTCGCTGCTGGCCGAGGACGCCAAGGATGCGCTGACAGAGAAGATGGTGCCCCGCGCCGCCATCCTGACCCCCAATATCCCCGAAGCCGAAGCCCTGGCGGGCCGCGCCGCGCCTGGCCTGGAGGATGCGGAAGGCTTGGCGCGATCCTTGCTCGATCTCGGCCCTGGGGCAGTGCTCTTGAAGGGCGGCCACCGGGACGACGCCGAAGTGATGGATTTATTGCTGGACAGCGCCGGCGCCCGCCGCTTTACCAGCCCGCGCATCGACACCGTGCATACCCACGGCACCGGCTGCACCCTGGCCTCGGCCATCGCCTGCGGCATTGCCCAAGGCTTGGAGCTAGAGGCCGCCGTGATACGCGCCCGGGACTACGTCATCGAAGCCATCCGCACGGCCCCCGGCTACGGCCACGGCCACGGACCCTTGAACCACGGCCATACAATGATGGATAGTTAGCGCCATGACCGAAGAGCTTTTTCGCGCCGATGCCTACGCCCGCGCTTGCGAGGCGGTCGTGCTTGCCGCCGATGGGCGCGGTATCGTTCTCGACCGCACCGTGTTTTACCCACTCGGCGGCGGCCAGCCCGGGGATTCCGGCGTGCTGCGGCTGGCCGGTGGCGGTTCGATTGAAATCACCGATTGCTTCAAGGACCGGGACACGGGCGAACATATCCATGTCGCGGCGGAAGGCGCGGCCCTGCCCGAGATCGGCGCGGCGGTGACCGCCGAGATCGATTGGCGGCGGCGGCATCGGATGATGCGCATGCATACCGCTCTGCATCTCCTCCGTGCCGTTGTCGAAGGCGGCGTCACCGGCGGTTCCATCGGGCCCGACAAAAGCCGCCTGGATTTCGATCTGCCCGATACCGCCCTCGATAAGGCGCATATTGAGGCCGAGTTGAACCAGCTGGTGGACGAAAACCTTAGCATCGCCATCGACTCGCTCAGCGATGCCGAACTTGACGCCAACCCGGACCTGGTGCGCACCATGTCGGTAAAGCCGCCGTCGGGCGCTGGCCATGTCCGCATCATCGATATCGCCGGCACCGACTTGCAGCCCTGCGGCGGCACCCATGTAGCGGCCACCGGCGAGATCGGCCGGCTCCGGGTCGGCAAGATCGAAAATAAGGGCGCCCACAACCGGCGCATCAATATCCACCTGGAGGATTTAGCGTGAATCTGCAAATCCGGCCCGCCCAAATCCCCGATGAAGTGGACCTCGCCCGGCAGATGTTCGCCGAATACCAGAACTGGCTGGACGTGGATTTGTGATTCCAGGACTTCGATGAAGAGCTGGCAAGTTTGCCGGGAAAATATTCAGAGCCAGAGGGACAGATCCTGTTCGCCAAGGACGGCGAGGAGATCACCGGCGTCGTCGCCATGCGCCCCTTGGGTGATGCCGGCGCCGCCGAAATGAAGCGCCTTTATGTTCGGATGCCCTGGCGCGGGCAGGGGCTCGGCCGCGCATTGGTGGAGCGTATCGTCGGCCATGCCCGCGGCCAGGGTTATACCGCGCTCAGGCTGGATACGGTGCCGCAATTGGAGTCGGCCATCGCCCTTTACCTTGATTTGGGTTTCAAGGAAATCGGCGACTATTCCGACGGCGCGTCCATTTATCTGGGCGCCGAACTTCGCTATTTCGAATTGGATTTAACCGAGGGACCCGTAACTCAGTGACCACATATAAAATCGCTCTGATCCCCGGTGACGGCATCGGCAAGGAAGTGGTGCCCGAAGGGGTGCGCGTCCTGGAGGCCGCCGCCGCCAAATTCGGTTTTTCGTTCCATTGGGACGATTTCGACTGGTCCTGCGAAACCTATCACAAGACCGGCGCTATGATGCCCGAGGACGGGCTCGACCAAATCCGCGGCCATGACGCGGTTTATCTGGGCGCAGTCGGTTATCCCGGCGTCCCCGATCACATCTCCCTCTGGGGCCTGTTGATCCCGATCCGCCGGGAATTTCATCAATATGTGAACCTGCGCCCGGTACGCTTGTTCGAGGGCGTGCCGAGCCCGCTGGCCGGCCGCCAGCCCGGCGATATCGATTTCTACGTGGTGCGCGAAAACGTGGAGGGCGAATATTCGGAAATCGGCGGCCGCCTCTATGGCGGCACCGATGATGAAATGGTCACCCAGCAGACGGTGTTCACCCGGCGCGGCGTCGACCGGATACTCAAATACGCGTTCGATCTGGCGCAAAGCCGGCCGGCCAGGCATCTGACCTCGGCGACCAAATCCAACGGCATCATCCACACCATGCCCTATTGGGACGAGCGGGTCGAGGCCATGGGCGCGGGGTATCCGGACGTCGAGGTGGACAAATTCCACATCGATATCCTGACCGCCCATTTCGTCCGCAATCCCGATTGGTTCGACGTGGTGGTGGGCTCCAACCTGTTCGGCGATATCCTCTCCGATTTGGGTCCGGCGGTCACCGGCACCATCGGCATCGCGCCGTCTGGCAACATCAATCCGGAGCGGGCGTTTCCGTCCATGTTCGAGCCGGTGCACGGCTCGGCTCCCGATATCGCCGGGCAGGGCATCGCCAATCCCATCGGCCAGATATGGTCGGGCGCCATGATGCTCGATCATTTTGGGCAGCCGCAAGCCGCCAAGGCGATCTTGGGCGCTATCGAGACGGTGCTTTCGGGTGGCGCCAGCCTGACCCCGGATATGGGCGGCACGGCATCGACCGCGGAGCTCGGCGCGGCGATCGAGGCGGCGCTCTGATGCCGCCATGCCCGGCCTGATTATCTTCGATTGCGACGGCGTTCTGATCGATTCAGAACCGCTCGCCTGCCGTGCCCTGTCCGCGGTATTGGCGGGCGAGGGCGTTTCCATGTCCGCCGAGGAGGTCAACGCCGAGCTGGTGGGCATATCCCTGAAGGGCGTCACCGAATTTGTTCAGGAGCGCTATCGGGTGACTTTGGGGCCGGAGTTCTGGGAGCGCCATTTGCAGACCACCCTCGATCTGTTCCGTGCCGAATTGAAACCCATCGATTACGTTCCCCAGATGCTGGACGAAATCGGTGGACCCATTTGCGTCGCCTCGTCGGGACGCATGGCGCGGCTGCGCCCGGCGCTGGAAATGACCGGGCTCTATGACCGCTTTCAGCCGCACATTTACAACGCCGAAATGGTGGCGAAGCCTAAGCCGGCACCGGATCTGTTTCTGTTTGCCGCCGGGCGGATGGGGGTTGCGCCCGAAGACTGCCTGGTGATCGAGGATAGCGGCGCCGGCGTAACCGCCGCACGCGCCGCCGGAATGACCGTCATCGGCTTTACCGGCGGCGGCCATTCCAGGCCCGGTCATGGCGATGCCTTGCTCGGGGGCGGCGCCGAACGGGTGTTCGGGCATATGCGGGAATTACCGGGCATCTTGCGCGCAAGCGCCTAAGTCCCTAACTCTATTCGGCAATTGACCAACAACGAGGCTGTGACATTATGCATGAGGCCGCGCAACTGGCCGCACCGAACCTGTCCATGTGGGTGACGTTCGCACTGATTATCGGCACCCTCGGCCTCTATGCGGTGGAACGGTTTCCCGTCGAAGTGACATCGGTGGGCGTGCTCGGCGTGTTCATGGTCTATTTTCATTTCCAGCCCATCGCCATTGCCGGCGGCGGCAATGTGATGTCGGCGGAACGGCTGGTGGCCGGCTTCGCTAATCCGGCCCTGGTAACCGTGCTGGCGTTGCTGGTGGTCGGCCAGGGGATGGTGCGCGCCGGCGTGCTCGAGCGCGGCGCCCGTATCGTCATGGCCATGGGCGGCGGCTCGGGCGCCTTCACCATTTTCGTCACCCTGGTGGTGGTGCTGGTGGTGTCGGGATTCCTCAACAATATCCCGGTGGTGGTCATCTTCATTCCGATCATGGAGGCGGTGGCGAGGCGCTTCAATATCTCGTCGTCCAAGGTGATGATGCCGTTGTCCTTCGCCGCCGTGCTGGGCGGCATGACCACGATTATCGGGTCGGGAACCAACCTGTTGGTGTCGGGCGCGCTGGAAGAGCTGGGCGAGGCGCCGTTCAGCTTCTTCCAGTTCACGGTGCCCGGCCTGGTGCTGGCCGGCGTCGGTCTGGTGTTTGTTTTACTGTTCGTGCCGAAATTGACGCCGGACCGGGCCGCCAGCGCCGAAACCCTGCTCACCGGCGATGGCCGCCATTATTTGGCGCAAATGACCGTCGGCGCCGGATCGGAACCGGTGGGCCTGACATCCGACCATGGCGTCTTCGGCATCTTCCCGGACCTCACCTTGCGCGTTATCGAACGCGGCGACGATGCTTTTTTGCCGCCGTTCGAAGGCGTGACCATCGAAGAGAACGATGTGCTGGTGGTGGCCGGCACCCGCGCCGCCCTCGCCGAGGCGGTGGCCCACGATCCGCACCTTTTGGTGCCCGATCTTCAGGACGGCAAGGACGGCGAGGCGCGCTGGCAATCGGGGGACCGGATGCTGGCCGAAGTGATGGTGGCGCCGGCGTCGCGCATGGCCGGGTACAATCTCAGGCTGATCGGATTCCGCCATAAATTTCATTGCGTGGTGCTGGCGGTGCAAAGGCGTTCGCGCATGATGCGCACCCAAATCACCGAGATTGTGCTCGAAGAAGGCGACATTCTCCTGGTCCAGGGCCGGCCCGAGGATATCAAGGGCCTGCGCCGCAATTCCGACGTGGTGCTGCTGGAATGGTCGGCCGAGGAATTGCCGGCCCTCGATCACGCCAAGCGCGCCTTGGCGATCTTTGCCCTGGTGATCATCTCGGCGGCGAGCGGTTTGTTGCCGGTGATGACGGCGTCCTTGCTGGGCGCCGTTGCCATGGTGGCGACCGGGGTGTTGTCGATCGGCATGGCGGCGCGCTCGCTGGACACCAAAATATTCACCATGATCCCGGCGGCCCTGGGCATGGGCCTTGCCATGCAGGCCACCGGCGGCGCCGCCTGGCTGGCGCGCGGCATGATCGACGCGCTGCAAGGCGCCGAGCCGGCGGTGATCTTGTCGTCCTTTTTCCTTTTAATCGCGATCTTGTCCAACATCATCAGCGCCAAGGCCGCCGCCGTCCTGTTCACCCCCATCGCGGTTGGCATTGCCCGCGAGCTGAACATGCCGGTGGAAGCCTTCGCCGTCGCCGTGGTGTTCGCCGCCAATTGCGCCGTCGCCACGCCGATCGGCTATCAGACAAGCCTTTTGGTGATGGGGCCGGGTCACTATAGTTTTACCGATTTCGCCCGCGCCGGCATCCCGCTGGTTTTCGTTTTGTGGGTGACGTTTAGCCTGTTTGCACCCTGGTATTACGGATTGTAGAGCATGGACGTTATCAACATCGCGGCGGAACCCGCCAGCCTCGGCGAAAGCCCGGTCTGGTCGGCGGAAGAGAGCGCGCTCTATTGGGTCGATATCAATGGCTGCCGACTGTACCGGGCCGACTATCCGTCTTTAAAAATCCAAAGCTGGGAAACGCCCAGCCAGGCCGGCATGATTGCGCTGCGCAGCAAGGGCGGCTTGATCGCCGCCATGGTGGAGGGGATTTACGCCTTCGATCCCGTGGGAGGGGATTGGCAGCATTTGGTGGGCCTGGAGGCCGGCCAGCCGGGCAACCGGCCCAACGACGGCAAATGCGACGCCGCCGGCCGGCTCTGGGTGGGCACCATAAACATCGAAGACCACATGCAGCCGACCGGGTCATTTTACCGCATCGACACGGATCTGAGCGTCGAGAAAATCGCCGGCGAAATCCGCATACCGAACGGATTGGCCTGGTCGCCGGACGATACGCTGATGTACCACACCGATACCCGTTCCGGCATGGTGCGCCGGCACCCCTTCGATGCCGATACCGGAACCCTGGGCGCCGAAACCCAATTTTTTGCCTTCGATAGCCGCGAAATCGGCGGCGTCGATGGCGCCGCCATGGATACCGGCGGTGGTTATTGGGTGGCGCTTTACGGCGGCGGCCGCGTCGTGCGCATTAATGGAGACGGCGTCATCGACCGGGACATTCCGCTGCCCGCCAAACAGCCGACCATGCCCTGCTTCGGCGGGCCGGAGATGAAAACCCTGTTCGTCACCTCGGCCGCGCAGAATTTGGACGAAGCCACCTTGGCCGCCGAGCCCGACAATGGCGGCCTGTTGATGGTGGAAACCGATGTTACCGGCCATCCGGTGCATCCGTTCCGGGGGTAGAATTCTCATAAATTAATTTG
>JAYGEH010000236.1:0-2491 GCA_046582475.1 Rhodospirillales bacterium
GACCCGGTCCTTGAGGCAAAACTCGTAAAACGGACGGCCCTGCCGCCCCAACTGCTCACCCATCATGACAAAAGACCCGTCGCCGCAAAGCCTGCAACACGGAATCACGTCACCAAACTCAGTTCAACAGAAGTTCTTCAACAGCCTCTGCTGGAAGCAGACATCAAGGTTGGTGCAGTTTGATGCCCGCTTTCGAGCGAACACCTGACTTCGCGGCACCAGGCGCGCGCCCGCCACCGATAGTCGTCTCGAGTGACGCACGGCGAATGGGCGGAGTTTGAGACCGCCAGCGCCCTCGAAGCGCTAGGATGGCCCGCATCATCCGCTGATCTCACCGCGCGCGTTCCTGTAACAATATCGCCTAGGAATAGCGGCACCAGAGCTCAAAACGGTTTGCTCTGACGCCGTCGTCCGGTAGCATGCGGCGTCGTATTCATTTATCGATATTGGCTGCGGGAGGACAGGATGAAAAAAGGGATCATTGCAGGCGTCTGCGCGCTGGCGCTTGGTGCATTATTGGGCACCAGCTTTGCTCAGGCGCAAGAGACGACGCTTCGCGTTGCGCACTACGGGTTCAACCCACAGAAGGGCCGATTCGAGATGGCGTTCGGCTCGCAGTCGACGCTGCCGCTGATGGCCTTCGCCGACAGTCTCACGTTTCTCAATCCCGACGGCAGTGTTGATCCGGGCTTGGCTACGTCCTGGTCGGTCAAGAATGATACCACCTGGGTCTTCAATATCCGCCAAGGCGTCAAGTTCCAAAATGGTGCCCCTATGACGGCGGATCAGATTGTCAAGAACGTCAATTTCCTGATCGACGACGACATGGGCAAGATCAGCATCTCCTCCCGGTTCCTCGGTCTCGCGGGCGCCAAAAAGATCGACGAGACGACGGTCGAAATCTCGACGAAGGCGCCAAACCCCATCCTCGATCGCTGGTTCGCCTTGTTCCGGATCATGGACGCGGATTATCAAAAGGACGTGGGCGTTGAGGGGTTCACCATCGCCCCCATCGGAACGGGTCCCTTTCGCGTGACAAGCTGGACTGGCGAAACCATGGAGGCCGTGGCCTTCAAGGACGCATGGCGCCCTGCCAAGATTGACCGCCTGAGAATCGATACGCTGCCAGAGGTGCCGGCGCGGGTTGCCGCCTTGCTGTCGGGTCAGGTCGACATTGCCTGGGTGGTGAGCCCCGACGACATTCCACAGCTGGAAAGCGCGGGGATGAAAACAGTGATAACGCCGCTCTTCGACCTCGTGTCGTTCAAGTTCAACACTATTCCCGAACGAACGTCGGTCGACAATTCGCCCATCCTCGACCGCCGTGTGCGGCAGGCGATCAACTACGCGATCAATCGCGAGCAGTATGTGAGCGAGGTGCTTGGTGGTTTTACCGTAGCCGCTGGGCAGTCAGGCGGGCGACGGACGCTTGGCTATCAGGAGGACATCAAGCCCTATCCCTACGACCCGGATCGCGCGAAGCGGTTGCTCGCCGAGGCGGGTTACGCGGACGGCCTCGACTTGATCATGGAGCTCATTACGACTTCAACGGATTACACCAACACGTCGCAATTCGTTGCGGATAACCTGAAGCAGGTTGGCATCAATCTCGAGTTACGGCAAATCTCGCTGCCCGATCTGCTGGGTAAGCTTCGCGGTCAAAAGCCGTGGGACGGGCATATGTGGATGGGCCTTACCGAGAGCTTTCCAACGGGCGATGTCATGCGGCCGTTTTCGACCGATTCGTGCAGCTTTTTTGGTGCGTTCATTTGCGATCCAAAAATTCAACCGACGATTGACGCTGCCAATGTCGAGTTCGACCCTGCTAAACGGGCCGAGCTGGTCCGCAAAGTCGTCAAGCACTATCACGACGAAGCCTTGATCTCGTATATGTACGAACGGTCGGTCATCGATGCTTTGTCGCCGAAAGTGAAGAACTACCGATTGTTCAATCGCGCCGTCAATTGGCATGAACTGGAGCTCGACGGTTAGCCACGATGTTCGAAGCTGGGCCGGGAGCCAAGGCGCTCCCGACCCCTCCCTATCGAACTCTGGATCAGCGCTGATTTCGCCGGTTCACTGCTGGGTTCGCTTCATCTCATCGACACCCTGATCATCCGTGCTCACAAGCACGTCGCCGGTGTCGCCCCAACAGGCATCTGGCTTGGTCATCATGTATCAAAGACCTTTCCATCAGGAAGTCTTTGCTTCTTAATAGGCGCCGCAAAGGAAGCGGCGCCTATTTTCCGAGGACGCCGCACGGGAGGTCAAAACGATGCGCAAGCTGATAGTAAGTGCCGCCATTGCCGGGCTAATTGCCGGTGGGGCGGCGGCCGTACAGGCCGAGACGCTCCTCGTAGGACATCGTACACTGCCGGTTAATCAGGGCGACGTTCATATGGCTTTCTCGGCACTCGCCGTGAACCCAATCATGGCGTTTTTCGATAGCCTGACTTACAACGACCAAGAGGGAAACACAAACGCGGGCCTC
>JAYGEH010000296.1:0-4909 GCA_046582475.1 Rhodospirillales bacterium
CAGGAACACATCGCCGTAGGTTACGCCTTTGCCGTTCCAATCCAGATCAAAGACGTTTTCGACGCCCTGGATATACATGGCCAGGCGCTCGAGGCCATAGGTCAGTTCCGCCGATACCAGCTCGCAATCGATGCCGCCGACTTGCTGGAAATAGGTGAACTGGCTGACCTCCATGCCATCGCACCAGACCTCCCAGCCGAGGCCCGAGGCGCCCAAGCTGGGGCTTTCCCAATCATCCTCGACAAAGCGGATGTCGTGCAGCTCCTTGTCGATGCCGAGCTGGTAAAGGCTGGCCAAGTACAAATCCTGGACATCGGCGGGCGACGGCTTGAGGATCACCTGGAATTGGTAATAGTGCTGCAGGCGGTTGGGATTTTCGCCGTAGCGGCCGTCGGCGGGGCGCCTGGACGGCTGCACATAGGCGGCGTTCCAGGGCTCCGGGCCGAGGGCACGCAAGATGGTCGCCGGATGGAAGGTGCCGGCGCCCATTTCCATATCGTAGGGCTGCAAGATGACGCAGCCGTAATCGGCCCAATAGGACTGCAATTTAAGGATCAGGGACTGGAAGCTTTGGTCGCTGGCGGGTGACGGAGCGGGGGCCTTCGCCATGTCTGTATCCGGCGGAAATGAAAGAAAAATGCGGTTGCCGGGGAGTGATACGTTGGGAACCTGAGCGGGTCAAGGTGCGCTATTTACTGTGGAGCAAATCATCCGGGCGCCCGGCTGGCTCACCATTTATTGTTCAGCCGTAGGGACAGTCGTCGCGGCCGCAGGAACTGGCGCCGGCGGCAACGTAATCGCCGCACACCTCGCAGGGCTTCATCTCCAGCGAGCCGTCGGCTTTTTCCTGGCCCGTTTTTTTAGGCGCGCCGCCACCGGCCACGGTGCGGCCGCGGCCGAAGATCTTGAAGCCGTACCAAACCGCCACGATGATGGCGATCAGGACGATAATCTTTAAGGGGCTGAAACCAAGCATGGGAGTGTTTTAGGGGCTGCGGCCCAGGCTGGTCAATAGGGGCGGGTCAAGCGCGGCGCAATTTTACAACCCGAAGCGGCCCCAAAGCGCCCGCTCTTCGATCACCGCCAGCAGGTCCTGGGCAAAGGCGCCGGCGTGGCTCGATGCGGACCCCGAGGCGGGCCAGGCGGCGCCCAATTTGCGCTTCAGCCAGGATTGGCGCGGGCCCACGGGCCGGAAGCGCACTTTGTCGCCGAAGCGTTCCTTCATGACAGCGGTCAACTCGCCGATGCCGTCGATCAGGCCCAGCTCCAGAGCCCGGCGGCCGGTCCAGAACTCGCCGTTGAACAAGGCGTCCTCATCGCCCTTTAATTTACCGGCGCGGCGTTCGCGGACGATATCCTTGAAGCTGTCATGGACGTCGCGCTGCAGGGATTTGAGCAATTCCACCTCTTCCGGGCGTTCCGGCGAGAACGGATCGAGGATGCCCTTCTTCTCGCCGGCGGTGTGCAGGCGGCGCTCGATGCCTAACCGGCGCAGCAGGCCGGGAAAGCCGAAACCGGCGGACACCACGCCGATGGAGCCGATGATCGAGGTTTCGTCGGCGAAAATCTCGTCCGCCGCGCAGGCCAGCATGTAACCGCCGGACGCCGCCACGTCCTCGGCAAAGGCGAACACCGGCACATCGTGCTCGTCGGCCAGCGCCCGGATGCGTTTCAATATGAGCGACGATTGCGCCGCCGCGCCGCCCGGCGAATTGATCGCCAGCGCCACCGCTTTCAGGCGCTTGATGCGGAACGCCGCCTCGATCGGGGTGTTGAGGGCGGCCACGGTCAGCCCCGGGCGGAGCGGCGATGGCCCCTGGCCGATCACGCCCGACAGGCGCAGAACGGCGACCACCGGCTTCGGATTGCGGAAACCGGGCACCCTCCAAGTTTCAAGATAGCGGCGAACCATGGGGCTAAGGTAGGCCGGAGCACCCTCGCTGCGCAAGGGGGCGCCGCCCTCCAGACTTGGGTCACGGAAAATTGAAACCGAGCCCGGCCCCGGACTTGAGGATTTGGTCGGCCGCGTCCGTATAAGCGCCATTGCCTTGGTGCAGCACCAGGCCATTGGTCACGCGCAACGCTTCGGCGCCGGCGGAGCCATCGGCCGCCGGTTTGACCGCCTGCACGATAAAGCGCTTGCAGCCAGCGCCCCGGCGTTTCGGCCAGAGCGGGTGGATCATGCCACTGGCGGCGTGGGCGCCGGTCAGCGTCCGCACTTCGGGCAACCGGTCCTGGCTGTGGATCATGGTGAAACAGCCGCCGGGGCGCAGAAGCCCAAAGCAGCGCTCGATCCATTCGTTCAGGCGCACGGTCCCCTCCACATGGGCGGCCATTTTTAAAGGATGGGCCGGCGCCTGGCCGCTACCGGAGGCGCGGAAGGGCGGGTTGCTCATCACATGATCGAACCGGGCCGCCGCCGCGTCGCTCCCATAGTCCTTCAAATCGGCGATTTCGAAGGCCGGGGCGGGCTCGAAACGGTTCAAACGGCCGCTTTCCCGGGCCAGCGCGATAAATTCCGGTTCGGTGTCGATGCCGAAGATTTCGGCGCCCGGAACGCGCGCCGCCAGGCACAGGCACGCGGCGCCGGTGCCGCATCCCGCATCGAACACGCGCTCACCGGGCTTGGCGCAGACCGCGGCGGCGAGCAGCACCGGATCGATGGCGGTCCGGTAGCCTTGGGCGGGCTGGCGGAGGAGTACGCGGCCGCCGAGAATTTGGTCGGTGCTAGTGGCCTGTGTCATCTAATTTGCACCCCTACGACGGCGCTGCAAGGTTTCCGGCGAGGAGCGCGCCCGGCCGTGGTGCCAATCCACCACAAGGGGTGCGCGACGATGCCCGGGAGCCTTGCAACGCCGCCCTCTGGGTCACTTTTCCCGTCCCCTTGGGGTGTCGAAAGGGCTAGCCGATGGGCCCGCATCGCCCGCGCCCTTTCTCCTACCGAGGAAACGGGAAAAGAGATCGTAGGGGTGCAAATTAGATGACACAGGCCACTAGCCGGCCGTGGCATCTTTCGTGGCATTTTCAAACAGGGCGCGCGAATTTTCATAAAGGCTAAGGCCGTGCTCGTAATCGGCTTCGGCCACCATGATGCGCCGGGGGATGGCGCCGGCGCTGCCTTCGAGCACGCTGGTATGGGTATCGAACACATGCGCATCGATGCCGGCATCGGCGAGCAAGGCGCGGAGCCAGGAGATCAAGACCGGATCGTTGGTGCGCAAAAGTTCTCTCATTCCCGTTTCCTGGCTCATAAACTGGCGTGGCGGGGCCGTATCCCGCCAAGCGGGCAGCCGCGATCCGGGCTTGACCGGCCCGGATTCCGCCTCCTATGCTCCCCCTCAAGTTTGCAATCGTCAAGGCATCTGGGAAAATAGGCCATTGGGCGTTGTCGTAAATCTGGGCTCGGCGCCCGAAAAATCACCCTTCATCGCGGCGCTGGATGCGCTGACCTCTGAGGATTTGAAGGCGGTCAACGCGCTCATCCTGCGCGCCATGGAAAGCCCGGTGACGCTGATCCCGCAGCTCGCCAGCCATATCATCGCCGCCGGCGGCAAGCGGCTCAGGCCGATGCTGACCCTGGCGGCGGCGCGCATGTGCGGGTATGCGGGCGAGCGCCATATCGGCCTCGCCGCCTGTGTCGAGTTCATTCATACCGCCACGCTTCTGCATGACGATGTGGTCGACGAGAGCGCGCTCCGCCGGGGCGCCGAAAGCGCCAACGCCATCTGGGGCAACGAGGCCAGCGTCCTGGTTGGCGATTTCCTATTTTCGCGGTCCTTCGAATTGATGGTCGCCGACGGCTCGCTGCCGGTCTTGGCGGTGTTGAGCCAAGCCTCCAGCGTCATCGCCGAGGGCGAGGTGTTGCAGCTCACCACCAACAACGATGTGGAAACCTCGGAAACCGCATACCAGGAAGTGATCCGCTCCAAGACCGCCAAGTTGTTTTCGGCCGCCTGCCGCATCGGCGCGCTGGTCGCCGAGCGGCCCAAGGTCGAAGAAGAGGCGCTCGAAGCCTACGGCATGAATTTGGGCATCACCTTTCAATTGATCGACGACGTGCTCGATTATTCGGCCAGCCAGGCCAAGCTGGGCAAGACCATCGGCGACGATTTCCGCGAAGGCAAGATCACCCTGCCGGTGATCTTGGCGTTCCGGCGCGGCGATGAGGCTGAGCGTGAATTCTGGCGGCGCACCATGGAACGGCTCGACCAGAACGCCGGCGACCTGGAGCGCGCCACCCAGCTCATGGACAAGCACGGCGCCATCGCCGACAGCATCGAGCGCGCCCGCCATTACGGCGCCATCGCCCGCGACGCCATGGGCATATTCGATGCCGGCCCGGAAAAGCAGGCGCTGACCGAGGCCATCGATTTCTGCATCAACCGGGCGCATTAGATTCCAGGCGCGGCGCCGGCTTATCCCGGCTTGCCCAACGCCCGATGCCTTTGTATAACCTGCCGCTTGGCCCTTGAGCCCTCGATTGGGGGCCTTCCGTCGGGGAGTGGCGCAGTCTGGTAGCGCACTACGTTCGGGACGTAGGGGTCGGAGGTTCAAATCCTCTCTCCCCGACCAATTTATGCCTTATTTATCAGTATGTTAGGCATAGTATCAAGAGCTCCAATAGCATCAAATTTCAATCTGTCACGCTGGCGTCACAGCTGTGGAGATAATTCGATGGCAACTATCAGAAAACGCGGAAACAAATGGCAAGCTCAAGTTCGACGTGCCGGGCAGAGATCGGCTAGTCGATCGTTCAATTTCAAAACGGATGCCGAAACTTGGGCACGTGAAATGGAACGCCGTGCAGATCGCGGCGAATTGGGAGGTGATCATTCGGAATTTGAACACCTAACGATCAAGGATGTCCTTATTAGATATCGGGATAGCGTGGTTCCTTTGAAACGGAGCG
>JAYGEH010000323.1:0-1769 GCA_046582475.1 Rhodospirillales bacterium
CGTGCCAGCGGTGGAACTGGCGGGGGAAGGATTGCAATGTTGAGCAACATCCACATTCATGTTTATGCCGCCGGTCACGCCTTCGCTCATACGGGCCGGCCCGATTATTATTCGGAAACGGCGAGCCGCGAGGCACATGCCCGGACCTTCGAGCTGTTCAGCGCTCTGCGTTCTTGATGCTTTCATCCATTTTCGGCGGCATACTCCGCTCCCTGAAACACCGGGACTACCTGATCTTCATGATCGGCCACACCCTGGCGGCGGTAGGACGCTGGATGAAGCGCACGGCGGTGGGTTGGTTGGCCTGGGAGTTGACCGGCTCCACGAGCTGGCTGGGCATCGTCGCCTTCGCCGATCTGGTGCCCATGTTGGTGTTCGTCATCCTCGCCGGCGCCATCTCCGACCGGGTGGGCTTGATGCGCATCGTCAAGCTAAGCCAGATCCTGTCCGGGCTCATCGCCATTTTGTTTGCCATGCTTATTTTTACTGATCTCATTACCATCGAGTTGGTAGTAGTGCTGTCACTGTTCTTCGGCGCGGCGGAGGCGCTCAGCCAGCCGGCACGCATGGCCGCTGTTTACTCTTTGGTGCCGAAGGAAGATTTGTCCTCGGCCATCGCGCTTGGCGCTGCTACCTTCAACGCGAGCCGCATCATCGGCCCGGCCATCGCTGGCGCGCTTATCATTTGGACCGACACGGGCGTCGTGATCGCCCTCTGCGCGGCTATATTTTTTATCTTTTATTTTCTGCTGTGCGCCATCCGAATGGTAGAGACTGCCACCGGCCAGGACCTTTCCCTCGAATTGTTCGTCGATATTTGGCGCGGCTGCCTCTATGTCTACGGCCATGCAGGAATTCGCTTTATGATGATTCTCATGATGGCGGTGAGTTTGCTCCTCCGCCCGGTCATCGAACTCATGCCCGGCGTATCCGGTCAGATCTTCGATGCCGGACCGGCCGGTCTGTCCTTGTTGCTCGGTGCCATCGGGGCCGGCGCGCTGGTGGCCAGCCTGTGGCTGGCCCGGCGCGGCGAAATAGCCGGCCTGACCGGGATGGTGATATTTTCCATCCTTGGGTGCGGCGTTTCCCTGCTGTTCGCCATAATTACTAGCCAGCTCTGGATCGCGTTGACGTTTCTTACCTTCGTCGGCGTCTTCATGCTGATCGGCAATGTTGGCGCCCAGAGCCTGATCCAGAACACGGTGGACCAAGAGGTCCGGGCCAGGGTGCTCGGCCTCTTTATTGTCTTCGCTCACGGACTACCGGCGGTTGGTGCGGTGGTTATGGGGTGGATAGCGTCCGTTGCCGGATTGCCCATGACAATCGGGATCGGCGCGCTCTTGATGGTGCTGGTCTGGTTGTGGGCGCGTCCGCAATCGGCCAACATTGCCGACGTTCTCGAACGGCCCGAACCGGGATGAACCAAGGGAGTTCCCAAAGATGAGACAATATTTCGATGTCAGCCTTCCCTAACACAGGCTGATCCCGCCGCCGCTAAACATTGCGGCAGAACGACCCATCGGCCTATGATCAAGCGATGAGGTGCTTGGCCGCCATAACCTTGCTGATCCTCGCACTTGCGCTGGTGCAGCCCGTAGCAGCGCAGAGCATCAATGCTGGCTTGGAAGCATCTAGTCAAAAAGACTACGCGACAGCACTGAAGCACTTTAGGCCACTTGCAGAGCAGGGCCATGCCGAGGCGCAGTTCTGGCTCGGCCATATGTACTACCTGGGCGAGGGCGTTACCCAAGACTATGCAGAAGCCCTCC
>JAYGEH010000324.1:0-10099 GCA_046582475.1 Rhodospirillales bacterium
GCGGCCAGCGGCCCGCCGTGCTTTTTGGCCAGGTACAGGTTGATGGCCAGGGATTCCCAGAGCACCGTGTCGCCGTCCTTGATGGTCGGCACCCTGGCGTTGGGATTGAGCGCCAGATAGTCCGGTGTGTTTTGATCGCCCCTGTGAACGTCGATGGTCTCGAGATCGTAATCGAGGCCCAACTCCTCGGCCATCCACATGACCCGCGACGCGCGCGAAATAATATGGCCGTAAATTTTCAAATCAGACATGGTTTTCTCACTCTGTTTTTGGCTTTCCCGTTGGGAGAGCCGGACTAGTTCCGGTATCCGGGATTGACCCGGTCAAGCTTGCGCAGCAATGCCGGCCATTCATATTTGCCGATCGGGCGGTGGCCGGCGCTGGAATTTAAATGTTTGTTGAGCGCCAATGTTTCTTCCACCAGCTCGGCGCCGATGGGCGTCACCTCGGCGCCGGATTGCTGGATCGCCAACTGCATGCGGCAGGCGCGCTCGGTCCGGTACATCCAGACGAAGGCTTCGCCGATGCCGGCGCCGACGGTCACCAGCCCGTGGTTGCGCAGCATCAGCACGTTGTGATCGCCGATGGCGGCGGCAATGCGGTCGCGTTCGCGGGGATCGGTCTCGATGCCGCCATAATCCGCATAGCCGGTATGGGCCATCACGTGCAGGGCATGCTGGGTGATCGGCAGCAACCCGTCTTTCTGGGTGGCGACGGCGGTGCCCGCCTCGGTATGGCAATGGATGGCGCAATTGACGTCGGGCCGCGCTTCAAGCATGGCGGAGTGGATCGTGAAGCCGGCCGGGTTGATGAAACGGTTGGTCTCCGAGACCACCTGGCCGTCCATATCCACCTTGATCAGATCGGAGGCGCACATCTCGTCCCAAAGATTGCCGTAGGGATTGAGGAGGAAATGGTCGGGCTCGCCGGGCACCCGCGCCGAGATATGGGTGCCCAACAGGTCCGACCAGCCATGCATATCCACCAGCCGGTAGCAGGCGGCGAGATCGATGCGGGTCTCCCATTCCGCCGCCGATATGCCGGCCGGCGCCGTCGTTTGGGTATCCATGATCGGCGTCTCCTTCGCGAACGTTTTAATGACCCCAGGTATTTTCGTAGTCGCGCTGGTCGGCTTCGGTGAGGAAGTTATCTTCGACCTGGCGCACCCTATCGGCGTTGGTCAGCATCTTCTGATTGACCAGACCGTAGGGGCCGTCGGCAATCCATTTGTTGAAATCGGCCAGGGCCACCGGGCCGCGCGCCTTGAAATCGCTCATCACGTGCCAGGCGGCCTGCATGCCGGCGGTGGCGGCAAAGACCGGATAGAGGGCGATGCGGACGCCAAGGTCCTCATATTCCTTCGGGCTCGGCGCGGCGTCCTTGCCGCCCCAGATGGTCAGCACCGGGGCGTTGATCTCCTGGCAGGCGGTTTTCAGATCGTCCCGGGTTTCAACCGAATTCAGCCACACGTAATCGGCGCCACCTTCGTCCACATAGGCGATCATGCGGTCGAGGGCATCGGCGAAATTGGTGCCCTCGGCGCCCAGGGTGTCGTTGCGCGCGCAGATCGCGAAATCGGGATCGATCTTATCGCGGATGGCGACGGCGGCTTTGACCTTGCCGACGGCTTCGTCCTTGGGGATCACCCGGCGTCCGGCCATGGTCGCCGATTTTTTCGGGCTTTCCTGGTCCTCGATATTACAGGCGGCGACGCCCGACGCGATAATCTCCTCGATGGCGAAATCCACATTGACGGCGTTGCCGAAGCCGGTGTCGGCGTCCAACTGGATCGGAATGGCGGCGCGCGTGGCGGCGTGGCGGGCATGGTCGACCATATCGCGGAGACCTAGGATGCCGTTGTCGGGAACGCCCAAAAGAAACGCCGACATCTGCGAGCCGGCCAGGAAGAAGCATTCGAAGCCGATTTCCTCGGCCATGCGCGCATAAAGCGGCGAGAAACCGCCGGGCATGACGGTCAGCGTGTCCCGGTTCAATAGGTCCCGGAATTTTTTGCGCATGGCGCTTACATGGTTGTTCATCGCCGCCATCAAGTCTTCCCCTGTTCGGTCAACGCTATTGTTGGACCTTCGAATGTTGGCACCGCCCGCGCTCTGGCGCAACCGACTTATAATTGCAAAGAGATTGAACGGCGCCGGATTTTGTTCCATCCATGGGACATGTTGTCCAAACATGCGATGCGCATCGCCGCCATTATCGAGGCGTTGCTGATCTTTGTCACCGGCGCCGGTATGGTGGCGTTGATTGTCCTCTGGGCGCGGATGGATGGATTGCTGGCAGCCGATGAAAGTCCTGAATTGGTGCGGGCGCGCATCATATCGGGCCTGTTCAGCCTGTCGGTGCCGCTGGTGATCCTCATATTCCTGACCAATATCAGGGGCCGGCTGGCGGCGCTGCTCGGCGGGCCCAGCGCCGATTCATCGGCCATGAAGAGCGCCAAATATATGTGGTACCTGGTGATGATATTCGCGATCGTTATCCTGGCTATCACCGGCAACGTGGTTTGGAACAGTTTTCTGGACATCAATTTCAAATGAAGCGGCAGCTATATGCGCCATTTTCCTTTAAATAATTCCGGATTGCTGGGACAGTCTCTGGCGGAGGATTGGCTAAGGGTATTTCCAGGACATTCACCTGTCTGACCTTGGGGTGGTCGCTGCTGCTGGTGGCCGGCTTGCACTTGACCGGCGGGCTTATCGCGGCCCCCGGCGACGCGGCCGCTATGGCCCAGGCGAAACAGGACCGCCGCGCGGCGGCTGCCCGTGCCGATTTCGTTCGCTGCCTGACCCTCAGCTATGCCGCCGGGCAGCCGAGCGGTGCCAGCCAGCGCGAGGTCACCAACGCCTGCGCACAAAATTCTGATGGCGCGCGCGCCGCCTTGATTCGGGCCGGGTTTCCGGTACCCCAAGCCCAAAAAGTAATCGATGGCATTGCCTTGGCCACCTACCGGGAGATGCTGATCCTGATTCCGCCTTGCCCCGAGGATAAAGCGCCGGCGCGCATATATTGAGAAAATTTCGTCCCAACTTTGTTTATTTTCGGCGGTATTATTTTGCCGGGTGGGGCGCTGCCCCAAAATTGGTCTACCAATTGGGTACGGAAGGAACTAGGTTGAAATCACGATCCAAAATTATTTGCAGCAAGCGTTAAGGTATATTTTCTAGGGAGATGAACATGCGTAATTATTTGGTTCGTACCAGCATATCCGCAATTGCAATAGTCGGCGCCCTGTCGTTGGGCGCGTCCGGCGCCGAGGCGCAAAAAAAGATACTGCGCGCCGATACCGGCTCTCCGGGCGCCGTGTCCCACGCCGTGATCGTTGTCTTGGGCAAGGTGTGGCAGAAGGAACTGGGCATCACCATCCAGATCAATGACAGCCAGACCCTGACCCGCTCGGCCATGAAGCTGGGCCGCGGCCAGCTCGAAATCATGCCGTTCCCAACATCCATATACGAATTTATGTCCAAGGGCTCGCGCATGTACAAGAAGAAGCTGCACGAGCAAGCCATCGCGGCTTCGAAGAACGTACGCTCGATCTGGGGCTGGCAGGCGGTGGTCTTCCACCCGGTCACCTTCGACATCGCCGGCATCAAGACTTTCTCTGATATCAAGGGCAAGCGGGTCTTCACCGGCCCGCCGTCGGGCGCCGCCGCGGTAACGTCGGAATCCATGATCCGGGCGCTGACCGGATATGAGGCCAACAAGGACTATAAAGCCATTCGCCTGCCCTGGGGCGGCGGTTTGCAGGCCATGATGGACGGCAAGCTCGACGTCTTCATGCGCCCCGACGGGCTTGGCTCGGCGATGATCGAACAGCTCGGCCTGACAAGGAAGTTTCGCCTCCTGAATGCCGCCGATTCCAGCAACAAAGCGGCGTGGGGCAAATGGACCAAGGGGCTCGGCCGCTCGCCCGGCATCATCCCCGCCGGCACCTACAAGGGACAGGTCAACAACAACATAAATATTGCGGTCGGCGCGGTCACCTTCCAGATCGGCGTCAACAAGCAGGCGATCTCCGAGGACATGGCCTACCGGATGACCAAACTGACTTGGGACAAGTTGGGTGAAATCCATCAGACCGCGGCCAGCCTCCGCAGCATTAAAAAGTCCAGTCCCTTCACCGGCGTCAACATGCCGCTGCATATGGGCGCGGTTCGCTACTATCGCGAAAACGGCATCAAAATTCCGGCAAAGTTGCTTCCACCGGAAGCCAAGTAATCCAATAGTGCAACACCGGGTCCGGTGGCGCCGGGCCCGGTAATGTTCGATTAGCTGAGTACG
This sequence comes from Rhodospirillales bacterium, assembly GCA_046582475.1. Taxonomy (GTDB): domain Bacteria; phylum Pseudomonadota; class Alphaproteobacteria; order Rhodospirillales; family UBA2165. The sequence continues at coordinate 4,300 of JAYGEH010000324.1, forward strand.
AGTTTCGGCGCGACGACAGGTCTAGGAAAACGGCATGAACGCTGAAGCGCAACAATCCGACATTCGAAAGTATCTCGGCTATGGGGTCTTCCTCGTGGCCTTGGCTATGGCCTTCACCGGCATCGCCAATTCGGCGCCCAGTTTTTGGATCATTCCGACCATCGGCCCGTTCCCGAGCGAGGTCATCCGACCCATTATTCTGACCGGGTCGGTGTTTATCGTTCTGGTTCGCACCCCCATCTCCACCGTCGTGGCGGAGCGGATCCCGGAAATCAAACCGTTTGCCTGGATCATCGATGTGGTGATCATGGCGGCGTCGGTATGGGTATTCTGGCGCTATTTCACGGACAACTCGGAGATAGAGATCGGCCTCTTCGATTTCACCCTCATCCACCCGGTGATCGCGCTGACCGCCTGCGCAATATTTATCACCCTCTGCTGGCGGGCCTGGGGCTCGCCGCTCGCCATATGCGGCATTCTCGCCCTGGTCTATTTCTACACCGGCCATTATTGGCCCTGGATATTTGAAACCGCGCCGGTGATCTTCATCGATTCGTCGGAAGATCTGTGGTTCAACCTGAACGACGGCGTGCTCGGCACCATCATGGGCATCCTCATATTTACGGTGTTCCCGTTCATTTTGCTCGGCGTCATGCTGGAACGCACCGGCGGCGGGCGCAGCTTAATAAAAATCGCCTTTCATCTGACCCGCAATTACCGGGGCGGGCCGGCGCACGCGGCGATCCTGGCATCGGGTCTGTTCGGCACCATGTCCGGCGGCGCCGTCACCAACGTGGTCGCCACCGGCGTCATCACCATTCCGATGATCAAGAAACGCGGCTTCCATCCGGCCTTCGCCGGCGGCGTCGAGGCGACGGCATCCTCGGCCGGCCAGATCATGCCGCCGATCATGGGCGCCGCCGCCCTGGTGATGGCCGACTTTACCGGCATTTCCTACCTAACCATCATCGTCGCCGCGCTGGTTCCAGCGCTCGCCTATTACGCCAGCCTGTTTACTTCCGTCGTCTTCGAGGCCCGCCGCCTCGGCGTCGAGGCGGTTCCCGACATGGACGATAAGGATCTGGACGTCGAGGCCCAGGACATTATCAATCTGGTGATGATCGTCGTTCCGGTCAGCATCGTGGTGTTGGCGCTGATCTTGGGATTCTCGCCGGCCGGCGCCGGCATGATGGCGCTCTTTTCCATCATGCCGTTGAGCTTCGCCAACCCGGAAATCCGCCGGAAACCCACATTGATCCTGGCCGCCCTGGCCAAGGGCGGCGAGACCTTCGGTCATTTGCTGATGGCCATCGGCGTCGTCGGCATCATCGTCGCGGTGCTCGGCGCCACCGGCCTGCCCAACGACTTCGCTCAGGTTCTGAACGATATCGGCGGCAACACGCAACTGTTCTTCGTGCTGATTCTGGCCGCTGTCGCGGCCTTGATGCTGGGCATGGGCATGCCCACATTGCCCGCCTACCTGACCATCATCCTGATCATGGGGCCGTCGCTGCAGAATCTCGGCCTTTCGATATTGGTGGCGCATTTGTTCGTGTTCTATTACGGCGTCGCCTCCTCGATCACGCCGCCGGTGGCGGTGGCCGCCTACGCGGCGGCGTCGATCGCCGAAGCGCCGCCCTTGTTAACCGCCATGTACGCCATGCGCATCGGGTTGGTGAAATTCATCGTGCCGTTCGCCTTTGCCTTTTATCCGGTGCTGCTGATTGTCGAGGAAAGCGGTGTCGCCTTCGAGGTTCTCCCCTTTACCTCGGCGATTGTGCGCCTGGGGTTGGTGATCTATCTGGTCTCCAGCGCCACCTTGGTGTTCGACCAGCGCCGGCTGCCAGCGTGGGAGGTGGTGCTTCGCTTGGGGCTCGCCGTGGGCGCGCTGATCGTCGATCCATTCATCCATTGGCCGGCATTTGTCATTGGCGTCGCGTTCCTGGTCTGGCACTGGTCCCAGTTCCGCGAAGCCAAGCAGGTTCGCCTGGGCGTCGCCGAATAGTAATTAGGTGCGTTCGAACCGGTTGATCATGTCACCGGCGCGGCCTTCCAGATAGCAATTCATATTGTGGGTGATGACTTGCATCGCCTGATCCACATAGGCTTCGCTCATGCCGCCCATATGGGGCGTGATGATGACGTTGTCCAAATTCCACAAGGGTGAGCTTTCCGGCAAGGGTTCGGCGTCGAACACATCGAGGCCGGCGCCGGCGATGCTTTTTCCCTCGATTGCCTCAATCAGCGCGGCCTCGTCGATGACGCCGCCCCGGGCCAGGTTGATCAGGTACGCCGACGGCTTCATGGCGGCCAGGCACGCGGCGTCCACCAGCCGCTTGTTGGGATCGCTGCCCGGTGACAGCACCACCACGTAATCGGCATCGGCAACGGCGCCCGGCAGCGCATCGTATGAGCGCACATCGTCGAAATTTTCGAGCGCACGCAGGGTTCCGGTGACGCCCACCACCGTCATATCGAACGCCTTGCAACGCCTGGCGAGCGCCTTGGCGATCAGGCCGAGGCCGAGAATGGCAATGCATTTGCCTTCGAGGATTTTGCCCGGCCAGCGCTGCCAGACTTGGGCGCGCTGATTATCCTGGATTTTCGGGAAATCCCTACCCAGGGCCAGCATCATCAGGAACGCCATTTCCGACATTTGCGGCGCGTGGATGCCGCGCATGGAGGTGAGCACCGCGTCCCCGGCGAGGCCCGGCTGATCGTCGATGCCGTCGGTTCCGGTGCCCAGCGCCTGCACCCATTTGAGGGATGTGTTGCGTTCGAAATTTTCGCCATTGAGCATGACCCCGAAGGCGATCAAAATTTCGCATTCATAGATGGCATCGGCGAACGCGGCCGCCGTCAGATCGCAGGAGAATTCCACATCCGGATATAGGGGACCCAGACGATCGCAATATTCGTTGGCGTTGAAGGCGACGATGTGGGCTTTGATGGTCATGCCTGGCTGAACTCGTAATCAGCGATGCGGACCCGGCGCGTGCGCCGCCTATATTCCAGCAGGTGGCCGGGCCATTGGGTGGTCACCTTGCCCGATGCGGTGCGGAAATAGGAATGGCAGTTGGCGTCCATCCACGCGGTTTTGCCGATGCGGGCCTGAATTTCGGCGTTGTAGTCCCGTTGCACAGGAGCCCGGAGGTTCATGGTCCGGCCCGGCGTGGGCCCCAGCCCCTTGATGCATTTGACGATATAGCGGGCCTGGTTCTCGAGCATGAAAATGATGCTGGCCGCGGTATTGGTGTTGGGCCCGTACATCATAAAGAAGTTGGGAAAGCCCGACACGGTGATGCCCAGATAGGCTTCGGCGCCATCGACCCATTCATCGGCAATGCTTTGCCCGCCAAGGCCGGTGATCTGCATCGGGGTCAGGAAATTGGTGGCCGTGAAGCCGGTGCCAAAGATGATGGCGTCCACCGGGTACTGGGTTCCATCTTCGGTCACGATGCCGGTCCCGGTGATCGCCTTGATGGTTGCCGTGATCACCTCCACGTTGGGTTTTTGCAAGGCCGGGTACCAGTCGTTGGATTGCAGCACCCGCTTGCAGCCGAACCGGTAATCGGGGGTCAGCCGGGCGCGCAAGTCCGGGTCCGGTACCTGGGCTTCCAGATAGGCGAAGAAATCGGCCTCGGCCTCGGCGGTCAATCGCACCGATGCCCACCGGCGGGCGTTTTTTTCAAATTGCCGGAATATGCGCAGCCGCTGCCAGCGGCGGGCGAGCTTGCTGCCGCCGCCCGGCTTGTGGTCGGGGATCATGCGCTTGGTCACATATTGGGGCGTGCGCTGGAACAATTGCAGCTTGCCGGCTTTTGGCTGGATGGCGGGCACGAACTTCACGGCGCTGGCGCCGGTGCCGATGACGGCGATGCTCTTGCCCGCTGGATCGAATCTCCGGTCCCAGCGGGCGGAATGGAACTGGACGCCGGCAAAAGTCTCCCGCCCCTCGATGTCCGGATAGGCGATCTTGTTAAAGAGGCCGACCGCCGAGATGAATATTTCGGCCTCGATCTCCTCGCCACGGTTGGTTTCAAGCCGCCACAATCGGGCCGCCTCGTCGAAGCTGGCGGCGGCAATCTCGGCGCCGAAGCGGATATGATCCACGGCGCCATATTTTTCCGCGCAATGGTTCAGATATTGGAGGATTTCCGCTTGGCCCCCGTAGGGCGCGCTCCAGCGGTAATCTTGCTCGAAGGAATAGGAATAGAACCGGGACGGCACATCGCAGGCGGCGCCGGGATAGTGGTTGTCGCGCCAGACGCCGCCCAACTCCGAAGACCGCTCATAAATGGTGAAGTTTTCGATGCCGGCTTTTTTCAGCCAATAGGCAAGGCCGATGCCGCCAAAGCCCGAACCGGCGATGGCGATCCTCAGGCGTCGAATTTCGCGTTGAGCCATGATTCCCCCAGAACCGAACAGCCCCTATCCCAATCCCATCATCTTGATCAACGCGGCGGTGAGCGGGCTATCGGGGTTGGTCAGCTCGGAGGCCAGGGAGAAATGGTTGTGATCCGGGTACGGGTGGGTGGTGACCACGGCGCCGCCCGCCCGGCAGGCGGCGGCGTAATCCACCGACTGGCGCATGAATTCGTCTGTCTCCTTGCCGCCCCAGGCCATCACCATGGGCGTACCGGCGGGCGGCAGGTTCTGCATGGGGCTGAGCCGCGCAACCCCGGCGGCGTCCAGCTTGAGGTAGTCCTTCTGGCTGGTATGCAGGAACGGGTTCAGATCATAGAGGCCGCTGCAGGGCGCGCCGCCCTTGATGGCGTTATCGGGGATTCCGTAATCGCCCTGCCAGCCGGACGCCAAGGTCATGGCCGCCAGGTGGCCGCCGGCGGAATGGCCGAAGACATATAATTGCTCGGCATCGCCGCCAATCTCGGCGGCGTTTTTGTAGACCCAGGCGACCGCGCTGCGCACATCATCGACGATATCGTCGAGGCTGACCGCCGGCGCCAGCCGGTAATTGATGGGCACCCAGACGGCGCCGGCGCCGAAGAAAGTATCGGCTGGAAACCGGTAGCCGGCCTTGTCGCCCGCCGCCCAATAGCCGCCATGAATAAACATCAATATAGGCGCGCCGGGGCTGGCGGCGGCAAAGGCATCCAGGCGCTGCAAGGGATCGTCGCCATAGGCGATATCCAGCGTGCCGCCGAGCCGCTCTACCGTCTTCGCCGAAAGCCCGCCATATTGGGCTTGGTAAACATCCAGGCTTTCGATGGTGCCGACGATATTGTACTGGACCTCCAGATCGTGCAGATTGTAGCCCTGGTAAACGGTCATCGCGTCCTCCCCTTAATTTGAAACTTGCTCTTTCGTATGATGCCGTCTGGCGCCTGGAATTCAAGGGATTTCGGGTTGGAAAATCTTGCATCACACCCATATGGAAGAAGTGTTTGGCTGGCAATGCGTGGGATATCGGCATGCACCGAAAAATCATTGAGACCACCCTTTCCGGGCTGGATGCTGAGCGCGCGTCCTATTTCGGCGACATCGCAAACCGTTTGCAGGCGGATGCCCGCGCCGAGCCCAACGCCAACATGGTATTCACGGTGCTGGGCGATGTCATGGGTGAGCTGCCCACCTATCTGGAGGCCGCGGAATTGATCGGACTGTTGCTCGAATTCACCAACGACAATGAGGCGCGGCTGCGCCAGGTTATGTTCTCTCCGGAATTCGTCGAAACTCCTAAAATCATCCGCACCGTCACCGGTGATTTTATGGTGCGCGTGGTTGGCGTGACGATGGATGACCATGGCGAGCCTGCCGAGGAGACCAGCCGCGGCCGCCG
>JAYGEH010000359.1:0-4554 GCA_046582475.1 Rhodospirillales bacterium
GCCTATCCTGCGGCGACGACTGAGGCGTGGCAGGACGGCCATAACAGGGCCTTCATATTCTTCGGCGGTGTTCCTCAATCGATCCTGTATGACAACGACAAATGCCTTGTGGCTCGTATCCTTCCGGACGGCACCCGGCAAAGGACGTGGGCGTTCAGCGGGCTTCAGTCTCATTACCTTTTTGAGGATCGTTATGGCCGTCCCGGCAAAGGGAACGACAAAGGTAATGTGGAGGGTGTCGTTGGTTACGCGCGCCGGAACTTTATGACGCCGCTTCCTCGTTTTGGCAGCTGGGATGCCTTCAACATTCATTTGGAAAAACAATGTCGCAAGCGCCAACGTGATGTTTTGCGCGGCCACCATGAGAGTATCGGCGAGCGGTATGTACGTGACCAAGAGCTGCTGACGGCATTGCCCCCAACCCCGTTCGATGCCTGTGACAAGCGGGGCACGCGGGTCAACTCCCAGTCCCTGGTGCGCTATCGGACCAACGATTATTCGGTACCTGTAGCCTTCGGCCATCAGGAAGTCTGGGTCCGTGGCTATGTCCATGAGGTCGTCATTGGTTGCGGAAGCGCGGAGATCGCTCGGCACCCCCGTTCCTACGACCGCGAAGACCTGGTCTTTAATCCGATCCACTATCTGCCTTTGCTGGAACAAAAGGTCGGCGCTCTGGACCAGGCCGCACCATTGGTCGGATGGGATCTCCCCGAGGCATTTACAACCTTGCGCCGCCTTCTTGAGGCCCATATGGGGAAGGTAGGCAAGCGGGAGTACGTGCAGGTTCTGAGGCTTTTGGAGACCTTCGAACTCGACGAACTTCATGGCGCGGTGAAGGATGCCTTGCTCCTGAGCGCAATTAGCTATGACGCCATCAAGCACCTGGTGCTGTGCCGCATCGAGCAGCGTCCGCCAAAGCTCGACCTGGACATTTACCCCTATCTGCCACGGGCTCGGGTGGCGACGACCTCGGCGGCCAGTTACATGAACTTGTTAGATGGAGTTGCACCATGACCGATACACCGCAAATGTTGCTGATCCATCACCTGAAAGCCCTCAGGCTGCCCACATTCCTCAGGGAATATGACAAGCTTGCCCGTCAATGTGCCGCCGAGGGTGTTGACCATGTGCGCTATCTCGTCCGTCTGACCGAGTTGGAGTTGATCGACCGAGAGTGCCGCATGGTCGAACGGCGGATCAGGCAGGCCAAGTTCCCCGCTGTCAAAAGTCTCGATAGCTTCGACTTCAAGGCGATCCCTTCGCTAAACAAAATGATGGTTCTGGAACTGGCGCGGTGTGAATACGTCGAGCGGCGTGAGAACATTATCGCACTCGGCAATAGCGGAACCGGCAAGACCCATGTCGCCCTCGGCCTCGGCCTGGCCGCCTGTCAGAAAGGCCTCACCGTTGGCTTTACGACGGCGGCGGCATTGGTCCACGAGTTGATGGAGGCCAGGGATGAGAAGCGCCTACTGCGGTTCCAGAAGCAGTTGGCAAATTACAAGCTGCTGATCATCGACGAGTTGGGCTTCGTGCCGTTGTCTAAAACCGGAGCCGAACTCCTGTTCGAGGTGTTCAGCCAACGCTACGAGCGTGGCTCCACCCTGCTGACCAGCAATCTTCCCTTCGACGAGTGGACGGAGGTGTTCGGTTCCGAACGTCTGACAGGGGCCTTGTTGGACCGTCTCACTCACCATGTCCATATTCTGGAGATGAATGGCGACAGTTACCGGCTTAACCAGAGCCAAAAACGGCGAAAATCCCCAAAAAGTATCTGATTGGCCGCAACCACCCGAACTCCGGTTGCCCCGGTGGGTCCACAGGCCACCTCCCACGCGCCCTGCTGCGTCAGCGTGTGGGGCGCACTCCGCAGGCCGCGCGGGGCCCTCCTATGGACTACCGGGACACCCTGCAACACTGCGCGTGACATAGCAATGTGGACTAGTTTTGCTCCGCCCTAGTGGACTAAATTTGCTCCGCCGTTGACAGGTGACTGCCGATGCGCATCTAGCGCATTCCAGACATTCCTGACGACCGCCATCTGCCGTCTCCCCAACGACCTGCTTCGCCGTTCACTGGGTTCAAGGTTTCCCACCTGTCAGCGACGGGATTCAACCTTGTCGATAGAAGTAAATTACGAGAAGTGTAATACGCTCGGCAGAGTTCGTCCATATAATACCAAGGATCAGTGATCATGACGGAGTTGGGGTGAGATCGGACCGACTGTCTTTGGCTCCAAATGGCCTGGATTCAAGGCCTCGCCGATCAGGATTTATTGCGCGGCCTCGATATCCTCGAATTCATAGCTCGGTGGATCGAACGGGTCGATGTCGCGCCAATCATCAGCACCGGGATAGCGGATAGCGAGGGCTCGAATGGCGCTATAATCGATACCGCCGCCAAGGCCGAACGGCAATTCGCCGCGCTCATGATTTTTTAGCGCCTCAAACAATATCTTGCGGAACCGCGTGATGACGCTGTCGCTGCTGCCGAGATATTCCTGGCTGCGGTCTGCGATCGGACCCATGGATTCCTCGACGATGAAATCTTCATAGACGAAGTTTCGCATCAGGCCGCTCCAGTGGCCGTTCTTCATCGCGCCCCGATCCTGGTTCCAGATGGTCGCAACACTGCCCCGGTTGGCGGCAAAGTCATCGTGATCGGGGCCGGCCCGATCCAGCGCAAGGTCACGGTACCAATCGGGCACCGGGCCAAAAGGATTGAGGTAGTAATACCAATGCGCGCTCCACTCATCATCGATGGGGACGATCACCACGACAAAACGCGGTTGCCCGTCGGCGCCGGGGATGAACGAATAATAGGGGGCCACGACTTCGCGGATGCGGGCATAGATCGAGCCGTCGGGTAAATCGCGCAATGCAGCTTCCCGAAATCCATAAGGTTTTTCAATGAACTCAAAGCGCGGCTCGGACCCGGCCTTCACCATCGAACGAATGGCCGTGCCGCGGCCCGGCGTTGAGGTCGAATGCAGGAAATTGAGATGCGCGGAATCGAGTTGCCCCTCGACCCCCTGCAGCCAGTTGCCATGCACCACGGCGCAGCGAAGCAGCGATTCGGCCGGCGGCGCGTGAAACTCAAAATCATAAAATTCCGGCGGCGTATCGCGCCGGCCGAGATAGACCCAGACCATGCCGCCGGCCTCGCGAACCGGATAGGATTTAACCGGCACCTTGGCGGCAAAGGCCGCGCGCCCCTCGGCGGGCTCGGTCGGCGCATCGACACAGACGCCGTCGACGCTGAACTTCCATCCATGGAAGATGCAGCGCAGTCCGTTCTCTTCGTTGCGCGCCAATGCCAACGACGTGCCGCGATGCGGACAGGCCTCGTTCAGAAACCCAAGGCGTCCATCGGTGGCCCGGAAGGCGACAAAATTTTCACCCAGGAGGCGCACGCGCGCCGGCGCGCCATCCACTTCAAGCGCCTCGGTGCGGCAGGCCGGCGTCCACAATTCGCGCAGCATCTCACCCATCGGCGTGCCCGGCCCAACCCGTGTAATTCGTTCATTATCTTCGCGTGACAACATGGTGCTTACCCTTGTCGGCGGCCGATTTCGATATTTCTTGCGGCGAGATGCCCGGTGGCCGGGACCGCAGAATTACCTATAAAAGGACACCGATCAATAGCAGTTTGAATGCAATGAACCCGGCGGCGATCATTTGGCGGAAACTTTCCGGGCGATTGGTAATGGAATTTTGACTCAGGAAATTACCGAGTCCCGGCACCCTCGGGAAATGGTTATCAATCCTGACACACTTTGACATGGCACTGACAAACACCGATACGCTGGAGTACCTATATTCAATGTGTCAGGCGCCCCCCTCCCCCTCGGTTCTCACTCTGCAGCGGCCCCTGACGTTCGATTTCAAATTTGCTGGCCACCCTCGGGTGGCCAGTTTTTTGTGCACGAATACTGTCGCGGGCGCCGCCGGCCGAAAACCGGACATGGCCCGAATTTCGGGTGCAAATTATTACAACCTGAAATTTAGGCTAAGCGCAAAGCCCCGACAATTGTTTGCGGAACCGACGGTCCCGCTTCAAGTGCCATTCGCGGCTCATGGCTTCGCCGCGGGTCCGATAATTTTCGGCATAAAGGAGCGTCCAGGACCGCCCGCGCGCGCCGCGCGCGCCCTGGCCAGCGTTGTGCCGGTTGAGGCGCGCATCCAGATCGACCGTCCAACCCACATAGGTGCGCCCGCCATTGCCGCCAAGCACATAGACAAAACAGTAATTCACGATCCGATGATATTAAAAATCATTTGAAATGCGCCGCCGCCAATTACAAATACAATATTTGACCAGAGTGTGGAAAACAAAGGTCCAAATAATGCCCTATCAAACCTATGCCGACCGCACGGTGAATTGTGTCTTTATTGGCCATACCGGTCCGATAGGACTAGGGTCAGGACTCATTAATTCAGATAGAAGATAACAATAGCGGCGATGCATATGGCTGAAAAGAAGGTGTGTGCGCAACGGTCATATCGTGTTGCAACGCGGCGCCAGTCTTTGAGTTTGCCGAACATGTTCTCGACC
>JAYGEH010000535.1:0-14514 GCA_046582475.1 Rhodospirillales bacterium
GGCGGCGCCGCCAAAATCGCCATCACCGCGTCGAGCCTGTTCGGCTCCATCTCCGGCTCGACGGTGGCCAATGTCATGTCGACCGGCTCCTTCACCATTCCGCTGATGAAGCGGGGCGGCTACCGGCCTGTCTCCGCCGGCGCCATCGAGGCCGTCGCCTCGACCGGCGGCCAGCTGATGCCGCCGGTGATGGGAGCCGTCGCCTTCCTGATGGCCGAGGATTTGCAGGTTTCCTATTCAACGGTGGCCATCGCTGCCATCGTTCCCTCGGTCCTCTATTATTCAGGTCTGTTCGTGCAGGCCGATCTGGAAGCCGCGCGGGAAGGCATCAGCCGCGTCGATGAGAAATTGATTCCGCGGATGTGGCCCGTACTAAAATCGGGATGGATATTCATTATTCCCTTCGTGGTACTGATATTGGCCCTGTTTTCTTGGAACTTCGAACCCGAGGAGGCAGCGCTGGACGCCGCCGGCCTGCTAATAATTTTGGGCATGGCCTTCGGCTATAAGGGCCGGCGCATGACCCTCAAGGATATCTTCTGGTCCATCGTCGAGACCGGCATACTGGTCCTCGATCTGGTAATGATCGGCGCCGCCGTCGGTATGATCATCGGTATCCTCGCCAAGTCGGGACTCGGTTTCGCCTTGACCCTGGTACTATCCCAATTGGGTGAGGGCAATTTCGGGCTGCTCCTTCTTTTGGCCGCGCTGGTTTGCCTCATCCTCGGCATGGGCATGCCGACCATCGGCGTTTACGTGCTGGTCGCGGCCTTGGTTGCGCCGGCCATGATCGAAGTGGGCGTCTCCCCCATGGCGGCGCACATGTATGTGCTGTATTTCGGCATGCTGTCGTTCATAACCCCGCCCATATGTATCGCCGCCTTTGCCGCCGCGAAGCTGGCGGGCAGCGATCCCATGGGTACCGGCTACGTCGCCACCCGCTTCGGCTGGTCGGCTTTCGTCGTGCCGATTTTGTTCATCTTTTCACCGAGCTTGCTGCTGGACGGTACGGTGCTGGAACTGGCGCACGATATCTCGACGGCTATATTCGGCGTGTGGCTGGTGTCAATTGGTATGGTCGGGTATTTCCGAAGGCTCTTGGCCGCCGCCATGCGCTTCGTCTTTGCCGCTGCCGGTCTGCTGCTTTTAATCCCGGCGACCATGTTCGCCGGTGCCGGGTGGACCGATTTGGCTGGATTGGCGATTGGCGGGTTAATCGTCGGCCGGGAATTCCTGGTGCCGAAGGTGCAGCCGAGCGCGGCTCAGTAATTTCGGCGTCCAGGTTGTTTGAACGAAATCATAGGAGAAACGATCATGGCCAAGGCGGTTTGCAATGGTACGACCATCGCCGAGACCGGCGACATCAAGCATGTGGAAGGCAACGCCTATTTCCCGCTGGATGCGATAGCGGCGGGAATGCTGCGCAAAAGCGAAACCACCCGGCCGACATTTTGCCACTGGAAGGGGTTCGCCAGCTATTACGATCTGATCGTCGATGGCGACGTGTTCGAAGGCGCCGGCTGGGTCTATGAAGAGCCCTATGAAGAAGCCGGCGTGATCGAAGGGCGCATCGCATTTTGGGGCGAGGTGGAGGTTTCCGGCGTGCCCGCTGGCCGTGGCCTGGTGGAGAACGAGCCGAGCCCGCGCGGCAACCGCTCCGGCTGGGAGGCTTTGTGCTGGGTGATGCGCGGCCAACGCGATGTGGCGGGCGGCGTGCTGGACGCCGGGTTTATACGGGAAAACACCGATCTGGAAGGTGATGCGCTTACATCCGCCTGGGCCGAGACCGATGTGCAACGCTATGCGTCCCGCTACAAATGGCGCCTGGCGGGCAATCCGGCCCGGCTTGAAAAAACCGAATAAACCAACAGGTTCCATGGCGCCGCACCAGCGCGCAAATTAGGGGGGATCAATGCAAGTCATCGTCTTCGATCTGTTGCCCTACGGCTTGATGAATTCGCCCAATATTATGGCGGCGGCGGCGCAGCGGACCAAGAAAATCAAGTTCCTGATTTAGGGCAACGTGACCGAGACCAATTTATAAAGGAAAGCCGGTTATGTGACCGATTCCTCGTCCGATAATGTGCGCCCGGAAAACCTTCAGGCGGCGGCGCGCAGCCGCGCCGATTTCCGCAACATGACCATGGAGGATGTGGAGCGCATGGCCGAAACCGCGCCCTGGGGCACGCCCGAAGAATTGACCGAACGCATCATCCAGACGGCGGAACATGCGGGCGCCAATACTGTCCAGATCAGCCTCAACCGGGGCGCCATGCCGCACGAGATGTTCATGGAACAAATCCATCGGTTCGCCGACAAGGTCTTGCCGGCGGTGCAGGCGCATCAGATCAAAAGCGTTCCCCTGGCCGAGGCCGCCGCCTGACCGGCGGGCGGCGCGGATGGCCAAAGGCCGGGTCTTATTCCGGGGCGCTCAAATTGTCGGCGGCGGGACGTCCGTCCCTGCCATCGACAAGTTCGTAGTTGATTTTCTGCCCTTCCTGAAGCGTGCCGAGGCCCGCCCGTTCAACGGCCGAAATATGCACGAAAACGTCTTTGTCACCCTCGTCGGGTTCGATGAAACCAAATCCCTTGGTTGGATTAAACCATTTTACTGTACCGGAACTCATGAACTACTCCTTGAAGCACTGGCTGCCATAATCGCCCAGGCGGTGAATTGGTTAACGCCCGGACACGGTCGTTATCCTACCATTTCGATCAAATATTAAAAGAATATTTCACCGCGCCACGGTTGCGCGCCAAACAGACAATTTAGAAAAAACCCCGGAATTACACCGTAAGCGGCCACAATTGGAAATATTACAAGACTTGGCGGGATAGGCGCCCCGGTGTAGCGTTTGGCCATGAAAATGAAAATAATCGGCAACGGCGCCTTGGAGGTATCGGCCATCGGCTTGGGGTGCATGGGCATGTCGGGTGCCTACGGCCCGGCCGATGACGCCGAATCCGTGACCACGATTCACCGCGCCATCGAGCTTGGCGTCAACTTCCTCGATACCTCGGTCAGCTACGGATCGGGCCATAATCAGGAATTGATCGGCAAGGCGCTGAAGGGCAGGCGGGATAGGGTCATCGACCATTCCAAGTTCGGCGTCAAACGCGATGAATCGGGAAAGCAGATCGGCGCCTCATCCTCGCCGGAAACCGCGCGCCGGGATTGCGAAGACAGCCTCGCCCGCTTCGGCTTCGAGACCATCGACATCTGGTGCCCGTCGAGGCCCGATGCCAACGTGCCCATCGCAGATACCATCGGCGAAATGGCGCGCCTCAAGGACGAAGGCAAAATCCCCCATATCGGCGTATCGGAGGCCGGCCCCAGCTTCATCCGCGCCGCCGCCGCGGTGCATCCGCTGGTCACCTTGCAGATGGAATATTCGCTGCTGTCCCGGGACGCGGGGGTGGAGCATGTGGCGCTGTGCGAAAGCCTCGGCATGGGCCTGATGGGATACGGCGTCTTCAACAAGGGGCTTTTGACCGGCGCCTTCGCCGGAGGCGCCGCGGTGGTCGGCGACTACCGGGCCAATTCGGAACGCTTCCAAGAGGGCAATCTGCAAATGAACCTGGCCTTGACCGATGCGGTCCGCGACCTGGCGGCGGAGCGGGGCGCGACCATGGCCCAAATCGCCATCGCCTGGGCCCTGAATAAGGGCGGGCCGATAATCCCGTTCCCGGGCGCCAAAAGCGTTGCCCATCTCGAAGACAACGTCAAAGCCTTGGAGGTCGAATTGACCGCCGGCGAGGTCCAGCGCCTCGACGATGCCTTCCCGCCGGGCACCGCCGCCGGCGGGCGCTATCCGGCGGCCCTGCTGGCCGCCTGGCAGCAATAGCCGCGCCTTAAATTCGATGCCGATCATCCGCTCGGGTCCGTTTACCACCGCCTATGATGAAGCCGGCACCGAAGCGCCGGTGATCCTGCTGCATTGCTCGTCCAGCGCCCGCACCCAGTGGCGCGATTTGGCCGAGAGCCTGGCGCAACGTTTCCATGTGATGGCGCCGGATTTGCTCGGATACGGCGACAGCGGCAAGTGGCGCGGCGATCCCGCCGATCTCATCCGCGATGAAGCAGCGGCGGTGCGCGCCCTCGCCGCCAAGGCCGGAGCGCCGCTGCACCTGGTCGGCCATTCCTATAGCGGCGCCGTCGCGCTTCGCTTCGCCCTTCAATATCCCGGCATCCTCAAAAGCCTGACCCTGATCGAGCCGGTGGCGGGCTGGCTTCTTACCGGCACCCGGCACCGGGGCGCCTACCGGGAACTCAAAGCCATCGCCGATGGCTTCCGGCGCCATTTCCGGGCCGGCGACGTGGCAACCGGGGCGCGCCAATATGTGGAATATTGGAGCGGCGCCGGCGCCTGGGATGCGATGGCCGAGGGCCTGCGCGCCTACGTTCTGGCGACCGCGGAAAAGACCCACCACGAATTTGCCGCCCTCTTCGATCCGGCCAATGCCGCCGCGCCGCTATCGCGCATCCAGGCGCCGGTGCTTTTGCTGCATGGGGCTGAAACCCGCAGCGCCACCTTCCGCATCCTGAAAATCCTCGAAGCCGGTCTCGGCAACGCCCGCCTGGCCGCCATCCCCGGCGCCGGCCACATGGCGCCGATCACCCACCGGGACCTGGTCAACGCCGAGATCGTCCGTCACATAACCAACCATGCGGCTTGAGTTCTAATCCGCCTCGATGCCGGCGCGGGTGCAGAAATATTCCCAGGCCCGGTCCACCGCCAGGGTTGAGTTTTGGGTTTCCCGGCAGCGCTCGATCTCGCCGGCGCTCAATCCCTTCGGTGTGCCGTGCAGGAGCGCCGTCGACAGCACCTTGGCGTTTACCTCCAAATAAATGGCGGTCATGACCGCTTCCTCCAGGGTGCGCCCGGTAACCACGGCGCCGTGGCCGCGCATCAAAAGACAGCTATTGGCTTGCATAGTCTGGGCCAGATCGCGGCCCTGCTCCATGGTGCGCACCAGCATATCGGTATCGCCGAAATGATCGGCGATGTCCCAGACCGGGATGTGGTTGCCGATCACCGAGGCCACATGGATCACCGGCCGCATGGTTGTTTCGGTGATACCGAAGGGCAGCACCTCGTAGGAATGATTGTGCACCACCGCGTTGATCTCGGCTCTGGCCTCGAAGACGGCGCCGTGGATCATGCGCTCGCCATAAGGGGTACGGCCCTGCTCATCGAGCACCTCGCCGTCTAGTTCGAACTCCATCAGATCGTCGAATTCCACCAGTTCCGGGGAGCGCGAGCGGGACATGACATAGCGGCTCGGGTTGTCCGGGTGGCGCAGGTTGACATGGCCGAAGGCGTCAACCACGTCTTCGCGCGCCAAGATGCGGTTGGCGGCCACCAGCTTGTCAAAATCCTTGGCTTTGTCGATCATCGAAGTCTCCTTTTGGTTTTTGGCGAATTTTAAAATAATGACGGCGCCAGATTAGGCGAGCGATGACCGGTATCAAGGGAAATCCACGCCATGCGCCTTGCCGAACCCCCACAAGGGCACTACCGTCTGGCGGTCAAACGCGGCTCGGATAGGGATCCAATCTTGGAATTTGACTATATCATCGTCGGCGCCGGCTCGGCGGGCTGCGTTCTGGCGGCACGGCTGACCGAGGATGCCGATATCCGCGTGCTGGTTCTGGAAGCCGGCCCCATGGATACCGATCCGATGATCAAGATCCCCTTGACCTGGGCCAGGATGTTCCACGACCGCCGTCACGATTGGGGCTACGATTTCGAACCCGAGCAGGCGACCGGCGGGCGCGCCATCGAATGCGCCCGCGGGCGTGTCGTCGGCGGCTGTTCGTCGGTCAACGCCATGGCCTATGTGCGCGGCAACCGGGGCGACTACCAGCGCTGGTCCCGGAACGATCTCGCCGCCTGGGACTACGCCCACGCGCTGCCCTATTTCAAGCGCGCCGAAAGCTGGGAGAAGGGCGGCGATGATTACCGCGGCGGCGACGGGCCGCTCCGGGTCACCGAGGCCCGCTTCAACGATCCCTTGATCGACGCCTATTACCGGGCCGCCCACGCGGCCGGCTACAAGGAAAACGAAGACTTCAACGGCGCCGATCAATTCGGCTTCGGCCGCTCCCAGCAGACCACCCGGGCCGGCTACCGGGAAAGCGCCGCCACCGCCTACCTGCATCCGGCGCGCCGGCGCCCCAACCTGACCCTGCGCACCAAGGCGCTCGTGACCGGCATAATGTTCGAGGGCAATCGCGCCACCGGAATATTCTACCAGGCCGGCGGCGCGGCCCACGAAGCCCATGCCGCGGCCGAGGTGATTCTGGCCGGCGGTGTCATCAATTCGCCGCAGCTTTTGATGCTGGCCGGCATCGGCGAGGCGGATGCTCTGCGCGCCCACGATATCGAGGTGCGCGCCGATCTGCCCGGCGTCGGCAAAAACCTGCAGGACCATATTTCGGCGGGCGCCGTCTATGCGCGCAAGGGCTCCAGCCCGTTTGTCCGCCAGATGCGCTACGACCGGCTGGCCATCGACATGCCGTTGGCCTATCTGTTCGGCAAGGGCCCGGCCACCCAATACCCGGTGGGCCCGCACGGCTACATGAAGTTGGATGCGGACGCGGAAGCGCCGGATATCCAGGTATTGTTCGGCGCCGGACCCATGGACGCCCACCCCTGGTTCCCGGGAATCCGGAAAGCCTTCAATAACGCCTTCTCGGCGCGCGCCGTGCTTTTGCATCCGAAAAGCCGGGGCGAGGTGAAGCTGGCCTCCGGTGATCCCGCCCGGAAGATGCGGCTGATCTCCAACTTCCTGTCCGAGCCCGACGATCTGGACACCTTGCGCCAGGGCCTGGAACGGGTGCGGGCGCTTTTGATGCGGCCCGAACTGGACGAATTCCGGGGCGCCGAACTGCTGCCCGGGCCTGAGGCAACCGATGCGGCGGCGCTCGAGGCCCATATCCGGAGCACCTGCATCACCGTGCATCACCCGCTCGGCACCTGCCGCATGGGCAGCGATGCCGAAGCCGTGGTCGATGGCGAGTTGCGCGTCACCGGCGCCGAGAACTTGCGCGTCGTCGATGCCTCGGTGATGCCCGACATGGTTTCGGGCAATATCAACGCCGCGGTGATCATGATCGCCGAAAAAGCCGCCGACATGATCCTTGGCCGCCCGCCCCTGGAACCCGCGCCGGTGGGAGGCTGAGCCCTTTTGCGGTGGCTGTTTAACCAGGGATATCCGTTGATGATCGTTACCGCGCTCGCCTGGTCGGGCAACCATGTGGTCGGGCGCGGCGTCGCCGAGCTGGTGCCGCCCATCGGGCTCGGCTTCTGGCGCTGGAGCCTGGCGCTGCCTATTTTCCTCGTCATTGCCTGGCCGCATTTGCGGCGCGATCTTCCCCTGGCTCTCGCCAATTGGAAGATCATGGTGTTTCTGTCGGTGATCTCGGTCTCCATGTACAACAGCTTCATCTATATTGGGCTGAATTCCACCCTGGCGTTGAATTCCATTCTCATAAATACGGCGAGGCCGGTGGCCATCGTGCTGCTTTCTTATTTTATTTTCCGGCGCGGGATTTCGGTGGTCCAGGGGATCGGATTGGCGGTCGGACTTTTGGGAACGGCGGCGATTGTGTTGCGCGGCGAATGGAACCTGATCGCCGGCATCGCCTTGAACCCAGGCAATATCTGGATCGCGGTGGCGTCCTTCGGCTGGGCCATCTATACGGTGTTCCTGCATAAGCGCCCGCCCATCCACGATGCATCGATGATGACCTTTGCGGTCATCATTGGGCTGGCTGTTCTGGCACCATTTTACGTGTGGGAGTCGCTTTATGTGCGCCCGGTTCCTATCGCGCCGGTGTCGTTTTGGAGCGTCGGATATCTGGCGGTGATCTCCACCGTGGTCGCCTATTTGGGTTACAACCGGACGGTGGAAATTCTCGGCGCCAACCGGGCCGGTTTGATTTCCTACCTTGTCTTCCTGTTCGGCGCCATCCTGGCGATCATATTCCTCGGCGAGGAGCTTGCCGTCTACCACGGCGTCGGCGGCGTGCTGATCGTTATCGGCACCTACCTTGCGACGCGGCGGAAGGCCGCATAGCCGCGGTCGGCCGACGCCGGCTTGGGGCCAATTCAATTGAGGCTAATCCAGGCGCACCTTGTTGCCCAAGGAGGCGCAATCTTCGTCGCACAAAAGCGCCGCGGCGCGGATGCCGTACAGCGCCAGTTCATCGTCCCGCTCTTGGGTGTCGCCGGTCACGCCGACGGCGCCGATGACGTTTCCGTCCGCGTCCCGGATAAGCTGGCCGCCGCCTTCCGGGAAAATCTTCTCGCCGGAGGCTTTGATCAGGTAATCCATGAACAGCGGCCGCTGCTCGGTGCGGGCGCGCACCAGGCTCGAGGATCGCCCCAGGGCCAGTGCCGCGTAGGCTTTGCCATAGGCCATCTCGAAGCGGATCATGGCGCCGTGGTCCTCTTTCTGGAAGGCCTTGACGATGGCGCCGGGTTCGGTAACCACGACGGCCAGGGGGCGCAAGTCCAACTCCCGGCCGCGGGCCAAAATGGCGGCGATGATGGCGTTGGCTTGTTCGAGGGTTATCACGGGATCGGTTCTCCATTTCGGGGATTTGCGAAAATGCCAGAGGCATGAGGGGCTGGGCGTAGTATAGTCCCGAAATCGGTTCAGGAAATTTCCGATTGGGGAGTAACGTCATGGCCAAACCGGCAGAAGTTCATCTCTGTGGCAGTATCCCGCTGGCGGGTGCCGGCGCGGTGTTCAAAGCCGTCAGCGAGACATTGGGCGGCGCGGTCCGCCGCATACCCGACGGCGAGACCGGCGGTCGGCTGTCCTGGCTCGGCTGGCAGAACTCCGTATTCGAGGGCGATCCGAATTTCGAGGCGATCGCTTCGGACGGCGATTACCGGGCCGCGACGACGCCGGAATGGATGCGCCAAACCACCTGGTTCAAGCTCAAAGAAGGGATCGATGCGGGCGCCATCGAAATCGCACCGTTCGGCTATGCCAGGCACGCCATCGAAAGTTATGCGGAATTTGAAAAACAGGTGGCGGCCGGCGTGGTCGACGGCGGCGCCCGTTTCATGGTGGCCATACCGGCGCCCTTCAATGTGTTAAACTCCGCCATTGCTCCGGCGGATCGGCTCCGCATAGAGCCCGCATTTGAGGCCCGGCTCTATCGGGAGTTGGACGAGATCGCCGCCGCCATTCCGCACAACAAACTCGCCATCCAATGGGACTGCGCCCAGGACATGCAAGCCTATGATGGCGCGCGGCAAACCTATTTTGAGGACTCGCGGGACGGGCTGGTCGAGCGCTGGCTGCGCATCGCGGCCCACGTGCCGGGCGAAATCGAGATGGGCTACCACCTCTGCTACGGCTCCCTCGGCGGCAAGCATTTCGTCGAGCCCAAGGACATGGCGTCGATGGTCGAGGTCGCCAACCGCATATGCGCCGGCGCCGGGCGGACGGTCGAGTTTTTCCACATGCCGGTGCCGGTAGAGCGGGACGACGATGCCTATTTTTCGGCGCTCGGCAATCTTGCGCTGGCACCGGAAACGGAACTTTATCTTGGTCTTATCCATGACAGCGACGGCGCCGAGGGAAGCCGCCGCCGCATCGAAGCCGCCGATAAGATTTGCGGCCAATACGGAATTGCAACGGAGTGCGGGTTCGGCCGGCGCGACGCGGACACGGTGGCGCATTTGATCGAGCTGCACGCAACCCTGGCCGCCGAACGGAGCGGATAAAGCTCGCTATTCGCGGGCGCCTCAGTGGGACATCAGAACCGGGATTTCGGCGTTGTCGATCACGTGGCGGGTGACGCCGCCGAACACGATCTGCATCAGTCGGCTGTGGGTATAGGCGCCCATCACCAAAAGATCGATGCCGTTGGCGGCGCACATTTCGAGCAACGCCTCGCCCACATTCTTGCCTTTCGCAATCGGCTCGACGCCCTCGGTTTCGACGCCGTGCCAGGCCAGATGATCACCCAGCTCGTGGCCGCGAAAGCGCATCTCCGAGCGTTCCGTTTCGATCGCCGCGATGTGGACATCGTCGGCCTGGGTCAGAAACGGCAGGGCGCTGGATACGGCGCGCGCGGCCTGCATGCTGCCGTTCCAGGCGATGGCGATTTTGCGGCCGATGCTGTCGGGTTTGGCGGCCGGCGTCAGCAGCACCGGGCGGGCGGTTTCGAAAATGGCGGCGTGCAAGGTCATGAACGCCGATTGATCCATCGCCGCCGCCGGCCGGCCGACAACGATGAGATCGGTGCGCCGGCCGCGCAAGGCCACCAATTGATCCTCGCGGCCCACCTCTTCGCGCCACCACACCGATGCCGCGCCGGACGCCGGGCCGGTCTCCACGGCGGCGACATCGTTGGCCTTGCAAAATTCTTCGTAATAGCGTTGCGCCCGCGATGAGCGCTCGCCCGATTCCTGATCGGCGGCTTCGATCATTTCCTCGATCATGGCGCCCGAAAATCCCTCGCCCAGAAGCGGGATAGATTCCTTGGAATCGGCGCGCACGTGGAATATTTCGATATGCGCCGCCTGGCTTTGGGCGACCATATAGGCGGTATCCAGCGCGGCGCGGCTGGCGGCGCTGTCGTCGAACGGCACAAGTATGCTTTTTATCGCCACGTCTGTTCCCCATCGTTATCCTGTCCGTTCCGCCGATGATAACAATTTTTCGCCGAAAGACCAATGCTGACGGGCGGCCGCGCCGATTTGCCCCGGCCAATATTAATCGGCGGAAATCCGGTCTATGCTCCTAAGATCAGCGCCATTCATTCAACAGGGAAGGAAATCGATCATGGAACGCACACACGTCGAAGGCACCTGGCAAAAGAACCGGTCGTTCTCGCCGGCGGTCATCACAAAAGGCACCGGCACGGTTATCTGGCTGGCCGGCCACGGCGCCCCGGCCGACGCTGGCGGCAATTCCCTGGCCGGCGATTTCGAAGCCCAGACACGGCAATCCTTCGCCCTTCTGGACGCCACCTTGCAACAGGCCGGCGGCAGCCTCGCCGACATGGTGACCATGACCGTGTTCATCATCGACAACCGCTTCGGCGACCGCTTCACCGAAATGCGCAAGGAGATATTTCCGGACGGCAATTACCCCGCCAGCGCCCTCATTACCTGCGCCGGTTTCGCCAACACCGCCATGATGGTCGAGATTCAGGGAATCGCGGTTATCGGCTGACGGCCTATTCCCCCGCTTCGCGCCGGAACACCGGCAGCAGGTAAATACCGGCGGTGACGAACATCAAAAGGCTGTAGATGCCGCCCGGCACCATCATGGTCTGGTTGCCGATCAGGGTGACGGCGACAAAGATCGCCAGGGTGCCGTTCTGCAGGCCCAATTCGAGGGTGATCGCGGTGCGCTGGCGGACGCCGAGGCCGGCAAAATTGGCGAGGTAAAAGGCGAGCACCATCATAATGACGTTGAGCGCCAGGGTCACCGGCCCGGCCTGGATAAAAAAGGCGACGATATTCTGGCGGACGCTGGCCACCGCGCCGATGATGATGATGACGAACAAGACCGAGGCGATGATCTTCGCCCAGCGCTCGAAGTCAATGGCGAAAGGCGTCCAGAAATGGCGCACCGCCATGCCGATGATCACCGGCACCGTGGTGATCAAAAAGACGCCGACGCTGATGCGCAGCACCGAGATCTCCGGCGCCGATGCGGCGTCCATGAAATTGACGATGGCGAAGCCGACGATCAGCGGCAGGGTGACCACGCCCAAGACGCTGATGACGGCGGTCAGCGACACCGACAAGGCGGTATCGCCCTTGGCCAGGTGGGTCATCAGGTTCGATGTCACGCCGCCCGGGCAGGCCGCCAGGATCATGACGCCGACGGCCAGCGCCGGCTCCAGCGTCCACACCGAAACCAGGGCGAAGGCGATGGCCGGCAGCAGGATCACCTGGCTGATGGCGCCGACGATGAAATCCTTGGGCTGCACCAAGACCCGCTTGAAATCGGCGGCCACCAGCGCCAGGCCCAGCGAGAACATGATGAACGCCAGCGACAGCGGCAGGAACACCTGGGTTACGATATTGCCGTCTTGCATGAGACCCCCGTTTATTTTGATTCCCTGGGTTTACAGTAGTTGTTTGGCGGACCGGGGTGAAGGAAAATCGAATGGACCGCGTGCCTGGCACCTCGGCCTGGTGGACATCGAACCTGGCGCTTCGATCCAGCGGCCTATCCGGACGGGGGGATGAGAACGACTGGGAGCAGGGGGTTTGATAGGGGCCTTACAGAGGTTCAGAAATGCTGTGATTTCGAAATAGGGCGATGGCCGCTCTACCCCCCAAACCGGGCATTCCCGGCATATTGGCTAAACGTCTCCTGTTTGATCCAGGGCAGGCTATCGCCAATCCAAACCGTGGTTAATCTGTAATTATCCGGGCAACCCATGAAAATTATCGTTTCATCCTTTGAGACCAAGTGTACTTGGCGCAAACAGCAATTCCAGGCTCGTCGGTTCCGATATTATCCGCTGTGTCAAAGCGTGCTCTAATAGATTTTCAATCACCTCCCGGTTGGGCTCGATGCCGTAAGGAAGTGGGTTCCCAATAATTTCCATAACCCGGAGATGGGTTTCATCCACGTCCGTCCGATTTGCGATCCCTCCTGCCGTCAGTTGCTCAACGTATTGCTCCTTTGATTCCGAAAATGCCTGGAATATATCGACGCCAAGTTCCGGATGCGTGGCAAGCAGCTCGTCCCTGACTACCACGGTGTGGTTGATCGGATAGTGGCCGCGCTCGCGCAGCGCTTTCAAACCTGCTTCGGTTGGGTTTGCGATCAGTGGCTTAATGTCCGGGTGTTCTATCTGAACTCCGATGGAAGCGGCCAACTCGCCCGACACCAGCATGTCTTCAATATTATTTCCTGGCTCGATAGCGACGACATTTCGAGGCGCACTGTATTCCTCAACATGCTCATCGCCGGACAACACCCATGTAATCTTGTCCAAATCGACACCGTGCTCGTCCTGTAGAATGCTGCGCGCCCAAACCCCGGTGGTGACGGTGTAGCCCCGGTTGACGCCGACCTTCTTGCCTTCGAGGTCTTTTGGGGTGCCGATGCCAAGCTGGGTATTGTAAAGGATGGCGCCGTGATGAAAGGCGCGGACCAGAAATATCGGCAATGCGGTCATCGGTTTACCGTGGGCTTTGGCGCAGATATAGGTGGTTATTGCCATTTCGCAGATATCGAACTCATTACCCCGCACCATACGGCGGAAGCCGTCGACGAGGACCGAAATCTCTTCGAAGTCGAAGGCGAAGGTTTGCGGCTTTACGGTGCCATCTTTGAGGGCTCGGTTGTTACCCTGGGTCCGGGTGACTGTTTTCAGTTTGGGCACTGCCATGAGTTGTTTCACTCCAATTGGAATGCGTTGAAATACCAGTGTGACCGGGTATTTGGGCTTTCATCCTATGCCAAGTGCATGGCAAGCGTCGAGTACCGGCGGCCACAAAATGAACATTCATCTTGCTTGAAATCGGTTGCGATATTAGCATCCACCCTAGCTGAGAATAGATCGCAAACCATGCGTCGGAGAGAGAGAGGGATTATGAGCAGTACCGATACCTTAAAAAATGTCAAAGTTTCCATGATGAACGCCATCCACGATTTACCGGTGCTGGTGGCCCGCGATGAAGGCTTTTTTAACGACCAAGGCCTTGACGTCGAAATCTTGACAACGCCGGGGTCGGGCCAGCACGCATCCGACCACCAGGCGCTGCGCGAGGATATTTTCGACCGTACAATGGAGTCCCTTTACGACCAGGGAGAATGCGACCAGTTCCGCATGTGCGAATGGGGTGTCATGAAGCGGGCGGTAGAATCGATAAACGACGACAACCGCCGGTCAGCCAAGATCGTTGCGCTCGGTTCAGCGATGTCGACCTTTGCTATCGTCGCCGATCCCAAGGCCAAGAATTACGAGCCCGAGCAGCTCAAGAACCAGCAAATTGGCGTCAGCCCCTTCAACGGCTCGCATTTCACGACCTTGAAAATGCTCGAAGGTTTTGTGAAGCGCGACGAGATCCAAATCACCTTCGCCGGCACCATGCGCGAACGCATCGAAGCCTTGAAAGACGGTAAGGTTGCCGCCGTTTCGCTGATGGAACCGTGGATCAGCGTTGCCGAAAAAATGGGCCTCCGGGTCCTCATGGAGTCGCATTCGACGCGCAGCGAAGCCGCTGGCGATGAGCTCGACGGAGAGACCTTGGCCAAGATGTTCAGAGCCGAAGCCCATGCCGCCGAGGCCATCGATGCGCACCCGGAGCGCTATGCCCATTACCTGATCGAAGAGGCCGGCGGACTGCTGGAACCGGGCGATCTCAATCTGGCGCGAATCTTGAACGCGCCGCCGGAACCCTATAGCCGCGAGCGGTTCGACGACAACTACAATTGGACCGTGGATTGGGGATTGGTGCCAGAAGGCGCGACTTTCGAGAACACGGTGGACAACCGGGCTTGGAACTAGTGGTCTAG
>JAYGEH010000057.1:0-6925 GCA_046582475.1 Rhodospirillales bacterium
AAGGAAATCAGCGGCACGCCGGAAACTGCGAACATATGGCCGGTGCCGGAATCGTTGGACACCGCCAGGCTAAGCCGCCGGGCCAGGGCGATGGTCAATTGCGGCGCGAAATCATGGCGCGCGCCGACATCGTCTTCTTGCAGCGGCAACAGGGCATCCCGCGCTTCCGCACGGATACGCTCGATCCAATGGCTTTCCTGGGGGCCCAGAAAAAAGACCGGCTTGCCGGCGGCGGCCGCCGCGGCTTCGATAAATTTTTCCAGGGGCCAGCATTTGGGCAGGCCGCCAGACCCGGGCGCGAAACCCACATAGTGGGGGCCATCGGGCAGCAGCGCCTCGGCGATGGTTTCCAGCTTCGGGTCCAGGTCCAGATCCAGGGTCTTCGGCGTTTCGATGGTGCGGCCGCTGGCGATCTCCAACAGATCCAGCATTTGCCGCTGCATGCCCCTTGGGAACGTGTAGCCCTTGGGCGGCTTCTTGGTAGACAGGATGAAATTGCCGAACGGCGAGACGAAAATTTTGTGGCGCACGCGCCAGAGCACCAGCGAAGCCAGCGCCACCCGCTGGGTGTCGATGATCAGATCGAAGGCGCGGCCAGCCAACGGCCGGCGTAGCAATTCGGCGGGGCTGAGGCCGATACCGGCGCACTCGATCACCTCGTCCAGAAGCCCGGCCACCACCGGCGCCATGATGCCCGCATAGACGCTGGTATCCTTGCCCGCCAGCCAGGTGATATGGGCGCTGGGATAGGCATCCCGGAGGCCGCGCACGAAGGGCAGCTTGAGGAGGCTGTCGCCGATGCGGTCGAGGCCCACATAGACCAGCACCGAGTTCACGGGTTGGGAATCGCTCATGCTCCCGGTTAGCACAGCTTTTTGGGCTTGGCAAAGAGCCCGGTTGCGGTAACCGGCGTCTTCACCCCATATAACGACCGGGTATTATTCGGGAGAGCGATATGCAAATCGGCGTTCCCAAGGAGATCAAGGTTCACGAATACCGGGTCGGCATGATCCCGGCCAGCGTCCGCGAAGCCGTCCATCACGGCCACCGGGTGATGATCGAAACCGGCGCCGGCGCCGGCGTTGGATTTGAGGACGACGCCTACCTCGCGGCGGGCGCCGAGATCGGCGCCGATGCGGCCGCCGTGTTCGCCTGGGCCGACATGGTGGTCAAGGTGAAGGAACCGCAAGCGCCCGAGCTTTCCATGCTGCGTGAAGATCAAGTCCTCTTTACCTATCTGCACCTGGCCGCCGAGCCCGACCAAACCAAGGCGCTGGTGGCATCGGGTTGCATCGCCATCGCCTATGAAACCGTCACCGACGAGCGGGGCGGGCTGCCATTATTGGCGCCCATGAGCGAGGTCGCCGGGCGCATGTCGGTGCAGGTGGGCGCCCATTGCCTGGAAAAAGAGCAGGGCGGCGCCGGTATCCTGTTGGGCGGCGTGCCCGGCGTGCCGGTGGCAAAAGTCGTCATCCTCGGCGGCGGCGTGGTCGGCACCAACGCGGCGCGCATGGCCATGGGGCTGGAGGCTTCGGTCACGGTCATCGACAAGTCCTTGCCCCGCC
The DNA here is from genome assembly GCA_046582475.1 of Rhodospirillales bacterium. Lineage (GTDB taxonomy): Bacteria > Pseudomonadota > Alphaproteobacteria > Rhodospirillales > UBA2165. The sequence continues at coordinate 1,566 of JAYGEH010000057.1, forward strand.
TCAACGAATTGGACATGCAGTTCGGCCCCACCTTGAACACCATTTTCGCCACCATGGACGCCGTCGAACATTACGTCACCGGCGCCGATCTGGTGGTCGGCGCGGTGCTGGTGCCGGGCGCGGCGGCGCCCAAGCTGGTCACAGCTGAGATGATAACCGCCATGCAGAAAGGCGCGGTGGTGGTCGACGTGGCCATCGATCAGGGCGGCTGCTTCGAGACCTCGCGCCCCACCACCCACGCCGATCCCACATTCCTGGTTAACGATGTGGTCCATTACTGCGTCACCAACATGCCAGGCGCGGTGGCGCGCACCTCGGCCCGCGCCCTCAACAACGCGACGCTGCCGTTCATATTGGCGCTAGCCGACCAGGGCGCCGAGGCGGCCATGCGCGCCGATGCGCATTTGCTGGCCGGCCTCAATGTGTACCGGGGCCAGGTGACCTACCAGGCGGTCGCCGACGATCTCGGACTGGAATACCGCGCCGCCGCCGAAGCTTTGGGTTGAGCCGTGGAGATCATCGACGCCGATATCACCACCTTGGATGTGGACGCCATCGTCAACGCCGCCAACGAAGCGCTGCTCGGCGGCGGCGGCGTCGACGGCGCCATCCACCGGGCAGCGGGGCCGTGCTTGGCAGAAGAATGCCGGAAAATCGGCGGCTGCCCCACCGGCGAGGCGCGCCTTACCGGCGGCTATGATTTGCCCGCCCGCCAGGTGATCCATACTGTGGGCCCGGTGTGGCAGGGCGCCGGCGCCGGCGAGGCGGACTTGCTGGCCGCCTGCTACCGGAATTGCCTGGCCCTGGCGGGCGAAAACGGCATCCAGAGCATCGCCTTCCCTTCCATCTCCACCGGCGTCTACGGCTATCCCGTTGCGGCGGCGGCGCGCATCGCCCTCGCGGCCGTGGCCGAATATTTGCAGCAATTGGACGCTGAGATGCGCGTAATCTTCTGCTGTTTCGGCGCGCAATCCACCGGCCATCACCGGACCGCCATGGCGGCGATCCATTTAGTTTGCTAGGCTGCGCCCCTTTGCAACCCTCGAAGCAGCTCAGAAAACATTGGTTCAGCCCGACCCCATAATTCCACCCAAAAATCCGCCGGAGGCGCCGGCGCCTGGCGAACCCGCGACGCCGATGATGATCCAGTATCTGGCCATCAAGCGGGACCATCCGGACTGTCTTTTGTTCTACCGCATGGGCGATTTTTACGAGCTGTTTTTCGAGGACGCGGTGGCCGCCTCGGCGGCCCTCGACATCACCCTGACCAAGCGCGGCAAGCATCTGGGCACCGATATCCCCATGTGCGGGGTGCCGGTGCACAGCCACGAAAGCTACCTCTTGCGCCTGATCAAAGCCGGCTTCAAGGTGGCCGTCTGCGAGCAGACCGAAGACCCGGCCGAGGCCAAAAAGCGCGGCGCCAAGTCGGTGGTCAACCGCGCCGTGACGCGCACCATCACCGCCGGCACGCTCACCGAAGACACCCTCCTGGATGCGCGGCGCAACAATTACCTGGCCGCCATCGCCGAGGCCGGCGGCGGCTTCGGCCTCGCCTGGCTGGATATGTCGACCGGCGATTTCCATATGCAGGGGCTTGGGTTGAGCGGCCTCGGCTCGGCCCTGGCGCGCCTCGATCCCGGCGAATTGCTTACGCCTGAAACCCTCATGCACCGGGATGACGCGCGCCATCATTTCGGTGCCTGGGGCGACCGGGTGACAACCCTGCCAGCCAGCCGCTTCGACAGCGCCAATGGGGCGAAGCGGCTGCAGGCACTTTATGGAGTGCGCAGCCTGGACGGCTTTGGCCATTTTTCCCGGGCCGAGCTCGCCGCCGGCGGCGCCCTCATCGATTATGTGGCCTTGACCCAAGAAGGCCAGATGCCGCGCATCGCGCCGCCCAAGCGCCTCGCCGACGGCGCGGTCCTCGAGATCGATGCCGCCACCAGGCGCAATCTGGAACTGAGCCAGACCATGACCGGCGAGCGCAAGGGCAGCCTGCTTAGCGTCATCGACAAGACCCGCAACGGCGCCGGCGCGCGGCTGTTGCAGGCGCATCTGGCGGCGCCCCTGACCGAGGCGGCGGACATCGAGGCGCGCCTCGACGCGGTGCAGCTTTTCCATGATCAAACAACCCTCGGGGATGGGCTGCAGAGCCTTTTGGCGCGCTGCCCGGATATGGAGCGGGCCTTGTCGCGGCTCAGTCTGGGGCGCGGCGGACCCCGGGATCTGGCCGCCATGCGCGACGGCCTCGCCCTCACCCACGATGTGCGCGCCTGCTTCGATGGCACGGTTGCGCCGGCGCTGGTGGCCGCCTGGCTGGAGGATCTCGGCACCCATGGCCAACTTGTCGACGAGTTGACCCGGGCGCTGGACGCCGAATTGCCGATTTATGCCCGCGACGGCGGTTTCATCGCGCCCGGCTATTCGGTGACCTTCGATGAGCTCAGGGCCCTGCGCGACGAAAGCCGCCGACTGGTGGCCGGATTGCAGGACAAATATGCGGCCGAGACCGGCGTCGTGGCGCTCAAAGTCCGTCACAACAACGTGCTCGGCTATTTCATCGAAGTGACCCAGAAAAACGCCGTTGCGCTGCTCCAGGCGCCGGACGGCCCGTTCATCCATCGCCAGACCATGAAGAACGCGCTGCGCTTCACCACCGTCGAGCTGGGCGAACTGGAAGGCAGGCTGGCCAGCGCCGCCGACAAGGCCCTGGCCCTGGAGCTGGAGCTGTTCGAGGATTTGTGCGCCGATGTGGCCGACGAGGCGGAAGCGATCGCCAAGGCGGCGCGCGCCCTGGCCCATTTCGACGTGGCCGCGTCCCACGCCCAGTTGGCATTGGAGCAGCGCTACGCCCGGCCCCGGGTGGACGGCGGGCTGGATTTCCAAATCACCGGCGGCCGCCATCCGGTGGTCGAATGCCTGGCCAAGGATGTGCCGTTCATCGCCAACCATTGCCATTTGTCCGAAGACGGCCGGTTGTGGCTGCTCACCGGGCCCAACATGGCCGGCAAAAGCACATATTTGCGGCAAAACGCGCTGATCGCCATCCTCGCCCAAATGGGGTCCTTCGTGCCCGCCGAGGCCGCCCATATCGGCGTCGTCGACCGCCTGTTCTCGCGGGTCGGCGCCGCCGACGATCTGGCCAGGGGGCGCTCCACCTTCATGGTCGAGATGGTCGAGACCGCCGCCATCCTGGCCCAGGCCACGCGCCGCTCCTTCGTAATCCTCGACGAGATCGGGCGCGGCACCGCCACTTTCGACGGCCTCTCCATCGCCTGGGCGGTGGTCGAGCAATTGCACGACGTGAACCGGTGCCGGGGCCTGTTCGCCACCCACTATCACGAGCTGACCACGCTGACCGGAAAGCTCGACGCCCTCGGCGCCCACACCATGCGGGTCAAGGAATGGAAGGGCGACGTGGTCTTCCTGCACGAGGTGACAACCGGCGCCGCCGACCGTTCCTACGGCATCCATGTGGGCCGCCTGGCCGGCCTGCCGGACGACGTGGTGGCCCGTGCCGAAGCGGTGCTGGCGGCGTTGGAAGAAGAAAACCAGGGCGGCGCCATCACCCGCCTGGCCGAAGACTTGCCGTTGTTCGCGCAGGTGCGGGGTACGCCAACCGACGCCGGGCCCTCGCCATTAGAGCGCGCCCTGGCCGAAATCCACGCCGACGAGCTGACGCCGAAGGAAGCGCTGGAGCTTATATACAAGTTAAAGGCGCTGGAGGAATAGCGAGCGTCAAGGTTTCTTGATTGGAAGGAATTTCAGGCCGCCGAGAAACCCCTCGGTGCTTTTCTCAATGTCCGGAAATTTCCCGCCCTTTACTTTGCGCTGGCTGACAAGCATCTGGATTATGCGTTTTGGATCATCCGGGTGGACGCAGATCAGGCCCTTGGCCCGCATGTCCATGATCGGCAGCGATGCACGCGCCGGCCGCTCGACGGTCCATTCGGTGCGCCTGCAATGGGATCCGAGCGCCGGATCGGCGGTTTCGGAAAACTGCAAATCACGAAACCCGCCGCGCTGGTAAAACCGCTTGATGTCATCGGCGATTTCACGAATCGTCGATTGCGCATCGCCCGCCGTCTCGGCAACCGGTCCGGCGGTAACCCGCGCCAGATTGATCGATGGTGCTCGGCTGAGAAGAAACGCACCGTTTGCCGGGCCTTCAAACAGCCGCATCAGAATCTCGGTTTGAATGCCTTCCGGCGTGAACCGGGTAAAATTGACGCAGACAAACCAGTTGGGGCCGCCCGGTACGCGGTAGGAGAATTTTCCAATGCTCCGCGTCGGCTGCTTTTTGACGGGCCGGAACCCATCCACCATGTCGGCCAGCGTACTATCCAGATTGTGGGCGGCGTAATTGAGCTCCGGTCGATTGGTAATGTATCGTAAGACCCAGGCGGTTTTGCCGCGCACCGCCACATAGTCGACAAAATTTGGGTACTCAAAGAAAAATCCCGAAGTAATAACGTCCCGTCTATAATCCAAAATCCGGTGCAAGCGCCCTTTGTGGTTCAATTCACGCAACGCCGCCGGCTCGGACCGATCACCGGATTTGGCCAAACGATCCCGGATTTGCTCGGCGATCTCATTTGACGGCACATTGTCCGGAACCGGGACCGCTCCGATGACGACGACGGGAAATCTGCTGCGCTGCTCGCGGAATACGAAAATTCCCCTTTTATCCGGGTCCAGGGACATCTCCCGCCCCGCTCGGTGACGCGCAGCGCGGCGTAGGCCGGATCGCCCGGTACAACGTAGAATGCCCGCCATTTTGCCGGCCAGGCGATCTTGAATCCGTGATGGATGTTTTCGCATACCATCTTTTCGCCAAGGGAACTGCTATTCTCCCCGGCGGTCACGCATCCGGCTAGAACGAATACACAAATCGACGCGGCGGATGCGGTTGGCTTCATGGGCGTTGGGGCCGGTGGAAATCGGGCGAAAATATCAGGTTAGTATACGCGAAATTGTGCGCAATGGTCATCATTCGGCATCGAGAGAATATCCCTTGGAGTCCGCTTGAACCGGGCCGACGCTGGACTATATTACCCAGGTAATATCTGAAATTGAAACAAAGTTCGCGCCCGGGAGCGCCACGCTTTTGCACACCAAAAACCATACAAATCCATACAGAACCATACTTTTCCATACCAGATTTTTGCCCAAAATATGTCGCAATTTTTTGCTTTTAAATTACCGGATACCAATGCTCCAACCGACCAACTCTATCGCAGCCGCGGAATATCCGTTAAGTAACGGCCCATGAACATGATTCGCCAGCAGCGCAAAATTATCGACCGGCTGGCCGTTATCGAACGGCTGGAGGCGATCATCGAGCCCACGGGTTACAAGCC
>JAYGEH010000235.1:0-7861 GCA_046582475.1 Rhodospirillales bacterium
AAGCCGCGGTGACCGTGGGCCTCAATCCGGTGGTCGCCATCGCCATCGCCGCGGTGCTCCTGTCGGAGCCGTTTTCGGTGCGCGTTATCGGCGGATTGGCCCTGATCCTCGCCGCCATCATGGTCGCCAACCGGGGCTCGGAGTTAAAGCCGGTAAGCGGCTGACAAATCCGGCCAGGGCCGGTATTGCCGATATTGGTACCTACGGGTCTATGATCCGGATTTTATGGTGGTCGAGCATATCTCTCAAAAGCGACTCGGCCAGTTCCAAAGCTTGTTCAGCATCGACGCCCACGACTTTCTTATCGCTTAAAAATTTGAGGGGCAGTGAATGTTGCAAGACCAATCACCGTGCCCCTCATTTCTTTGCGGAACCAAAACGGTTGCCACAACTTCTTCCGAATTTTTTTTATTCCCCGAAGTTGAAGCGCCGCTTTGATCATTTGATCATTGGTTCAACCAGCCGGACCGGCCGGGAAGTCCCATAGTCAAACCGGAGGGCCGCTTTTCCTGGCGGCAATCTCGGACAAGAATGCGAACGCGGTTTTCAGGCCATCGGCATCGGTGAGCCGGTCATCATAGCCGATGCGCAGCCGGGTGTTCTTGCCGGAAAACGTGACCGTTCGAACGCCTGGATATTTCATCAGGAGGCCGGTGACATTTTCGTGGGAGCGCTGGCAAAGGTTCGCGGCCTTGATCTCCAGGACCCGTTCATCGGCGGCTACCGGCGATTGACTTGCGATCAGCCAAACGGCAAGTATTGAAAATATCGCGCTCCGCATCGGCTTTATCCCCAATTCCCGCATCATGACCGGCTGACAAACCCGGCCCCGCCCAATATCCTAGCGATCTTATCACCGGAACCAATGGAAAGAATAGAACCATGAGCGGACGCGTTGAAGGCAAGATTGCATTAATCTCGGGCGCCGGGTCGGGGCTTGGCAAGGCGACCGCCATCCATCTGGCGCGCGAAGGCGCCCGTATCGTGGCCACCGATATCGACGGCGCAACAGCGGAATCCACGGCGGCTTCCATCAACGGCGAATTTCAGGGTGCCGCGGTCGCCGCCGTCCACGATGTCACCAAGCCCGACCAATGGACCCAGGCGGTGGATCTGGCCGGGTCCCATTTCGGCGGGCTCAATATCCTGGTCAACAATGCCGGCATCAGCCTGCACGGCGACGTGGAGAGCACCGCGTACAGCGATTTCCAGAAGTTGATGGATATCAACCTCAACAGCGTCTTCCTGGGCTGCCAGGAAGCCATGAAACTGATGAAGACATCGGGGGCCGGCTCGATCATCAATATCTCTTCGGTGGCCGGCATCATGGGCAATCCCAACACCATCGCTTACGGCACCACCAAAGCCGGCGTCGCCTACATGACCAAATGCGTGGCCCTGGACTGCGCGCAAAAAGGCTATCCGATCCGCTGCAATTCCATCCACCCAACCTATATCCGCACACCGCTGATCGATCAGTTCCTGCACGAAGATGGCGCCTTGGAGCGGCTCGGCAAGATGATACCGCTGGGGCGCATCAACGAGACCGAGGACGTCACCTTCGCCATCCTGTTCCTGGCGTCCGACGAATCGGCGATGATGACCGGATCGGAACTGGTCATCGATGGCGGGCTCAGCTGCGGCTACACGCCCAGGGTTTAGGGCGGGGGATTAAATGAGAAGGCCCGCCTCCGATACCGGAAACGGGCCTTCGATCTTGGTCCGAGCCGGAAGGCTCGAATTTTATTATTTAGTAGGTATATTTGAACGGCAGCTTGACGCCGGCCTGCTCGGCGATTTCCAGATAGCGCGCGAACAGTTTCGAGCCGGGAAGGCCCTTGCTGTCATAGAGCTGCGCTTTTTCCTTGGACCAACCGGCCAGCGCCTTGGCCATCACCGCGCGTTCCGAGAACGGCAATGTGGTGACCGTGCTGCCAGAAGCCCGGAGCGCCTTGACTGATGCTTTAAACCGCCGGGTGGATTCCAGCGCCACTTCGTTCATCCAGTTTTCGGCTTCCTCGTCGATAATCTTCCTGATATCGCCCGGAAGTTTGTTATAGCTTTTGGAGTTCATCGACATCTGATAGAGGAACGTGGAACCCCAGCCGACCACCTTGTAATGCTTGGCGGGCTCGTCCAGCTTGAAGCCTTTCCAGGCCGTCGGGAAGATCACCAGGCCTTCATAGACGCCGGACTGCAGCGCATTGTAGGCTTCGTTGAGGCTGGTCTGAATCACCGTGGCGCCGGTGAATTTCAACCACGGCAGGTTCAAGCCGGCGCCGGCGATCTTATGACCCTTGAGATCGCTCATTTTGTTCCAGGCAAACTTGGTGCCGAGGCCATAGGTTGAAAACGCGCCCGCGCCGAGCCAGCGCTGACCGTATTTGCCCAATGCGCCGGTCCACTCCGGAAATTCCTTGTAGGTCTGGCGCGAGATTTTCATCTGCGTCATCGGATCGTCGGTGACGAACGGAACAAAAAAGTTGAACGCCAATTGGGATGCCTTGGTGGGCTCGAAGCAGGCGCACCACAGCCCGATATCGAACAATCCTTTCTCGACGCCTTCCAAGACGTCAAACGGACCCGACACGGTGTTCCACAGCTTGATGAATTTTATTTCATGTGGGGTTTCGGCCTTGACCCGCTTGATCACCGTCGGGGCAAAGTAGCTATCGGCCTTGAAGATCGGTTCCAGCGGTTTCATCGGCTGGCCGGATCCGATGCGCAGCGAATGTTTTGCATCCGCAAAGGCAAAGTTTGCCGACATCATAACCGCAGCGAACGAAAGTGCGCCGACGATAAGTGCGCTTGATTTAATGCTTAAACTCATAAGTCATCTCCCTTGGATGTTTCGTGACCGTTTTGGCTTACACATTGCAAACGCACTTTATGGCGCGTCGGACCCTATGCACGGCAAGGCAATATTGCCTTGGGTAGGCATATAATATCATTTATCTTCGCATTTCCAGAAAAACCAATGGCTCGATCACGGAAAGTTTACAATCGCGGCAATGTCGCCGCGTTATGATCGGCGCCGGCCCGCGAAGCAGAATTCGCAATATCAGGGAGCGTCCAGAAGCATGAGCGACAGCACAGTAGAGAGCCCAGGAGGCACCCCAGAAAGCACCCCAGAAAGCGACGCATCCGAAGAGCCGGATATTGTCACCCGGCTGACCAACGTTCTCAGCACTATTTCCGCTTTTTGGGCGCTGTTGCTGGCGGGCATCATTCTTTGGGACATCATCGGCCGTGGTGCCTTCGGCAAGCCGTTCCTCGGCACCCACGAAATCGTCGGCAATTCGATCGTCGGCATATTATTTCTGGAGTTGCCGTCGACCATCAAACGCGGCGCCATGCTGCGCACCGTATTCATCTTCGATGCGGCAAACGATTTCTGGCGGCGAACAATCGATTCGGTGTCCTACCTTCTCGGTATCGCCCTGTTTCTGGCCATCATTGTCGGCGGCTGGGGCAACATGATCGTCAGTTGGGAGATACTCGAAATCGAGGGCGCCGGGGCCTTCGAAGTGCCGATCTATCCGGTGCGCACGCTGATCATCGTCTTCAGTGCCATTTGCGCGTTGGTCTATGCACAGCTTCTGTACCAAACGGTCACCGGGCGCATCCAGCCCGGAAAAAAATAAGTCGCTTATCTGCAAATATTTTAACCCAGACCAAGTTTCAGGGGAGCTTCCTCGTGGATCCCAATACCGTTCTTATCATAATCCTGGTCCTGTTGATCGCATTGGTGGTTGCCGGCCTGCATATCGGCTTGGTGCTCGGCATGGTGTCGCTCCTGGGCACCTTCATGTTGTTCGGCGAAATGGTCATAACCCTCGAATTGGCCAACCAGGCAGCTTATTCGGTGCTGCGAAACTCGGTCTTCGCCGCCATCCCGCTCTTTGTGCTGATGGGCGAGTTTATGAGCAAATCGGGCATGGCCACCGATCTTTACAAAATCGCCAACTATTTTCTGCGCAAATTGCCCGGCCGTCTCGCCGTCGCGACGGTATTCGGCAACGCCGTGTTCGCCGCCGTGACCGGGGTCAGTATCGCGTCCGCCATGACATTTTCACGCATCGCCTACCCGGAGATGCGGCGCTATGGCTACAACCGGTCCTATTCCCTGGGCGCCATCGCCGGCAGTGCCTCGCTCGGCATGCTGATCCCGCCCAGCGTCTTGCTGATCATCTGGGGTATCGTGATCGAGCACTCCATCGGCAAGCTGTTCCTGGCCGGTTTCATTCCCGGCATCATTCTCGCCATATTGATGGGGGTCTATTGTTCGGCGCGCGCCGGTATGAACAAGGATTTGGCGCCGGCGATTGCGGCCGGCGAAGACCATACGCCATCGGGCCGCGAAATGGTCAGCGGTTTCGGCGTCGTGGCCTTGATTCTTTTGGTTCTGGGCGGGCTGTTCATGGGCCTGTTTACGCCGACCGAATCGGCCGCCGTCGGATGCGGCGGAGCGATCGTCTTTGCCATGATCAAGGGCATGCGCTGGCCGCATTTCCGGGTCGCCATTATCGATTCAGGCAAGACCATCGCGCCGATCATGTTCTTGTTAATGACCGCCGCCATGTACGCCAAATTCCTGGCGCTGGGCAATATCATTCAGATCATCCAGGATTTGATCGGCGGTCTCGGTCTTTCCGGCATCGGCGTGACCATTCTGATGGTGGTGATCTGGCTGGCCATGGGCACCTTGATCGATTCCATTTCCATCATCCTTTTGACCGTGCCGATCTTCTGGCCGCTGGCCGAAGCGGCCGGCTGGGACGTCAACGCGTTTGCCATATTCGGCATCCTGGCCATCGAAGCGGGGCTTTTGACGCCGCCCTTTGGATTGCTGGTCTACACGGTCAAGGGCGCCGTGCCCGATAGCTCGGTGACGCTGTCGGAAATCTTCGCCGGATCGATCCCCTATTGGCTGTTGATGCTGGTGGTCATGGCGATCATCTGGATTTGGCCGATCACGGCGACCTTCCTGACCCGCACAATATAATCAGGGCCGGCAAGGATGATGAAGGCAAGCAATCAAGCAACTGATTGGCGCATCGGCGTCGATACCGGCGGCACCTTTACCGATATCGTCTTGACCGGTGGTGACGGCGACGTACGCATCGCCAAGGTTCCGAGCACGCCGCAAAATTCGGCCCGCGCCCTGGTCACCGGCGTCGCCGCCATTTTGGCCGAGGCCGGCACCGCCGATTCCGATTTGCGCGCCATTTGCCACGGCACCACGGTCGCCACCAATGCCCTGCTGCAGGGCCAGATCGATAATCTGGCGCTGATCGTCACCAAGGGCTTCCGCCACGTGTTGGAGATCGCCCGCCAATCGGTGCCCGAAGGCTACGGCAATTCCTATTTCTGGGTGAAACCGGACCGTATTGTCCCGGTGCACCGGGTGTTCGAAGTGGACGAGCGCCTGGATTTCACCGGCGGCGTGATCCGCGAGTTGGACGAGGCCGGCGTCGCGGGCGTGGCGCGGCGTTTGCAAAAGCGCGGCTTGTCGGCGGTCGGGGTGTGCCTGATCCACTCTTACGCCAACGCCGATCACGAACAAAGGGTGCGGGATATCTTAGCCGCCGAATATCCCGGGCTGACGGTGTCCATCTCCTCCGATGTCTGGCCCGAATATCGGGAATATGAGCGCGCCGTGACCACCCTGGTGGATGCCTTCGTCAAACCCCACATGCGCCGCTATTTGGGCGACATCTCCGAGCAATTGCCCGAATTGCTTCGCCAGACGCCGTTCCTGGTGATGCAATCCTCGGGCGGCGTTTTGTCTGCCGGCCAGGTCGCCGCCAAACCCATCGCGACGGCCCTGTCGGGTCCCGCCGCCGGCGTCGTCGGCGCCAGCGCCATGGCCAAACTGGCGGGGCGGGAAAATATCATCACCCTGGACGCGGGCGGCACCTCCACCGATATCTGCCTGGTTCAGGCGGCCGAGCCGCGGGTGACGACAGCCGGTTCCATCGGGCCGTTCCCGGTGCGCCTGCCGATGATCGATATCCGCACCGGCGGCACCGGAGGTGGCTCCATCGCCTGGATTGGCGCCGAGGGCCAGTTGCGCGTCGGCCCCAAAAGCGCCGGCGCCGAGCCCGGCCCCATGTGCTATCCAAACGGCGGCGGCGCGCCCACCATTACCGACGCCAACGCGGTGCTTGGGCGCATCCCGGCCGAATTAATCGGCGGTGCCATCGCGCTCGACGTGGACCGGGCCCGCGCCGGCATCGAAAGCCTAAGCGGCCAGCTTGGCGGTGATATGGAGCCGGAGCGCCTGGCCGCCGGCATCATCGAGATCGCCAACTGGAACCAGGCCAACCTGATCCGCCAGATCACCATCGAACAAGGCATCGATCCCCGCGAATTTGCGCTTCTGTCTTTCGGCGGCTCCGGCCCGGCGCAATCGCCGGCGGTGATGGAGCTCTTGGGTCTCGATGCCTGTCTGGTGCCGCCCGATCCCGGCAATCTGTCGGCGCTGGGATTGCTGATGGTCGATTACCGCTCCGACCATGTGTTCACGCAAATCGTTGCCGGAGATCAACTGAGCCCGGAAATGGCCGCTGGCATTTACGGGGATTTGGAGCGGGACGCCGCCGAAACCTTGGCCCGGGACGGCGTCGCGGAGGACGATATCATGGTCCTGCGCCAGGCCGATGTGCGCTATTCCGGCCAGTCCATGGAGGTGCGCGTCGATCTGCCGGGCGGCGCCATCACCGCGGCCGCGCTGGCCGCCATGGCGGAAAACTTCCACGCCGCCCACGAACGCACTTTCGGCTATTGTTACCGGAGCACCCAGGACATCGAGGTGGTGAATTTCTGTGCCTCCGGCATCGGCAAGGTTCAAAAACCGGACTTGCCGGCGGCTTCGGTCAGCGAGCAGCCCTTTCCCGAAACGGCGGAAATCCGCGAGGTCTATTTCGCCGAGGATTGGGTAGCGACGCCGGTCCATGACCGGGCGGTGTTGCAGCCGGGCATGGCCGGCACCGGCCCCATGGTCATTCAGGAATTCGGCTCGACGACGGTGGTGTTCCCGGGCCAATCCGTGACCGTGGACGGCCACGGCATAATGATCATCGCCAAGGCAAGTTGAGGAGGGCGCCATGAGGTGGACCGAAAGCCAACAACTTGAAATAGAAGCCATCAATGCCCGCATCGCCGATGTGGACCCCATTGTCCTGCAGATTGTCGAGGGCACGCTGAATTCCATCGAGGCGGAGATCGAGTTCGCGGTCGAGCGCACGGCGCGCAGCCCGATGATCCGCGAAGCCCATGATTTCCGGGTCGGCCTGTTCGACCGCTTCCAGCGCAAGCTCACCGGGCGTTCCTATTCGGCCATGCCCGAAGCCGTGGTCCGCGACTATGCGCCCGCCACCATGAAGCCGGGCGACGCCTATTTCATGAACGACACCTACGATACCGAAGGCGCCATCGGCCACCTGCCCGATATGTGCTCGACCGTGCCGGCGTTTTCGGGTGGCGATCTGATCGCCTATATCCAGGTGTTCGGCCATCACGACGATATCGGCGGCAAGGTGCCGGGCTCGATGCCGGGAACGGCGCTGTCGGTGTTCGAGGAAGGGCTGATGATCCCGCCGATCAAGCTCTACGCCGAAGGCGTGCGCAACGAAGAAGCCTTCAAGATCATCCGCCGCAACAGCCGCGTGCCAGAGATGCTGGAAGCCGATGTGGATTCCGAAGTGCAGGCGGTGATCATGGGCGCAGGCCGCATGACCGAACTGTTCGAGCGTTTCGGCAAGCAGACGGTGGAAGCCTGCTTCGCCGCCATATTCGAGCGCACCAAGCAGGTGTTTTTGGAGGAATTGTTCCCCAAAATCGCCGACGGCACCTACTA
>JAYGEH010000256.1:0-5881 GCA_046582475.1 Rhodospirillales bacterium
GGCGATGCCTTGCGCGGCCGCCCCGTGGCGGTGGTCATCAATGGCGGCTCGGCCAGCGCCGCCGAGATCGTCGCCGGCGCGCTGCAGGATTTGAAGCGCGCCATCGTGGTCGGCGAGCGATCCTTCGGCAAGGGCTCGGTGCAGACGGTCATGCAGATCAAGGGTTTTGGCTCGCTGCGCCTGACCACGTCGCATTACTATCCGCCGTCGGGCCGCTCCTTTGACGATGCGCCGATCCAGCCCGACGTGGGCGCCAAAGCCTGCAAGCGGCTGACCGGCGCCAGCCTCCGCCCCGGCGAGGATGCGCTTATCGCCTGCGCGCTCAAGAGCGTCCGCGTGCGGGCGCGCATCGGCCGGCGGAGGCGTTAGTAGCGGGCATTGATTCCGGCCCGCGGATGCGCTTAGTTTGCCGCCATACCATCGGGGAGCCTTAAGATATGGATCAAGCAACTGGAGCCGACGAGGGCAGCGTCACCGGAGAAGAGCACTGGGCCGACAAGGGCGATTGCCGGCTTTATTTGTGGGAAAAATACCAAGCCACGCCGGTGGCCAAGGAGGCCATTGTCTTTGTGCACGGCTCGTCCATGGCCTCGACGCCGACCTTTGATTTGAGCGTGCTGGGGCGGCCCTATTCCTCGGTGATGAACTGGTTCGCGCTTCGAGGCTTCGATACCTGGTGCCTGGACATGGAAGGCTACGGCCGTTCCGACAAGGACCGGGACGATCATTTCAATATTGCCAACGGCGCCGATGATTTGCGCGCCGCGACCAACTATATCGCGGGCTTGCGCGGCATCGAGACCATGCATTTTTACGGGATCTCGTCAGGGGCCTTGCGCGCCGCCATGTTTGCCGAGCGGTACCCTGCGCGGGTCGCCCGGCTGGTCCTCGACGCCTTTGTCTGGACCGGCGAAGGCTCGCCAACCCTGGCAGCGCGGCGCAAAAAACTGCCCGAATTCAAAGCCAACCGGCGCCGCCCCATCGATCTGGGTTTCGTGCGCTCGATCTTTTCCCGCGACCATCCCGGCTGCGCCGACGATGCGGTGGTGGAAGCCTTCGCCGCCGCCATCTGCGCCCTCGACACCTCGATCCCCAACGGCACCTATGTGGATATGTGCGAAAACCTGCCCTTGGTGGACCCAGCAAAACTCCACATGCCGTGCATGATCCTCAGAGGCCAATGGTACGGCATCGCCGGCATGGCTGATTTGCTTGATTTCTACGACCGCCTGCCCAATCCGGACAAGCAGTTCAAATCCATGGCCGGCATTTCGCACGCCTCGTTCCAGCAGAAGAACTACCTGATGGCCTATCAGATGCTGCTCGATTTCCTGCGCCAGCCGCCGCCGCTGTACCGGGGCTGAGCGGCCTATCACCGGTTGGTGTATTGTCAGTGCTACTCAGTTGATGTCTTATAAAATACGAACAATCGTATAAGCAAAGGGAGGTTTCATCGTGGATATTTTCATCAAGAATTATGACCGGCGCAGCGTGCTTAAAGGCACAGGTCTGGCCTTGGGCGCCGCCGGCATCGCCAATCTGCCGTTTTCCGATGCCTTCGGCGCATCGTTCCCCGCCAGCACCATCAGCGTCACCGTGTCGACCCGCGCCGGCGGCGGCGCCGACCGGCTATTTCGCGGATCCACCGGCGTTTGGAAAAAATACCTGGACACCACCTACAAGCCCAATTTCAAGCCGGGCGCGTCGGGCCGCGTCGGCTATGAATTTTACATGGGTAAGAAAAAAGCCGACGGCAATAATCTGTTGTTCGGCAATATGGGCCCCGAATTCCTCAACTGGGTGGTCAAGCTGCCGACCTTCGATCTGGCCGATTTAACCTATTTCGCGCGCGTCGATACCGATCCCGGGGTCATATTCGTGCGCGCCGACAGCCCGTATAAAACCATCCAGGACGTGGTCGCGGCGGCCAAGAAAAAGACCCTCAACGTTTCCACCAGCCGCTTGGCGCATCCGGCCTCGGTCGGGCTTTTGGCCCTCGGCGAGCATACCGGCGCCAAGTTCAACCTGATCCCGCTGTCGGGCGGCAAGAACACCATCGCCGGCGTGGTCACCAAGGAAATGGATCTCGGCACCCTGACCTCGGGTTCGGTCGCCGCCAAGGGCAAGTCCTTGCGCACGCTGCTGGTCTTCAACGACAAGAACGTGGTGCCCGACCGGCTTTCCAACGCGCCGACCACGAACCAGGTCTATGGCACATCGATCCCGCCATTGCTGTCGTCCAGGGCCTTCGCCATTCAGACCAGCGTCATTAGAGATCATCCGGACCGGTTCAAAATCCTCAACGATACGGTGCGCAAAACCTTCGACGATCCCGATCTCAAGCCGGCCATTCTCAAGGCAAGGGGCATTTGGGAGTATATCAATTACGGCGATATGAACGACACCGCCGCCTACCTCAAGGGCATCGAAGCCATCGGCAGGCGCTACCGCCCGTTGCTGACCGGCAAAAAGACCTGACCACCATCCATCCGGCCCCCGGACAGTCCGAATCGAATTGAATGGGGGCCCGTGATGTCCGACGAAAATAGCGCCGAATTGGACGCGGAGCCGAACGCGGCTTCCGGCCCCCGCTCGATGGGCGCCGAGCTGGTGATCCCCGCCGGCGCGGTGGTTTTTACCCTTTATTATTTCCTCACGATCATCGATTCGCCCTGGACCGCGCAGGTGAGCGCGGTGTTCGTCGGCGCCATCCTGATCGCCCTGGTGCTGGCTTTTATGATCACCGCGATCCGCACCGTCGCCCGAGGCGACGGCGATTGGGGCTTCGCCGCATTGCTCCAGCCGTTAAGTTACGTCAAAACCCGGCTCTATCTGCTCGGCCTCACGGTCGGCTATATCGTGGTCATCAACTGGCTCGGCTTCACCATCACCACGTTTCTGTTCCTGTTCCTGGCGATGGCGCTGCTGGGCCAAGGCAAGCGGGTGAAACTAAGCCTGAGCCTGGCGGCGGCGCTGTCGATCTCGGGCTATCTTTTGTTCATCGTCGCCTTCCAGACGCGGTTTCCGTTCGGCCCGTTTGAAACCGCCTTGGAAGCCTTGTTCTGATGGAAATCGGCACCGACATAACCTGGGACATCTTCACCGGGCTGCTGCTCAATACCTTGTCGTTCTGGTGGATGATGATCCCCGCCGTTATCCTCGGTTTGGTGGTTGGCGCGATCCCCGGTTTCAGCGCCGCCAACACCATCATTATCTTGTTGCCGCTGACCTTCGCCATGGATGTGGAAGCCGGCCTGGTGTTCATGGTGGCGCTCTATTCGGCGTCGCGCATGGGCGCCGGCATCCCGGCCATCTTGGTCAATATTCCGGGCACCGCCGGCGCCGCGGCAACGCCGCTGGATGGCTATCCGATGGCGCGCCAAAGGCGCGGCCAGCAGGCCCTGGCCATATCGTTCGTGGCCTCCACCGCCGGCGGCCTGCTGACCACCATCATCGCGCTGCTGGCGATGCCGTGGCTGGCCCGGGTCAGCTTCTTCATGCATTCGGTGGAGATGATCGTGGTCATGCTGTTCGGCATATCGCTGATCGCCACCATCGCGGCGCGCAACACCCTCAAGGGGCTGATCGCCGGCTTCTTTGGATTGATGATCGGCTTCGTCGGCACCGATCATGTCTATGCGGCGCCGCGCGCCACCTTCGGATTTTTGGAGCTTTATGACGGCATCCCCCTGGTGCCGGCGCTGGTCGGGCTGTTCGCGGTATCCGAAGCCTTCCTGGTGATCGAGGGCGAATCGATCCTCACCAAGCGCGGCCGGGAATTGATGGCGGCGCCGTCCTGGGCGGCCACCTTCGAAGGCATGCAAATTTGCGTCAAACGCTGGTGGCACGTCACCTGGCGTTCGATCGTCGGATTGGCGATCGGCGTCATCCCCGGCGCCGGCGCCTCGATCGCCGCGTTCGTCGCCTATCAGCAGTCGCGCTCGTTCTCGAAGACGCCGGAGCTGTATGGCACCGGCCACCCGGAAGGGCTGATCGCGCCGGGGGCCGCCAACAACGGCGTCACTTCGGGCACCCTGGTGCCGCTCATCATCCTCGGCCTGCCGGGCGGCGCGACGGCGGCGATCATGCTCGTCGTCTTAGAATTCCACGGCGTCAATTTCGGCCCCAGCCTGTTCGCCGAACGCCCGGAGATCGGCTTCGGCATCTTTATCGCCATGTTCGTCAGCTACGTGTTCATGATCTTCACCATCATCCCCCTGTCCCGCTACATGACCCGGGTGACGGTGATCTCGACCTCGTTCATGGCGCCGGTGATCATATCGTTCACCTTGGTGGGATCGTTCGTGCCGCGCGAGTTCGCCTTCGACATGGGCCTGGCGCTGGCCTTCGGCATCTTGGGCTACGTGGCGCGCAAGACCAATTACCACGTCGCCGCCATCCTCATCGGCGTCATTCTGGGCCCCCTGCTGGAGCAGTTTTTCCTGCGCGCCATCCGCATGGCGAACGGCGATATCATGGTGCTGTTTTCATCCCGTCTGGGTAATGCCTTGTGGCTGGCGCTGGCGGTTTCCATCGCGCTCCCCTACGCTTTGGATTACAAACGCCGGAAGGCCGAAACAAGCGGAGGATCATGAAATGAAAATCGACGGCGGCTGCCATTGCGGCCAAATCACCTTCGAAGCCGAGATCGACCCCGACCGGGTGGGCATCTGCCACTGCACCGATTGCCAGACCATGTCCGGCGCCCCGTTTAACGCCGTGGTGCAGGTGCCCGAAGCGGACTTCACGCTCAAATCGGGCACCTTGAAGATGTATGTCAAAACCGCCGAAAGCGGCAACCGGCGGGCGCAGATGTTCTGCCCCGAATGCGGCAACCGCATCTACGCCACCGCCGCCGATGATCCAACCGACGGCAAGTCCAGGTTTTTCGGCATCCGCGTCGGCGTCATCAACCAGCGCCGCGAATTGAAGCCGTCGCGGCAAATCTGGCACCGCTCGGCGCAGCCCTGGGTCAACGATCTGACCTCGATCCCGGCGGTGGAGACCCAGTAGCCCTATAGGCCCGCCACCTGCTCCAATGTCTGGCCGGCCTCTTCCTGGGCGCGGTGGTTTTCGTCGATGGCGACCCGCACCTTGGGGTCCACCTCAATCTCCTTGGCGAATTCATCGCGGGCAAGGAGCCCCTGGAACCAGGTCTCCACATTGCCGTGCAGGCGCGCCACCGGATAGCCGCACAGCTTGAGCCGGTTGGTATAGATGAACCAGGCGATGTCGAGGACGCTGAGGTTCGGCCCAAGGAGATAATCGGCGCCTTGCAAGATACGGTCATTTTCATCCAACGCGGCGCGGAACCTGGCCGCCGATTTCTGGATGGCATCGTCGGTGATGCCGTCGCGGGCGATGCGCTCCCAGAAATCGATTTCCCGCTGCTTGTTGGCGTCGACGATGCCAAGCACGGTTCCGGTGCCGCCGGCCCGGTAGTTGGCCAGGGCTTCCACCGAGCGCGGCGCCCGGCCGCGGGCCTGGGTAAAGCTGAAGGTGATGGTGCGCACGTCATGGTGCAGATCGTCTTCGTGGTGCAGCAGCCTGTCCATGTCGCCTTCGCGGCTCTTTGGGATCAGCCTGGATTCGGGAAAGCGTTGATCCAGCAGGGTCATGATATCGTTGCTTTCGATATGCACCTGCCCATCGATCACCAGCGCCGGCACCAGGCCGCGTGGATTGATGCCCAGATAGTAGGCGCTGTAATTCTCGCCTCCGCCCAGGTTCAGGATATGCGATTCCCAGGCGATGCCCTTCAGATTGAGGAAAATTCTGGTTTTCTGGGAGCACGACGAGCCCATGAAATGGAACAGATGCAGGCCCTTCCATTCGAGCACTTCGCGGGTGGCGATATCGGCGTCGGCGAGCTGAACCATGG
>JAYGEH010000260.1:0-1772 GCA_046582475.1 Rhodospirillales bacterium
ACCTCCGCCGCCGCCGCCAGTTCTCCGTTCTCCAGCACCGGCGCTTGGATACCGGCCTCGGCCAGCTTGGCTTCGGCCTTCTCACGCCCGCCCGAGGATACCGCCGCCAATTCGAGCCCCTTGATGCCCGCATGCAACGCCTCGGCCACCGGAAATCCGATGGTTCCAAGCCCGGCAATGGCAACCCGTGTCGGCATCGGCAGGGCTCCTATTGAATATTCGGGTTGAGCAATTGATCCACCGAAAGCCCGATGGCGGCGAGCCGGTGATCGCGCATGGTCTCGCCCATCAGCATGAACCCGACCGGCGCTTCGCCGGCGGCGTGGCAGGGAATGGTCAAGGCGCAGCGTTCCAGCAAGTTGGCGATGCTGGCATTGCGAATGACGATGATAAAGGGATCGCGCAAGGCCTCATCGGAGCCTTCGAACTGGCTGATCGGCGGCGCGATAACCGGGATGGTCGGTGAGACGATAGCGTCGTAATTGCGCGTCACCTTGGCCGCGCGCTCGATCAAATCCTCCCGAAACCGCAGCACGTCGTAATAATCGGCGCCGCTCATTTGGGTGCCGCCCATCAGACGCTCGGCGATCCTCGGGTCCATCTGATCGTAGGAATTCTCCAGCCGGTCCCGGTGGATGGCGTACCCCTCGACCTGGGAGGGGAAACGCACGCGCCCGACATTGGCCAGCTCGTCCAGTCCGGGCACGCTGGCATCTTCGATACGCACCCCGGCCTCCGACAAAAGCGTTAAGGATTTTTCGAACCCGGCCGCCACCTCGGGCGCTAGGTCATCGGTGACCAGGGTGTCGGGCAGACCGAAGCGCAGGCCCGACAGCGGAACCGGCGGCCGCGGGCTCGGGTCTTCACCGGCGAAAACGGCGTCCACCAGGGCGCAACAGGCGAGGCTGGGGGCCAGCGGACCCACCGAATCCAACGTCGTCGAAAGCGGAAAAATGCCCTCGGTCGGCACCCGGCCGACGGTCGGCTTGAACCCGGCGAGGCCGCACATGGCGGCGGGTATGCGCACCGAGCCGGCGGTATCGGTGCCGAGGCCGGCGGCGGCCATGCCGTCGGTGACGGAGACCGCGGCGCCCGCCGACGAGCCGCCGGGCACGCGCCCGGTTTCGCGGTCGTAAGCGTTGCGGCAATTGCCGTAATGGGGATTGAGGCCGAGCCCGCCGACCGCGAACTCGGTCATGTTGGTGGTGCCCATGATCACCGCTCCGGCGGCGCGCAGGCGGGCGACCACCGGCGCATCGGCCTTGGCCGGCGGCGTATTGCGCATGACCACCGATCCGGCGTTGGTGGTCAGCCCGGCCACATCGCAAAGGTCCTTGATCGAAAACGGAATGCCAGCCATGGGCGAGGGTACGATACCTTGGGCGCGCAACGCGTCGCTGGCGTCGGCTTCGGCCAACGCCGGTCCACGGAAGACGCGGATGAAGGCCGCCGCCCCCTCGCCGTCCGGGTCTTCGATGCGCGCCAGCGCTGCTTCGGTCAGCGCGCGGCTGGTGGTCTCGCCGCTCTCCAACCGCTCGGCAATTCGCGCCAGGGTCTGCATCTGCATGGAAGCCACCTCCCGGATTTTTGGGCCAGCCTAAACCATTGTGCCCAGCGGGTCGAGGATTGCGGCTGGGGCCAGGTCATGGACTCATAAATGGCGACGACTGTGACGTGCGTTATTTTGTTTCCTGGCAAGGAGCTAGGAGGGAGTGATGCCAAAGCATCATGACCGACGACTGGACGCGGTCCAGAGATCGGAAGAGCACACG
>JAYGEH010000108.1:0-7828 GCA_046582475.1 Rhodospirillales bacterium
AACGGGCCGTTATCGGGGTTCACCTGATAAAGCCACGATCACCTAAATCTCGCAACTTCAGCGCTTCCCTCTGCCCGAGAAAATCCTGACACGGGTAATAAATAAAGTTCGCGCGAGCAGGTCGAAGGCCTACGTAGTTTCTGAGATTTTTGGTTGTGCGAGTACGCGCACCTCGTGCTTTTCATTGTCGGTAATGCAGAACACGGTGAAGTGCTCGACCTCGGGCTCCACGCCGTAGCGATCGATGATGCCCTGCAACCACGGACCGCTGTAAAAGGCCTGCGCGTCTTCCAGAGTTTCCCATTGATAGACGCCCCCGGCCACTCCGTGATCGCCGTAAATGAAGTGCTTACTGACCAGACCTTTTACGTTTTGGAAATCCGGCGCGATCTTCTCGTAGTGTGTGAGGCAGTCGTTGTAGTCGATGGAAGATGGCATACGATAGCGAACAACCGATGTAATCATGGCTATTCACCCTATTTCGAGCCGCAATTGTCTTCGCGAAAAGTCTATCACAAAAAACGGCGTCCATGTGCAAGTCTGAAGTCCGGAATAGGACAACCGCCGACATTTAGCCTATTTGCTCGGAATGTCCGGTGTTGGGGCAGGAGCGGCCACCACCCTATACCGAAAACCACCCTTTTCTGAATACCCGATAATAGGGAAATTTAGCCGCAAAAATATACCGATATTTAGGACGCCTGTCGCGGAGGTATTCTGTATCGGTGTTATTTGCCTCCCTAAGCCCAATAATCGGGACCAGACCGCCCGGACTTCTGGGACAATATGCAGACCGGCTCCGATCTCGGGCACGCCAGGAGGGCGCTAAAAAGGAAATCGAGAAAATTCCATCACTGGCGGTGGCGTCGGTAACACCGAAACCACCGAGCCTGCTTCTACGCGCGCGTACCCATCATAAACAGGTGCCAAGTTCGACGCCCGCGTGGCCGACCCATCCATCGCTTAGCGCGCTGGGTCGTTGGGCCATCCCCCGCGCGGCTAGGCAGTACCGCCCTATTGCCGCCCCATTGCGGCGCTATTGCATGGCCGTCTGCGGGGGGTGCCTGGCGGGCGGGCGGGGGTGCGTTTATGGGGGAATCACGATAGGGATCGGGCGAATCACATTCAGCCGTTTCGGCGCGCTTGTCCCCAAAATTTTTTTGCGGTGCCTTCGGGAGGGAGCTGGCAAATTCGCTCAGAGCCGCTGCATGGAAGAAATTGGAGACATCGAAGAATGCTGACCTTCAGGTTATTGGCCTGATGTTGAGCCTGATCGACGTTCACTGATGATCACGCGAAGGTTCTCTCTCGGCGGAACGATATCGGTCACAAGGTCTTTGATCAGCAACTTGTTGGGTAATGGCCCGACGGCCGTAAGATCCCTTGCCAGTCGGGTGGTGCAGGCATATTGCGTTTCGCCGTTGACGGCGACCAAGCATTCTTTGCAGGCGTTGGCGTTGATGCAGCTGTAACGGAAGGCCAGGGATGAATCGATGTTCGAGCGAATCCAAACGATGGCATCGAGCACCGTCATACCATCCTGATACGGTACCTCATAAGTTTGCAAACATGGCGCCTCGCCTGGAACGCCTCGCTTTATGGTAATTTTGGCAGATTTGCTCATCGTAATTGCTCTGCTGCATTCCTATCACGGGTGTCAGTAATTAAAGGAATAAAATCCGAAATCAACAGCCCATCACTGTTCAGGTGCAAGCGTTGATTTTTTTCCAATCCCTTGTCGGTATCGACGAAATCTTCGCGCTGGTGCGCACCCCGGCTTTCGGGACGATTGATCGCCGATAGGGTAATGGTTTCAGCCGTCAACAACCCCGACCGAAGATCAAACCAATCTTGAAGGGTGAGATTGAATTCCCGGCCATGGGATGGCGTCAGTTTAGCCAGCGTATCGCGCATGGTGCGGATGCGCATGAGAGCCTCATTGAGTTTTTCCCCGGTCCGTAATACGCCCACGTTATTCCACATCAAATCTTGAAGCTCCGCCCACATTTGCCCAAGCGCCGCCGGGTCGCCGTTGGCGTCGGTCTGAAGATCCATCAATCGTTGCAGCGGCTGCAGGCAGGCCATGGCAGCCTTATCCGACCAAGAATGCGTTTTACCCAACGTATAATTTGCCGCGGAACTTCCAGCCCGCTTCCCGAAAACGAAGGCCTCGGGCAGGGCGTTGCCGGATAACCGGTTGGCGCCGTTGGCGCCGCCGACGGCTTCCCCGGCGGCGTAAAGTCCGGGAATGCTGGTCTCCATTCGGTCGGTAACCTTGATGCCTCCCATGTGATAATGGGCAATGGGCGAGACTTCTATTGGACCCTTTTTCAGGTCTATTCCGTTGGCCGCCAGCCGGTCTATCACCGGGCCGAATGCATCGTGTAATTCCGCATCTGAATTATGCTCGAAACTAAGATATACGCCGCCCCGAGGCGTCGCCCGCCCAGCCGCTGCTTCTTTGGTGATGCCATAGGAAATTATATCGCGCGTGGTGACGTAACTTCCGTCATCGGCATCGCCGTATTTATGTACGAACTCTTCCCCCAAAGCGTTGGTTAGCCGTCCACCAAGCTTGTACCGAAAGGGATCCCACATAATCGGATCCATGCCAACCAATCTCGGCGCGAGGTGCCCAATAGGAAAAAACTGTGGAAACTCCATATCGATCAGTTCGGCACCCGCACGCAGCGCCATGGCATAGCCGTCGCCATTCATGTTCGCCGAAGCGCTATTTCTTGCATACAGGCGCGTCAGGCCTCCGGTTGCGATCACGGCTGCATGTGCGGCAATAGTCACGGGGCTTTGGTCCGCAAGATGGAAGCCAACAGCACCACTAACCGCACCATCTTCAATCACGATATCGGTAATGGCCAAGCCACTGATGCGGGTGACGCTTTCGGCGCGGGCGACCTGGGTGCGCAGGCATTTGGCAACAGCGGGCCCGGTATTTAAAAAATCAACGTAAACGCATCGCGGCAGGCTATGACCGGGCGCCAAAACACCGGTTATCTTGCCGTCTTTTCGGGCCCAACCGACCTTCCAATCATCCAATTCCCGAATTCTATTGATTGCTTCTTCACATAGGAGAGCGGCAAGCCCTTCGTTGCAAAGGCCTCGGCCTGCTTGAATTGTGTCTTCGAGATGTTTGGTCCAATGGTCCGGAACCTCTTCACCAAGTGCCGCCGCGGTTGTCATCTGGGCCATAATGGTAGCGCCGCCACGGCCGATCATGCTTTTGTCAGCCAAAATTACTTGGGCACCGTTCCTGGCGGCGGCGACAGCAGCATACATGCCGGCCCCGCCAGCCCCAATCACAAGGACGTCTGTTTCAAGGTGGATCATTTGGCTGCAAACTCTAACCCTGGCCGATAATCCCGGTTGGCGCCATATTCTGCAACCTGGCGAAGATAAATGCCTGATTTGGGTTGGAGATGTAAAACGTTGAAGCTAGTGGCCGGGCTCTTCAAGACATGGGAGCGGCAGGTAACCGACCACATCCGCAGCCAGCACGGAGCAAGACGTTGCTGAATGGATTGGTCCGCCATGATACCCCTCGAAGGCGGTGTAATTGGACGCTATTCTAGATGAATTGGCGTAGGAGGCAATCGGGTAGGAAAATAGGTAACGATGTCCGCCACGGGCGGTGGCTTGGGTAACACCGAAACCACCGGGCCTGCCTCACCGCGCGCGAACCCATCATAGACGGGTGCCAAGATAGACGCCCGCGTGCCCGATCCATCCATCCCGACGCGGGCTGTGCCCTTTATGCCCGCCCCATTGTCGCCACATTGCCTGGCTATTCCTGGCCCGTCTACGGGGCCTGACTGGCGGGCGGGCGGGGGTGCGTTTATGGAGGAATCATGATAGGGATCGGGCGAATCACAATCAGCCGTTTCGGCGCGCTTCTCCCCACCATTCAAGCGATTAGGACCATGGCAGGCCATTCTCAATTCAAGAACATTATGTACCGCAAGGGCGCTCAGGACACCAAGCGCGCCAAGCAATTCGCCAAGCTCATCCGCGAAGTCACCGTGGCCGCCAAATCGGGGCTGCCCGAGCCCGACCAGAACCCGCGCCTGCGCGCCGCGATCACGGCGGCGCGCACCGCCAACATGCCAAAAGACAATATCGAGCGGGCCATCAAACGGGTGGCCGGCGGCGACGAAGGCGAAAATTTCGAGGAAGTCCGCTACGAAGGCTACGGCCCCGGCGGCGTCGCGGTGATCGTCGAGGCGCTCACCGACAACCGCAACCGGACCGCCTCGGAAGTGCGTTCCGCCTTCGTCAAGCATGGCGGCAACCTGGCCGAGACCGGCGCCGTTTCGTTCATGTTCGAGCATGTGGGCCTGATCAATTACGCCGTCGATGCCGGCGACGCCGACACCGTGTTCGAGGCCGCCCTGGAAGCCGGCGCCGACGATGTGGTGACGGGCGAGGCGGGCCACGATATCTATTGCGCGCCGGACGATTTCGCCGCCGTCCGGGATTCCCTGGAGGCCGTCCTCGGCGCGCCGGCCCAGGCGCGCCTCGATTGGCGCCCGCAGAACACCGTGGAGCTCGACGAGAAGCAGGCCGAGACATTGTTGAAGATGCTCGATAGCCTGGAAGACAGTGACGATGTGCAGCGGGTCGCCGCCAATTTCGAAATTTCCGACGCGATCATGGCGCGCTTGAGCGCCTGAACGGATGCGCATGATCAAGGGGGCGGCAAAGGGCGGATGATCAGACTGATCGGCATAGATCCGGGCCTGCGCAACACCGGCTGGGGGATCATCGATTGCGATGGAAATCGTCTCGCCCATGTGGCCGACGGCGCCGTCCGCTCCAAGCCTAAGGACCCGCTGGCGGCGCGCCTCAGCCAGATCTATGACGGGTTGGCCGAAATCATCGCGGCCTATGGGCCATTGGAGGCCGCCGTCGAGGAAACCTTCGTCAATGTCAACGCGGCCTCCACCTTGAAATTGGGCCAGGCGCGGGGCATCGCGCTTTTGGTTCCGGCTCGGGCCGGGCTCCTGGTCGCCGAATATCCGCCCAACGTGGTCAAGAAATCGGTGGTCGGCGCCGGGCACGCCGCCAAGCAGCAGGTTCAGATGATGGTGGCGACGCTGCTGCCCGGCTGCCTCGCTTCCTCGGCGGATGCCGCCGACGCGCTAGCCATCGCCATCTGCCACGCCCACCACCGGACGGCGCCGGCCTTGAAGCTGGCCGCCGGAGAAGCCGCCCGATGATCGCCAAGCTGACAGGCATCCTGGATAATTCCGGCGAGGGATGGGCGGTCATCGACGTCGGCGGCGTCGGCTATCTGGTGTTCTGCTCGAACCGCACCTTGGGCGTCTTGGCCGGCGCCACCGGCGCCGTCTCGGTGTTCGTCGAAACCCATGTGCGCGAAGACCATATCCATCTTTACGGCTTCGCCGACGCTGCCGAGCGCGAAGGGTTCCGCCTGCTGACCACCGTGCAGGGGGTCGGCGCCAAGGTGGCTCTCGGCATTCTTTCGGTGCTGACAACCGATGCCTTGGCCCAGGCGGTGGCCGCCGGCGACAAGGCGGCGGTCTCCCAAGCCCAAGGCGTCGGGCCGAAGCTGGCGACGCGCATCGTCACGGAGCTGAAGGACAAGGTCGGCGGCATCGCCCTCGGCGCGGCGGTTTTGGCGGTTGCAACTTCAGATCCGGCAACGCCCGCCGAAGGCGCCAATGCAGCCGCCTCGGATGCGGTATCGGCGCTGGTCAATCTGGGCTATGGCCGCACCGAGGCCTTTGGCGCCGTCGCCCGCTCGGTGCAGCGCCTCGGCCCGGACGCGGCGCTCGACAGCTTGATCCGGGACGGCCTC
This sequence comes from Rhodospirillales bacterium, assembly GCA_046582475.1. Lineage (GTDB taxonomy): Bacteria > Pseudomonadota > Alphaproteobacteria > Rhodospirillales > UBA2165. The sequence continues at coordinate 5,834 of JAYGEH010000108.1, forward strand.
GGCGAGCTCGGCGCCGCCGAGACCCACGCGTGAGGCGGCGATGGCGGATATGGATGCGAAACGCGAAATAGACCCGAGGCAAGCCGCCGCCGACCAGCCCGAAGCCCAGCTGCGCCCCAGCCGCCTGGACGAATTTATCGGCCAGCCCCGCATCCGCGAGAATTTGAGCATGGCGGTTACGGCGGCGCGCCTGCGCGCCGAGGTGATGGACCATACCCTGCTCTATGGCCCGCCCGGCCTCGGCAAGACCACCCTGGCGCGCATCGCGGCGGCCGAACTGGGGGTCGGCTTTCGCGCCACCTCCGGCCCGGTGGTCGCCAAGTCCGGCGATCTGGCGGCGATCCTGACCAACTTGCAGCCCAGGGATGTTTTGTTCATCGACGAAATTCACCGGCTGCAGCCGGTGGTCGAGGAGATTTTGTACCCGGCCATGGAAGACGGCGAGCTGGATCTGATCATCGGCGAGGGCCCGGCGGCCAGGAGCGTGCGCATCGAGCTGCCGCCGTTCACGCTGATCGGCGCCACCACGCGCTCAGGATTGCTGACCACGCCGCTGCGCGACCGTTTCGGCATTTTGCTGCATATGACGTTCTATGACGCGGTTGAGCTGACCACCATCGTCAAGCGCAGCGCCGCGATTCTGGAGCTCGACGTCACCGAAGAAGGGGCGATGGAAATCGCCAAGCGTTCCAGGGGCACGCCGCGCGTGGCCGGGCGGCTTTTGCGCCGAGTGCGGGATTTCGCCCTGGTAAACGGCGAGCCGGTGGTCGACAAAAAGACTGCCGACGCGGCCCTCGGCAGGCTCGAAGTGGACGCCCTCGGCCTCGACGAATTGGACCGGCGCTTCCTGCGTTTGATTGCCGAAAAATATGGCGGCGGCCCGGTCGGCGCGGAGACCTTGTCGGCGGCCCTGTCGGAAGAGCGCGACACCATCGAAGAAGTGATCGAGCCCTATTTGATCCGCGAAGGGTTGTTGATGCGCACCCCGCGCGGCCGGGTGCTGCCCGCCGGCGCTTACCAGCATCTGGGATTGGCGGCGCCGGCCAACCAGAGCCAGTTGGAATTGCTGGCCAGCCAGGACGGCGACGATGAATAAAATTTCTAAAGGCCAGGCTGGCAGCCTGGCGCATGTCCATGCTTTACGCGTCTATTGGGAAGACACCGATGGCGCCGGCGTCGTCTATTACGCCAACTACCTGAAATACGCGGAACGGGCGCGCAGCGAAATTCTCTACGCCGCCGGCATCGATCAGACCGAGCTTCGCGACCAGGACGGCATCGTCTTGGCGGTGCGTTCCTGCAACGCCGACTATCGGGCGCCGGCGCGGCTCGGCGATCAACTGGAGGTGCATACCAGTGTTCTCACCGTCAAGGGCGCCAGCTTCGCGTTGCGCCAGACCGTCATGCGCGGGCCGCAAGTGCTGGTGGTCATGGATGTGCGCCTCGCCACGGTGCATCTCAGCGGCAAGCCGGCGCGGCTGCCCGGCGCGGTCAAGGCGGCGCTTTCGGGCACGGCGGCGGGCCCGCCGGGTTGCGCAAGGAAATAGGAGTTGAGGATCGCGTATGGAAGCTGAAACCCTGAACCCGGCGGGCATCGCCGCCGCCTATGATTTTTCGGTCTGGGCGCTGTTCGTACGCGCCGATTTGATCGTCAAGGCGGTGATGATTGTGCTGATCGTCGCGTCCGTCTGGTGCTGGGCCATCATTTTTGAAAAAGTCCGGCGGCTCAGGCAGTTGAACGGCGATGCCTCCACCTTCGAAGACCGCTTCTGGTCGGGCGGCTCGCTGGACGAGCTGTACGACAATATGGGCGCCCAGCCGCGCGATCCGATGTCGGCGGTGTTCTCGGCGGCAATGCGCGAATGGCGGCGCTCGGCCGACAGCGGCCATGCCAGCCCGGCGGTGGGATCGAGCCTGATGGAGCGAATCGGGCGGGTCATGGACGTCACCGTCAACCGCGAAATCGAACGGGTCGAGCGGCAATTGACGATCCTC
>JAYGEH010000408.1:0-4583 GCA_046582475.1 Rhodospirillales bacterium
CGGTTATTTGAGCCATCCAGGCCGCTCCGACCCCCGCGGGCATCGCCGGAGAGGGTTTTAGCGGCAAGGTGGAAGACTCGAATATCTCCTGGGTATTAGCTATTCGGATAAACCGGACGATTGACCACCGGCGCGCCTAACCAGATTTTCCGCCACTTGGCCCAGGACGCCGGGCCAGTCGCCGGGGCGGTCTTGGCGGAAAAGCCGAAGGCTTGGATACCATGGGGTATCGTTACGATCTAGCAACCAACGCCAATCGGGCGCAAACGGCAGCAATAACCAGCACGCCTTGCCGAGGGCGCCGGCCAGATGGGCCACCGCCGTATCCACCGAAATAATCAAATCGAGACCGGCGATGGCCGCCGCCGTGGCGGCAAAATCGCTCAGCTGCGGCGCCAGATCGGTTAGCGGGCCTGCCGTCAGGTTCGCGCTGGCCTCGCCCACCTGCAATGAGAACAGGCGCACACCCTCGATCTGGCCGAGAGGCTGGAAATGGGATGGGGGGCAGGACCGGTTACGGTCGTTTTTATGGCTCGGCCGACCGGACCATACGATGCCGATTTTGAGGTCCGCTTGGATATCGACATCACCAAAATCAATGGCGTCTTCCGGCGGCGGGCCGAGATACGGAATCTCGGCCGGAATGGTCTTGAGGGTGGTGGCGCAAAGGTGCGGCAGGCTTAGGATGGGGGCCTCAAGATCGGCCCTTGGGAGCGCCTCGCCGCGTGACACTACCTGATCCACACCAGGGGCGGTTTGCATCAGGCGGCGCAGCGGGGCGTGGGTTTCCAGGATAACCCGTGCTCCCCGTTCCGATAACAGTGCCGCGTAGCGGATGCATTGGATGGTATCACCGAACCCTTGTTCCGAATGGATTAAAAGGGTCCGGCCATCCAGGTCTTCACCGTCCCAGGCGGGAATACCGGTGTGGCGGCGGCGAAATTCCGGCAATCGCCAGCGCCATTCGTAATCGGTGAATCCGCGTTCAAGATCGCCGCTCAAAAGCCGCGCCAGGCCCCGGTTCCAATGGGCATCCGCATGATCGGGTTCGGCCTTTATTGCACCTTCGAAACAAGTCTCCGCGGCGGCAAGGTCGCCGGCGGCCTGATGGGCGCCGCCAAGATTGGCAAGATAGTCGGGATTCTCAAGGTTTTCTTGCAGCGCCAGGCCAAATTCGAAGACGGCGTCTTCGAGCCTGCCGAGGCGGGTCAGGATATTTCCCAGGTTATTGTGCGCATCGGCGAGATCCGGATTTTGCTCCAGCGCCATGGTAACCAGCACTTTTGCGGTCTCCAAATCACCCAAATCATAGAAGACGCCGGCCATGGAATTCACCTGCATGGCATCGCCGCCACCAGAATTTTGGGCCAGGCGGGCGTTATCGCGGGCGCCGGCCGCGTCGCCGGTGCGCACCAGCGCCCGTGCCAGATTAATGCGCATGCCGGTGTCTTCGGGTGCCAGCTCCAACGCCGCCTTGAGGTAATCAGCGGCGGTCTCCGCATCACCGGTATCGAAGAGAACGGCGCCCAGATTGGCGTGGGCGGCGGCCATATACGGCGCGAGACGGACGGCTTTCCGGCAGAGAACCAGGGCGTCATCCAGGCGCCCGAGCCGGCGCAAGGTATCGCCGAGATTGGTCAATGCCTGCGGCAGATTCGGCGCCAGTTCCAGAGCCCGCTCGTAGGATTTTGCCGCATCCTGCAGCCGGTCTTGGTATTGGAGAATATTACCGTCCGTATTGTGCGCCGCCCCATTGCCTGGATCCAGCGCCAGCGCGCGGGCATTACAGCGTTCCGCATCGGCAATCTCAAGCCGGTCGAAATGCAGCACCGCCAGCATTTGCCAAGCGTCACCGTTTTCGGGATTTTCTTCCAGGGCTTGGCTGCATAGGATTTGCGCCGCCTGCAAATCACCTTTCAGATAGGCGGCGGCGGCTTGTCTCAGGTTATCCACGGCAGTATTCGGATCAAAACTCGGCCAGGGACGTTTGTAACGCAAGCGCAACAATACCAATCGGATAAAAAAGTGCGGCAATTCCGACGAAGAAGAATATATTCGCGGCCGTGCGCAGGGGATAGCGGTGTTTTTCGTGGGCACGGCGCTCGGAGCTGCGTTTTTCCTCGCCGCCGACCACGGTCAGGAAATAGCGCCGGCCGAGGCCCAGCAGACTGAAACGAATATTGACTGGATGCCGGCCCCATGCATTTTCAACGGCGGCCTTGAGTATGGCTTCTTTTTGTTCGGACGACAGGGTGCCGATCACCCAACTGGGCAACCTGGAAAACAGCCATTCGCCGCCCATGACATTGGTGGGCGTAGTGTCCGTCATGATGCCAAAACTCCGTACATTGCATCGCCGCCAGATTTGAATATGGTAATTATCAGTGGCTACGTCTAGCGTGATTAACCAATTGGTAATCCCGGGTGCGGTTGCTTGTTGATTGAGGGTCGGGAAAACCGTTATTTACACGGCAAATTCGTTTGTTTTACGACAGACCGGACCGGAGAATTTCGTCGCGGCGGCTGGGCCGCTTATCCAGTCCGGGGAATCCGGAGATGGGGATATTTTATGAATGCGATCGACGACAAGGCTCGTAAACTAATTTTACGCCAGGCAGCCGCCGAGGCGCGGCGGATGGCGGGCAAGCGCGGTGCCAAGGTAGCGGATAAATTTGTCCGCCAGTATTACCAAATTGTTTCAACCACCGATTTGACTGAGCGTGGCGCGGCGCACCTTGCGGGCGATGCGATGGCGATGCTCGAACTTTCAGGCCGCCGTAAACCGGGGCAGATCATAGTCGATGTTCGCGATCCGGGCGGCTCGAATGAGGGCTCTTCAACGATCCACAGCGTTGTCCATATTCTCTCCGATGACATGCCGTTCCTGTTGGATTCAAGCAGCGCCGAGATGACGCGTCTCGGCCATACCGTACATTTGATCATTCATCCGGTCTTCCGGACGCGGCGCGACAAAACCGGCAAGTTGATGGATTTCTTTGCCGGCAAGGCACCTGGCATCGGCGTGCAAAACGAATCGATGATGAGCATAACCATCAACCGCCAAGGCGATCCGGCACGCATCAAGGAAATTGAGAAATGCCTGAAATCGGTTCTGAATGATGTCTACGCGGCGGTTGAGGATTGGCAGGCCATGCGCGGCAAGGTGCAGGACATAATCGGTGAGTTCAAATTGCGCAATTCGGAAGGCGCGGTTGCGGATATTGCCGAAGCCCAGGATTTCCTGCAATGGGCGTATGACGACCACTTTACCTTTCTCGGATATCGGGAATATAATTTTGCCGACCTGGGATCGGGCGGCAAGGCGCGCATCGATCCTGGCTCGGGCTTAGGAATTTTGCGAAATCCCAAGCGGCTGGTGTTCAATGAATTGGGTCATTTGCACCGCATGCGTTCCGGCGTACAGCGCTTTGTCCGCCGGCCCGATCCGGTGATAATCTCTAAGGCCGACATGAAATCCACCGTCCACCGGTCGGTCTTGCTCGACACCATCGCCGTCAAGAAATTCGATGCCAAGGGCAAGGTGATCGGCGAGCGCCTGACCACCGGCCTGTTTACTTCGGTTGCCTATTCTTCCAGCCCAAGAGATATCCCTCTCCTTCGCCGCAAGCTTGATAAAACAATCGCGCAAGCCGGTTTCGCACCGAACAGTCACGACGGCAAGGCGCTGCAACATATTCTCGAAACTTTTCCGCGCGACGAATTGTTTCAATCGCGCGACGCCGAGCTCATGGAAATCAGCATGGGCATTCTCCATCTGCAAGAGCGCCGGCGTGTGGCGCTGTTCGTGCGCATGGATGATTTTGCCCGCTTTGTTTCCTGCCTGATATATGTCCCGCGTGACAGCTACACCACGACACTGCGCCACCGACTGCAGGAAATTATCGAAGACGCCTATGGCGGCAAAGTGTCCGGATACGATGTTGAGTTTAACGAAACGCCGTTGGCGCGTCTTCATCTGGTGATATCGCTGAGCGGCGCGAAAACCACCAAGGTCAATATCAAGGCTTTGGAAGCATCGCTGGCGCGCGCCGCGCAATCATGGACGGAATTGTTGCGCGATGCCTTGACCCAAGCCCTGGGCCCGGTCCAAGGTCTGCACCTGACCAATACATACGGCCAGGCGTTCCCTGCCAATTACACCGAGAATGTCGAGCCTAGGGAAGCGGTTTCCGATATCGAACTTTTGGAAAGCGTGGCGGCAAACGATTGCGTGATGCTGAACCTCTACCGGCCGGCGGGCGCCAAGCGAAACACGCTGCGTTTCAAGGTGCTGCATCCAAGGACGCCGCTGCCCTTGTCCGATGTTTTGCCCATGCTGGAAGACATGGGGCTCAAGGTTATCGATGAAATTCCCCACGAAGTGCGCCCCAAGGGCGCAGCCATGCCTACCATTATGATCCACGATTTTGGTCTTATCACCCGCGATGGCCGAAACGTATCGCTGGATTCCGTGCGCGAAAATTTCCACGATGTATTTCGCCGCACCTGGGAAGGCGAAATGGAAAGCGATGGCTTCAATGCGTTGGTCCTGAGCGCCGGTTTCGGCTGGCGAGATGTCACGG
>JAYGEH010000464.1:0-2845 GCA_046582475.1 Rhodospirillales bacterium
AGTTGGTGGGCACCGGCGCCGGGCGCGGGGGAATTTCTTGATCGCTCATTTCACTTGCTCCTTTGTCTCTAGTGGCCTGTGTCATCTAATTTGCACCCCTACGACGGCGTTGCAAGGTTTCCGGCGAGGAGCGCGCCCAGCCGTGGTGCCAATCCACCACAAGGGGTGCGCGACGACGACCGGGAGCCTTGCAGCGCCGCCCGATGGGTCACTTTTCCCGTCCCCTAGGGGTGTCGAAAGGGCTTGCCGATGGGCCCGCATCGCCCGCTCCCTTTCTCCTACCGAGGAAACGGGAAAAGAGATCGTAGGGGTACAAATTAGATGACACAGGCCACTAGGCCCAGGCGCGCCCAGAAACTGGCGGCGCTATCACTGCTGGCGGTCCTCGCCGGTTGCGGGACGCGCCCGGCGGCGCCCGGCATCGAGGCCGGCGGTGTCGGCCGTTATCCTCATATCAGCTTTGTTCCCCTGATCGCCGACGAGGTCAGGCTGATATGGCGCGATGGCGCTTCGCGGCAGGCGGGGAAGCGCCATCGCGCCGGTTGGAGGACCCAATTGAATGCTGGAAATTTCGCGTCCGAACTGCTGCGCGAGGCCGGAACGCCGGTTACGCCCATCGAGGACGTCAAAGGCGCCCTCCTTGGATCGGGCGAAGATACCGAATGGGAGACGCGGGTTTGGCGGCGCCTAAAGGCGACCGCCCGGCTTGATCCCAAGGGCGCCATCATGGTTCTGCGGCAAAACGCGCTGGACGCCCAGGGACGGCAATATAATCCGGCCCGGAATTTCCTCGCCCTTGGCCTGGTCGGCGTCGTGATCGGCGCCGCCACCCGCGAGGATGTGTTCCAGCCGAGTTTCATATTGGCCATGAACACCGGCTTTCAGGCCGCCTTGGGCGGCAAATCCCGGTGTTCCATCGGCTTCGATGCGCGGCTTTTGGATGCAAAAACGGGGGCCATCCTGGCCAGCGCCGACGCGGTCCTCGGCCAGGAATTGGTCCCGGTCGAACTCGCAAAAAAGAAATGGCCGCAAATGAGCGTCGCGGAACGGGGCCTGGCCGAAACCTATTGCATCGCGGCGCTGAGGCGCGGCATCGCCCAAGCCATGAACGAATTGGAGGTCACCCGGCGCCGTTGAGAACCGTTGCTGCCGGGCGCTTAGGCGTCGCCGCCAAAATGTGTTAAACATTTGCATCGAAATATCAAAAGGAGAGTCCCATGGATAATCGGATATTCTCTTTCATCGCCGCTTCGCTCTTTGGCGCCCTGGCCTTTATGCCCGCCAATGGCATCGCCGCGCCGCAGATACTGGGCCTGATCGCCACGGTCCAGCCGACGCCGCTTAAATGCGTGAACGGGGTCTGCAAGGCCGAGTTTTCCACCGTATGCCCGCAGGAATACCGGCCATCGCCGAACCCGGGTAACGCCTATAAAGCCTCCCGGGATTCAACGCTAACCCTGGCAGTCGCCGGCAAAATGATCGACGTGACGGACAGGGTCACGATCAAGTCCGTGCGCAACTTTTCATCGGTATTCATCAGCCTGCCCGAGGCTGAGATTCTGAAATTCGGCGCTGGCGGCGCAAGCGTTTCGGTGGGCGCCATGTCGTCACTGGTCCCGGTTGCCGAGGCGGGCGATACCAACCCGCAAAGCGCCGGTGAGATCGCCAGTTACACCGGCACCTTGCGCTCGGGTGTGCACCGCGTGTTTGGCCGCGAGGGCGACACCATCTCGGCGATGCGCGATCTCAACCAAGTCATCAATAAAATGCCCGATGTGCTTACCGATGATCAAGTCAGGTTCGAGAGGGTTTGGCGCGAAGTCACCAGCGCCATGGCCAAACCGGAGGCGAGGCTGTCGTCGAAGGTGGTTCAGGAATGCCGCTATGAATACAAGCGCGGCATGTTGACGAACATGCGCTCCTGCATCGTCTACAAACATGACGTCTTGGCGTCGGAAACCACCAAGAAGGTCTGGAAACCCCTGAAACCCGGCGGCTGATTTCGCCCTGGCCCTGATGAAGTCCTGAAATCGGCGGCGGGTCTGTCAACAGAACGCGACATCTGCTACTGCCGTCCCATGATCATCGCGCAGATTTCCGACAGCCATATCGACCCGGACTCTCCGTACGCCGCCGCCCGGGTTCGCGATCTGGAACGCTGCGTCTCTGACATCAACCGGCTTGCGCCGCTGCCCGACGTGGTTATTCACACCGGCGATCTTACCCACGACGGAACGTCGTCAAAATACGAGGTGGTCCTCAGCGTTCTGGAAGGGCTTCACTGCCCGCTCCACGTCGCCGCCGGGAATCGCGACGATCGGGCCTTGATCCGCGCCAACTTTCCGATCGGGCGCAATCTCTTGCCCGATACGCCCTTCATCCAATACGTCGTCGATACCTACCCGGTCAGGCTGATCGCCCTCGATACCTTGAGCGCAACCAGCAACATGGGTGATTATTGCCAATTGCGGGCGGACAGCCTCAGCCGGACGCTGGCCGAAGACGCCAGCAAGCCAACGGCGCTATTCATGCATCATCCGCCTTTCGAGGTCGTCCAATCGAAATACCGGTTTCAATTCGATCAATGGGATGCCGTGGGGTGCCTTGCCCAGGCTCTTGAAGGAAAGGATCAAGTGGTGCGCGCCTTCTCTGGACATGCGCACCGCGACGCCGTGGGGCTGATCGCCGGCATCCCGGTAAGCAGCGTGCCGAGTGTTGCCATCGACTTGCGCCTCGGCGAATTCCCGGGCGCCGCCGCGACCGCCCCGGTCTATCAAATCCATAGGTTCGACGGCGATCGGCGCTTTGTCACCGAGACCCGGACGGCCGCATAGTATGATGCCAT
>JAYGEH010000539.1:0-15864 GCA_046582475.1 Rhodospirillales bacterium
GATGCCGGGTGACAATATCTCGATGAACGTGGAATTGATCACGCCGATCGCCATGGACCAGGGGCTGCGCTTCGCCATCCGCGAAGGCGGCCGCACCGTCGGCGCCGGTGTCGTCGCCGACATATTGGAAGATTAAACAAAGGCCACGAACTAGGGGTATAGCTCAGCTGGTAGAGCGGCGGTCTCCAAAACCGCAGGTCGAGGGTTCGAATCCTTCTGCCCCTGCCAGATTTGAGAAGATATAAGACTTAAGTCGATTGTTTTTTTAGCGTGCCGGGGTCCGGCAAACCAGTAAAGTGAACCATCGAATGGCCAAAGTTAACCCGTTTCAATTTCTCCAGCAGGTGCGCCAGGAAGCGTCGAAAGTCGTATGGCCGACGCGCCGCGAAACCTTGATCTCGACCGGTATGGTGTTCGTGATGGTTATTCTGGCGGCGCTGTTCTTTTTCCTCGTCGATCAGGTGCTCTCTACGGGCGTCAAATTGATATTCGGGCTGGGGGCCTGATTGATGGCAATGCGCTGGTACGTCATTCACGTCTATTCGGGATTCGAGAAAAAAGTCGCCGAATCGATCGAGGAACAAGCCGTGCAATCGCACCTGTCGGATATGATCGAACAGGTTCTGGTGCCGATTGAAGAAGTCGTCGAAATGCGGCGCGGCACCAAGGTAAGCGCGGAACGCAAATTTTTCCCAGGCTATGTGCTGATCAAAATGGAGATGTCCGACGAGACCTGGCATCTGGTCAAAAATACATCGAAGGTGACGGATATCCTTGGCGGGCGCGGACGCCCGATACCGATTTCCGATGCCGAGGCCCAGCAAATCCTCGACCAGGTCGAGGAAGGCGTCGAGCGGCCCAGGCCATCGATCACCTTTTCAATCGGCGAACAGGTTCGGGTTTGCGACGGGCCGTTCAATTCCTTCAACGGTTTGGTTGAGGAGGTCGATGAAGAGAAAGCGCGGGTCAAGGTTTCGGTTTCCATCTTCGGGCGTTCGACGCCGGTGGAGCTGGAATATTCGCAAGTTGACAAATTATAGATTCGAGTCCCGTGCGGGAGGTCGGCCATGACCGTACCGCGCACCCGGTGAAATAGGAACTGAGGAAATACAATGGTAAAAAAGATTGAAGGGTATATCCGCCTGCAAATCCCGGCGGGCCAGGCCAACCCGGCGCCGCCGGTTGGCCCGGCGCTCGGCCAGGCCGGGCTCAGCATTCCCGATTTCTGCAAATCGTTCAATGCGACCACCCAGAATATGGAGCCGGGCATGCCGATTCCGGTGCGCATCACGGTCTATCAGGACAAGTCCTATTCGTTCGAGACCAAGTCGCCGCCGGCAAGCTATTACATCAAGAAGGCGGCGCGGGTCGAAAAAGGCTCGGAAACGCCGGGGGTAGAGATTATCGCCTCGATCTCCAAGCGCCAGTTGCGCGAGATCGCCGAGATCAAGATGGTTGACTTGAACGCCAACGATATCGAGGCCGCCTGCAAGATCATTGCCGGCTCGGCGCGCTCCATGGGCATCAATGTGGAGGGCCTGTAACATGGCGAAAAAAGGAAAACGCATGCAGAGCGCCTATGCCTCGTTTGACCGGCTGGCCGTCCATGCCGTCGGTGATGCGGTCAGGCTGGTGCTCAAAAACAAAAAGACCAATTTTGACGAAACCGTCGAGGTGGCGCTCAATCTTGGCGTCGATCCCCGCCATGCCGATCAGATGGTGCGTGGTGTCGTGTCGCTGCCCAACGGCACCGGCAAGGATGTCCGCGTCGCCGTGTTTGCCAAGGGCGACAGGGCCGATGAGGCCGCCGCCGCCGGCGCCGATCTGGTCGGCGCCGAGGATCTGGCGGAAAAAATTCAAAACGGCGAGGTCGATTTCGACCGCTGTATCGCGACCCCCGACATGATGGCGGTGGTCGGCAAGCTGGGCAAAATATTGGGCCCGCGCGGATTGATGCCTAACCCAAAGCTGGGCACGGTCACGCCCAATGTCGCCGAGGCGGTGAAATCGTCGAAGGGCGGCGAGATCGAATTCCGGGTCGAGAAGGCCGGCATCGTCCATGCCGGGGTCGGCAAAACGAGTTTTACGCAAGACGCACTGGTGGAAAATGTGAACGCGTTCGTGGACGCGATCATGAAGGCGAAGCCGAGCGGCGCAAAAGGCACCTACCTGAAGCGCGCCAGCCTCTCTTCCACCATGGGCCCGGGCGTAAGAATGAATGTTTTGGGCTAGTCCAACCTGGACCGGCGCGAAATAGCCGGATCGGCCCTGAAACTATTCGCAGGGGCCGGCACGGCGGCGGGGGATGTTCCCCCGACCTGTCCGAGACTGCAGGCGCTGCAAAGGCTTCGGCCGGCGCGGCTTAAAAAGACGACGCCTGCACAGACGGTGCAAAACCGTTTTCGGAATTGGCCTTGGGGCCGGTTCCTAAAGACGGCTTGAACTGAACGCTTGGACGGGGCGAGTGGGTTTCGCCGGAAGTTGGCGGGGCCGTATGCAACCGTTCCGGTTTGCCGGTTAAGAGCGGCGGGCCAGAACATATTTGGAGACGATTCGTGGATCGAAGCCAAAAAGAAGAGATGGTTGTCCAGTTGAAGCAGCTTTTCCAGGAGCAGACCCTGGTGGTCGTGACCCACTATTCCGGGTTGACGGTCGCCGATATGACCGAGTTTCGTGGAAAAATGCGTGAAGCGGGCGCCGGCTACAAGGTTACCAAGAATCGCCTCTCCCGTCTCGCCCTGGACGACATGGATTTCAAGGAACTTGGGGAATTATTCATGGGACCGATCGGATTAGCCTATTCCGAAGATCCCGTGGCCGCCGCCAAAGTGACGGTCGAATTCGCCAAGAAAAATAAAAATCTCGTTGTCCTCGGAGGTGTCTTTAACGGGCAAATACTGGATGTTGCCGCGGTTGACAATTTGGCCAAGCTGCCGTCGCTCGACGCGCTCAGGGCCGGACTTGTCGGCATGATCCAGACGCCGGCAACCCGCATCGCCTGCATCATGCAGGCGCCGGCGGGGCAGGTGGCCCGTGTCATTGGCGCCTATAGCGAAAAGGAAGAGGCGGCCTGAGTGGCCATCACCGGGTTGGCCGCCAGGCCGGTCCTTAATCAGTTTAAGCCAATGGAGTGAGTATTATGGCAGCAGATCTTGAAAAAATTGCCGACGAGTTATCAACCCTGACGGTCATCGAGGCCGCCGATTTGTCGAAATTGCTGGAAGAAAAGTGGGGCGTTTCGGCTGCCGCGCCGGTCGTCGTTGCGGCCGCCGCGCCGGGTGCCGGCGAAGAGGCCGCCGAGGAAAAGACTTCCTTCAACGTCATCTTAGCCTCGTTCGGCGAGAAGAAAATCAACGTCATCAAGGAAGTCCGTGCGATCACCGGCCTTGGCCTGAAAGAGGCGAAGGATTTGGTCGAGGCGGCGCCAGCCCCGGTCAAGGAGGATCTTTCGAAGGACGAGGCGGACGCGATTAAGACCAAGCTCGAAGCGGCGGGAGCCACGGTCGAGCTGCAATAGCGAATTGGGCGCCGGGCGGTTTGGTCCTGGCGCCAAGGTACCAGCCGGGCCCGGCGGCGGCATCGATCGCCGCCGGGAACCGGGGTTTGAGAACAGTTACGCATCTTACACGGATTGGCCACGCCGAGGCCGGGAACGTGGATGTGCAGTTCCGAGGGCGCCGACAACCGCGCCTTCCGTTGTCCGGATAGCCCAAGCCGGACGGATTCGGTCCAGACTTCAGAGCCAGGTCGGCGCCTGTATCGAGGTCAGGAACTTAATTTAAGGACCCACTTGCGTGGTCCAAGAGGAGCTGCAATGGCGAACCTATCTTTCACTGGACGTAAGCGTATCCGCAAAGATTTCGGGCGGATTCCCACGGTTACGCCCATGCCGAACCTGATCGAGGTTCAAAAAAATTCCTACGACACCTTTCTCCAACGCGGCGTCGCCAAGTCTGACCGCACCGATTCGGGCCTCCAGGAAGTTTTCGGTTCGGTCTTCCCGATCCAGGACTTTTCCGGGCACGGAACCTTGGAATTCGTGAACTATGAATTCGAAGAGCCGAAATACGATGTCGAAGAATGTCAGCAGCGCGGCATGACCTATGCGGCGCCGCTCAAAGTGACCTTGCGCCTCGTGGTTTGGGATATCGATGAAGAAACCGGATCGCGTTCGGTGCGCGATATCAAGGAACAGGTCGTCTATATGGGCGAATTGCCGCTGATGACCGAAAACGGTACCTTCGTGGTCAACGGAACCGAGCGGGTAATCGTGTCGCAAATGCACCGTTCCCCGGGTGTGTTCTTCGATCATGATAAGGGTAAAACCCATTCCTCTGGTAAATTCCTGTTTGCGGCGCGTGTTATTCCCTATCGCGGCTCGTGGCTGGATTTCGAATTTGACGCCAAGGATCTGGTTTATGTGCGCATCGACCGGCGCCGCAAATTGCCGGTGACGACGCTGCTTTTGGGTCTCGATTCCGATGAGACGCAAAAATTGCGCGCCCGCCGCAAGGCGCTGGGCAAAAAGGTCGATCCGATCGAGGCGAAGGGAATGACCGCCGAGGAAATTCTCGGCTATTTCTATGACACCGTGAAATATACGCGCACCAAAAAGGGCTGGCGCGCGCCGGTCGACTTCGATTCCCTGCGCGGCATCAAGATGGAATTTGACTTCGTCAACGCGAAATCGGGCCGCGTCGTGCACAAGGCCGGCACCAAGCTGACGCCGCGCATGCTGCGCGACATGAAAACCAAGGGCATCGACGAATTCGTGGTGCCGTCCGAGGAAATCATCGGCCGGTTTGCCGCCGCCGATATCGTGAACGAAAAATCCGGATTGGTTTATCTCGAAGCCGGCGACGAAATCACCGAGGAATCGTTCGCCAAGCTGGAAGAAGACAAGATCGACGAAATCGCCACCCTGGCCATCGATCATGTCAATGTGGGGCCCTATATCCGCAATACCCTGGCCGCCGATAAAAACTCGAACCGGGAAGAAGCCTTGATCGATATCTACCGGGTCATGCGCCCCGGTGAGCCGCCGATCCTGGAAACCGCCGATGCATTGTTCGAGGGCTTGTTCTTTGATTCCGATCGCTATGATCTGTCTTCGGTCGGCCGCGTGAAAATGAATTCCCGGCTGGGCTTCGAAACCGAGGATACGTTGCGGACCTTGCGCCGCGAAGACATTATGGAGGTGGTGAAAATCCTGGTCGAGCTGAAGGACGGCAAGGGCGATATCGACGACATCGACCATTTGGGAAATCGCCGCGTCCGTTCGGTCGGCGAATTGATGGAAAATCAGTATCGCATTGGCCTTTTGCGCATGGAGCGCGCCATCCGCGAACGCATGAGTTCGGTCGATATCGATACCGTCATGCCGCACGACCTGATCAACGCCAAGCCGGCGGTGGCGGCGGTGCGGGAATTCTTCGGCTCGTCGCAATTGAGCCAGTTCATGGATCAGACCAATCCGTTGTCGGAGATCACCCATAAGCGCCGCCTATCGGCGTTGGGACCGGGCGGGCTGACGCGCGAGCGCGCCGGCTTCGAGGTGCGCGACGTGCATCCGACCCACTATGGCCGTATTTGCCCGATCGAGACGCCGGAAGGCCCGAACATCGGCCTGATCAACAGCCTTGCGACCTATGCGCGGGTCAACAAATACGGCTTTATCGAGAGCCCATACCGCCGGGTCAGCGGCGCCGAGGTCTCCGATGAAGTGATTTATCTGTCGGCCATGGATGAGAGCCGGTACACCATTGCCCAGGCCAATGCCGAGCTCGATAAGTCGGGCAAGTTCGTGCACGAGCTGATCAGTTGCCGCAAGGCCGGCGAGTTCGTGATGGTCATGCGCGACGAAATCGATTTGATCGACGTCTCGCCCAAGCAGTTGGTATCGGTTGCCGCCGCGTTGATCCCGTTCTTGGAAAATGATGACGCCAACCGCGCGCTGATGGGCTCCAACATGCAACGCCAAGCGGTGCCGCTGATCCGATCCGAAGCGCCGTTGGTCGGCACCGGCATGGAGGTAACCGTGGCGCGGGATTCCGGCGCCACCATCATCGCCCGGCGCGCCGGCGTCGTCGATCAGATCGACGGCACGCGTATTGTCATCCACGCCGATGAAAATCAGAGCGACGATCAGGGTCCGGGTGTCGATATTTACACCCTGCAAAAATTCCAGCGTTCCAACCAGAACACCTGCATCAACCAGCGTCCGCTGGCCAAGGTTGGCGACCGTGTTGCCAGAGGCGATATCATCGCCGATGGGCCGTCGACGGACTTGGGTGAGCTGGCTTTGGGGCGCAATGTGCTGGTCGCCTTCATGCCCTGGAACGGATACAACTTCGAGGATTCGATCCTCATTTCCGAACGCATTGTTCGCGATGATGTGTTTACCTCGATCCATATCGAGGAGTTCGAGGTGATGGCCCGGGACACCAAGCTCGGCCAGGAAGAAGTCACCCGCGACATCCCGAATGTTGGCGAAGAGGCCTTAAAAAACCTCGACGAAGCGGGCATTGTCTATATCGGCGCCGAGATTTCGCCCGGCGATATCTTAGTCGGCAAAGTGACGCCGAAGGGCGAATCGCCGATGACGCCTGAAGAGAAATTGCTGCGCGCCATCTTCGGCGAGAAGGCGTCGGATGTGCGCGACACCTCGCTCAGGCTGCCGCCCGGCGTTACCGGCACGGTGGTCGAAGTGCGCGTCTTCTCCCGGCGCGGCATCGACAAGGACGAACGCGCTCTGGCCATCGACCGGGCCGAGATCGAACGTCTGGCGAAAGACCGGGACGACGAGATCGCCATCCTGGAACGCAGTTACCACGGCCGCATCCGCGGCCGGCTGGTCAATCGCAAGCTGGTCAGCGGCCCCAAGGGCTTGACCGCCGGAACCAAGATCGTGCCGGAAATGCTGGACAAGCTGACGGCCGGCCAGATGCTGCAGGTCACCGTCGCCAACGACAAGGTGATGGCCGAGATCGAAACCCTCAAAAAACAATTGGAAGAGGGCATTGGCGAATTCCAGCGGCGCTTCGACGACAAGGTTGAAAAGCTGGAGCGCGGCGATGAACTGGCGCCGGGCGTCATGAAACTGGTCAAGGTGTTTGTTGCCGTGAAGCGCAAATTGCAGCCCGGCGACAAGATGGCCGGTCGCCACGGCAACAAGGGTGTGATCTCCAAGATCGTCCCGATCGAGGATATGCCGTCCCTGGAAGATGGAACGCCGGTGGATATTGTTCTCAATCCCTTAGGCGTGCCATCGAGAATGAATGTGGGGCAGATCCTGGAAACCCATCTCGGCTGGGCCTGTGCCGGCCTCGGCAATCAAATCGGCGAGGCCCTCGACCTCATGAGCCAGAACGGCCAGGAATCCAAGGACCTCCGCGAAAAGCTCAAATTTTCCTACGGCGAAGAAATCTACAAGCAGGATATCGCCCCGATGAACGATGAGGAGGTTATCGAGCTTGCCGGCAACTTGCGCGGCGGCGTACCCATATCGACACCGGTCTTCGACGGCGCCCACGAGGCCGATATCGTCGAGATGCTAGAAAAGGCCGGCTTCAATGTGTCCGGTCAGGTGCGTCTTTTCGATGGCCGCACCGGCGAGCATTTCGACCGCATGGTCACCGTCGGGTACATCTATATGCTTAAATTGCATCATTTGGTCGATGATAAGATCCATGCCCGTTCGATCGGTCCCTATTCTCTGGTGACCCAGCAGCCGCTCGGCGGCAAGGCGCAGTTCGGCGGCCAGCGTTTCGGCGAGATGGAAGTCTGGGCGCTCGAAGCCTACGGCGCTGCCTATTCTCTGCAGGAAATGCTGACCGTTAAATCCGATGATGTATCGGGGCGCACCAAGGTCTATGAGGCCGTGGTCCGCGGTGACGATTCGTTCGAAGCCGGCATCCCCGAAAGCTTCAACGTGCTTGTCAAGGAATTGCATTCGCTTGGGCTCAACGTCGAACTCATACAGAGCAGCACCTGATCGGCGGCATGTGAACCGATATATAGGAGAGTATAGATGAATGAATTAACGCGGATTTTCGAACCCCAGGCCGGCAATCAGCAGTTCGATCAGATCCGGATCAGCATTGCCAGCCCGGAGCGCATCCGATCCTGGTCATTCGGCGAAATTAAGAAGCCGGAAACCATCAATTACCGGACCTTCAAGCCGGAACGGGACGGTCTTTTCTGCGCCCGCATATTCGGCCCGATCAAGGACTATGAGTGCCTTTGCGGTAAATATAAGCGCATGAAATATAAGGGCATCGTCTGCGAAAAATGCGGTGTCGAGGTGACCCTTTCAAAGGTCCGCCGCGACCGCATGGGCCATATCGAACTGGCCGCCCCGGTGGCCCATATCTGGTTCATGAAATCCTTGCCGTCGCGCATCGGCCTGATGGTGGATATGACGCTCAAGGATCTTGAGCGGGTGCTCTATTTCGAAAATTACGTGGTGACCGAGCCTGGCTTGACGCCGCTGGCCGAAAATCAGCTGCTTTCCGAGGATGAGTTTCAAGACGCCGTCGATGAGTATGGCGAGGACGCCTTCCAGGCCGGCATCGGCGCCGAGGCCTTGCGCGATATGCTCAAGACCATCGATCTCGAGGAAGAGGCCGAAAGCCTGCGCGTCGATCTGAAAGAAACCAATTCGGAAGCCAAGCGCAAGAAGTTCATCAAGCGTTTGAAACTGGTCGAGGCGTTCGTCGCATCGGGCGCCCGTCCGGAATGGATGATCCTCGAAGTGGTCCCGGTTATCCCGCCCGAATTGCGCCCCTTGGTGCCCCTCGACGGCGGCCGGTTCGCCACCTCTGATCTGAACGATCTCTACCGGCGCGTGATCAACCGCAACAACCGGCTGCGCCGGCTGATCGAGCTCAGGGCGCCGGAGATTATCGTCCGCAACGAAAAGCGCATGCTCCAGGAATCGGTCGATGCCTTGTTCGACAATGGCCGCCGTGGCCGCGCCATCACCGGCGCCAACAAGCGTCCGCTCAAATCCCTTTCCGACATGCTCAAGGGCAAGCAAGGCCGCTTCCGCCAGAACCTATTGGGCAAGCGCGTCGATTATTCCGGACGTTCGGTGATCGTCGTCGGGCCCGAATTGCTCCTGCATCAATGCGGGCTGCCAAAGAAAATGGCCTTGGAACTGTTCAAGCCGTTCGTCTATTCGCGGCTGGAAAAATACGGCATGGCGACCACCATCAAGGCCGCCAAGCGCATGGTCGAAAAAGAACGTCCCGAGGTTTGGGATATTCTGGAAGAGGTGATCCGCGAGCATCCGGTTCTCCTCAACCGCGCGCCGACGCTGCACCGTCTCGGTATCCAGGCGTTCGAGCCGGTGCTGATCGAAGGCAAGGCGATCCAACTGCATCCGCTGGTCTGCGCCGCCTTCAACGCCGATTTCGATGGCGATCAAATGGCGGTTCACGTGCCGCTTTCGCTGGAAGCGCAACTGGAAGCCCGGGTTCTGATGATGTCGACCAACAACATCCTAAGCCCGGCCAACGGCAAGCCGATTATCGTTCCCTCCCAGGATATCGTTCTCGGCCTCTATTATATGACCTTGATGCTCGATGGTGAGCCCGGCGAGGGTATGCGGTTCACCGATATCGATGAAATCGAGCAGGCACTGAGCCAGGGTGTGATCAGCATTCACTCCAAGATCATTGCCAGAATCCGGATAACCGATGAAGACGGTAAGCAGGTCTTGGAGCGGGTGAAAACCACACCGGGCCGCATGCTTCTTGGCGAATTGCTGCCGGTTAATCCGGCCTTGGGGTTCGATCTGATCAACAGGTTGGTGACCAAAAAGGAAATCTCGTCGGTTCTCGACGAAGTCTACCGCCACTGCGGCCAAAAGGAGACGGTTATTTTTGCCGACCATATTATGGGTCTCGGCTTTAAACATGCCTGCCAGGCCGGTATTTCCTTCGGCAAGGACGATCTGGTTGTGCCATCGGAAAAGCAGAAACTGGTCGATGATACCGAGGCGATGGTCGAGAGCTTCGAACGCCAATATCAAGATGGCCTGATCACGCTTGGTGAGAAATACAACAAAGCCATCGATGCCTGGTCGACCTGCACCGATCAGGTCGCCGACGCCATGATGGCCGGGATTTCCAAGGTCGTACCGGGCGAGCCGGTCAATTCCGTGTTCATGATGTCGGATTCCGGCGCCCGCGGCTCGGCGGCGCAAATGAAACAGCTGGCGGGCATGCGCGGCTTGATGGCGAAGCCGTCCGGCGAAATCATCGAAACGCCGATCATATCCAACTTCAAGGAAGGGCTGAGCGTTCTCGAATATTTCAATTCGACACATGGCGCCCGCAAGGGTTTGGCCGATACCGCCTTGAAGACGGCAAACTCAGGCTATCTGACGCGCCGGCTTGTCGATGTGGCGCAGGACTGCATCATCACCATCGAAGACTGCGGTACCGATGACCATATCCATTCCAATGCGGTCATCGAGGGCGGCGAAACCATCTTGTCGCTCCCCGACCGGGTTCTTGGCCGCACCGTTGCCGAAGATGTGATCGATTCGGAAACCAATAAAGTTATCATTTCGAAGAATACGCTGCTCGATGAGGCGGCGTGTGAAAAGCTCGGCGTGGCGGATATCGAGATGGTCAAGATCCGCTCGGTCCTGACTTGCGAGGCCAAAACCGGTGTTTGCGGCGCTTGCTATGGCCGCGATCTGGCGCGCGGCACGAAGGTCAATATTGGCGAAGCGGTTGGCGTCATTGCCGCGCAGTCGATCGGCGAGCCGGGAACCCAGCTTACCATGCGGACCTTCCATATCGGCGGTGCGGCCCAGCGCAGCACCGAACAGTCGAGCATAGAATCCTCGGCCGATGCGAAGGTCGACCTGCTCAATTGCAACGTCGTCAAAAACTCCGCCGGCATCAACATCGTCATGAGCCGCAATACCGAGCTTTTGCTGATCGACGAGCGCAAGCGCGAACGCGCCCGTCACCGCATTCCTTACGGCGCCAAACTGCTGGTTCAAAGCGGCAAGAAAGTCAGCCGCGGCGACAAGCTGGCGGAATGGGATCCCTATACTCTGCCGATCATTACCGAAAAAGAAGGCATCGCCAATTACGTCGATCTGGACGAAGGCGTGACCATGCGGGAATCGGTTGACGATGCGACCGGTATCTCGTCCAAGGTGGTGATCGATTGGAAACAGCAGCCGCGGGCCGCCGATCTTCGCCCGCGTATCACCTTGCGCGATGGGCGCAACCGCGTCGTCAAGCTGCCGAACGGGTTAGAGGCCAGGTATTTCATGTCCGTGGACGCTATTTTGAGCATCGAAAACGGACAGAAGGTCAACGCCGGTGACGTGCTCGCGCGGATCCCGCGTGAATCCTCCAAGACCCGCGATATCACGGGCGGCTTGCCCCGGGTTGCGGAACTGTTCGAGGCGCGCAAGCCCAAGGATCATGCCATCATCGCGGAGAACGAGGGTCGCATCGAGTTCGGCAAGGATTATAAAAACAAGCGGCGCATCGTTGTGGTGCCGGATGATAAAGCGCTCGAGCCCGTCGACTATCTGATTCCGAAGGGCAAGCATATCAGCGTCCAAGAAGGCGACTATGTGGAGCGCGGCGATCCGCTGATGGATGGCAACCCGGTTCCCCATGATATTTTGAAAGTTTTGGGTGTCGAAGCCCTGGCGGAATATCTGATCAATGAGATCCAAGATGTCTATCGTCTGCAAGGCGTTCGCATCGACGACAAACATATCGAAGTCATTGTGCGCCAGATGCTGCAGAAAGTAGAGATCGTCGATGGCGGCGATAGTACCTTCCTGGTCGGTGAATTGATCGACCGCTTCGAATACGATAAGCACAACGCCGAGATCAAGAAGAGAAAGGGCCAAATCGCAACCTCCGTGCCCATGCTCCAGGGCATTACCAAGGCGTCGTTGCAAACCACGTCCTTTATATCGGCGGCTTCGTTCCAGGAAACCACCCGGGTGTTGACCGAGGCAGCGGTTTCCGGAAAACGCGACAATCTGATCGGGTTGAAGGAAAATGTCATCGTCGGCCGCTTGATCCCGGCGGGAACCGGTTCGGTCATGAAGCGCCTGCGCGCCATTGCGGCGGACCGCGACGACGTGCTGGAAGCCGAGTCGGCAAAAGTCCAGGCCCTGGCCGATGCTTCGGCGGCGGCCAGCGAAGAGGCGGCAGCCGACCCGGCGGCCGAATAGACAACCGCTAAAGCATGCCGGAAAAACCCCGCCGCGTCAGCGGCGGGGTTTTTCTTCGGCCAAATTGATTCGGGGGCCCCCGAATCCCGATCTTTGCTGCCGGAGAATTTGGGCGTTTTCGGTGCCGGTCGGACCGCAAACCATGAAATTCGCCGGCCAATTTGCCCGCAATTGGCGCCTAAATCCGGAAATTCGCAAAATATTGTGCAAATCATCGATTTGGTCGGGAAATCTGCCGTTCTTTTGCTTGACGGGGAAAATCCACATGCATAATATGCGCGCCTTCCCGGGGGCGTTGGTGGTAGGTGTCCATCCTAGACGCTGCGCTGCCCGTAAAATGAAACATACGCGCCCAAGTGGGGCATGTCCGACCCGCCGAGAGCAGGGTATTCCTGCTCTGCGAGCGGTTTTGTCGCGTTGATAAATGTCCAGGCTGGGCGTTTGGCGGTGGCAAGAGGAGTTGAAACAGGCTGATGCCAACGATCAATCAATTGATCCGCAAACCGCGGAAACGACCGGTTGCGCGGAACAAGGTTCCCGCCATGGAAGCCTGTCCGCAAAAGCGCGGCGTCTGCACGCGGGTCTATACAACGACGCCGAAAAAGCCGAACTCGGCATTGCGTAAAGTGGCCCGTGTCCGCCTTACCAACGGCTTTGAAGTCATTTCCTATATTCCGGGCGAAGGACATAACCTGCAGGAACACTCGGTCGTGCTCATTCGCGGTGGCCGCGTCAAGGATTTGCCCGGCGTCCGCTACCACATCATCCGCGGCGTTCTCGATACCCAAGGTGTCGATGACCGCCGCCAGCGCCGTTCCAAATACGGCGCCAAGCGTCCGAAGTAGGGGATCCAAATGTCGCGCAGACACGCAGCGGAAAAACGCGAAATATTTCCCGATCCCAAGTTCGGAGATCTGGTGATAACCCGGTTGATGAATGCCATCATGCTCGATGGCAAGAAATCCACCGCCGAACGTATTGTTTATGGCGCCTTTGACGATATGGAGGGCAAGACCAAGAACGATCCGGTCAAAACCTTCCACGAGGCGCTCGAAAATGTGAAGCCGCAGATCGAAGTTCGCTCGCGCCGCGTCGGCGGTGCCACCTATCAGGTGCCGGTCGAGGTTCGCTCCGAACGCTCACAGGCGCTGGCCATCCGCTGGATCATCGACGTGGCCCGCGCGCGCTCCGAAAATACCATGGTCGACCGCCTTTCGGGTGAACTGCTCGACGCCGCCAATAACCGTGGTAATGCGGTTAAAAAGCGCGAAGACACTCATAAAATGGCCGAAGCCAACAAAGCCTTCTCCCATTATCGCTGGTAAGCGCGGGAGCCGGGTTGATAAAAAAGAATAGAGAAGAAGAACAAAAAGATGGCACGCACCACTCCTCTCGAGCGTTACCGCAATATCGGCATCATGGCCCATATTGATGCCGGGAAAACCACGACCACGGAACGCATTCTTTTTTATACCGGGCGTTCCTACAAGATCGGCGAGGTCCATGACGGCAATGCCACCATGGACTGGATGGAACAGGAGCAGGAGCGCGGCATCACCATTACGTCCGCCGCGACCACCTGCGAATGGAAAGATCACCGCGTCAATATTATCGACACCCCCGGCCACGTCGATTTCACCATCGAGGTGGAACGGAGCCTGCGTGTTCTCGACGGCGCGGTTGCGATTTTCGACAGCGTCGCCGGCGTTGAACCCCAGTCGGAAACGGTCTGGCGCCAAGCCGACAAATATGAAGTGCCGCGCATTTGTTTCATTAACAAGATGGATCGGGTCGGCGCCGATTTCCACCGCTGCGTCGATATGATCCGCGACCGTTTGGGCGCCAAGCCGCTGGTGACCCAGCTCCCCGTAGGATCGGAATCCGAATTTGCCGGCATTGTCGATCTGGTCAAAATGCAGGCCGTCATCTGGAAAGAAGAAACGCTCGGCGCCGAGTTTGATTATACCGACATCCCGGCCGATCTGGCCGACCAGGCGGCCCAATACCGTAAAAAGCTGTTGGAGACCGCGGTCGAGCAGGACGATACCGTGATGGAGGCCTATCTGGAAGGCGAAGAACCGGATGAGGAGGCGCTCAAAAAATGCATCCGCGCCGGCACCGTTTCCGGCGAATTCGTTCCGATACTTTGCGGTTCCGCCTTCAAGAACAAAGGCGTTCAGCCGCTTCTCGACGCGGTTGTCGATTTCCTTCCGGGACCCACCGACGTTCCCGCCATCAAGGGCATCGACGCTAAAACCGAAGCCGTGATCGAACGTTCAAATACCGATGACGAGCCGTTCTCGGCACTGGCTTTCAAGATCATGAACGATCCGTTTGTCGGCTCGCTGACCTTCGTGCGGATCTATTCGGGCGTCCTCCACAGCGGCTCCCACGTGACGAATACGGTGAAGGGCAAGCGCGAGCGCGTCGGCCGCATGCTTTTGATGCATGCCAATAGCCGCGAAGATATCAAGGAAGCCCGGGCCGGCGATATTATTGCCCTGGCCGGTCTCAAGGAAACCACCACCGGCGATACGCTTTCCGATACCAAAAATCAGGTTATTCTCGAACGCATTGAATTTCCCGAACCGGTTATCGAGGTTGCGGTGGAACCCAAGACCAAGGCCGATCAGGAAAAAATGAGCCAGGCTTTGGCGCGCCTCGCCGCCGAGGACCCCTCGTTTCGTGTCACCACCGACCCGGAAAGCGGTCAGACCGTGATCAAGGGGATGGGCGAGTTGCACCTGGAAGTCCTGGTCGACCGCATGTGCCGCGAGTTCAGCGTCGAGGCGGGTGTCGGCCAGCCCCAGGTGGCCTACCGCGAAACCATCACGATACCCTCGACCGTGGATTACATTCACAAGAAACAGACCGGCGGCGCTGGTCAGTATGCGCGCATCAAAGTCAAGTTCGAGCCGCTGCCGCCGGGATCGGGCTTCGAATTCGCCAATTCCGTGGTCGGCGGCAAAGTGCCCAAAGAATATATACCGGGCGTTCAAAAAGGCTTTCGATCGGCCATGGATTCGGGGCCGTTGTCCGGTTTTCCGGTCACCGATTTTAAGGCCGAACTTTACGACGGCGATTCCCATGACGTGGATTCGAGCGTCATGGCCTTCGAGATCGCGGCCCGCGCCGCCTTCCGGGAAGGCATGCTGAAAGCCGGCCCGGTCATGCTGGAACCCATCATGCGGGTCGAAGTGGTGACGCCGGGTGAATATATGGGCGATATCATCGGCGATCTGAACAGCCGCCGGGGCAACGTTTCGGCCATGGACCAGCGCGGCAACGCGCGCGTTATTTCGGCCATGGTGCCACTCGCCAATATGTTCGGCTACGTCAATACTTTGCGCTCCCAAAGTCAGGGGCGCGCCCAGTTTACCATGCATTTCGATCACTATGCGCAGCTTCCCGCGGCGGTATCCGAGGAAGTGCGCGAACGGCTCGCCGGTTAACGGCGGGATAAATTTTAAGGTTTTAATTCGAGTACGTCGGAGGCAAATAAGATGGCAAAAGAGAAATTTCAGCGCACCAAGCCGCACTGCAACGTTGGCACGATCGGCCATGTTGATCACGGCAAGACGACGCTGACGGCGGCGATCACGCGGGTTTTGGCGTTGACCGGCGGCGCCGAGTTCACCGATTTT
>JAYGEH010000544.1:0-8825 GCA_046582475.1 Rhodospirillales bacterium
GATGCCGGGTGACAATATCTCGATGAACGTGGAATTGATCACGCCGATCGCCATGGACCAGGGGCTGCGCTTCGCCATCCGCGAAGGCGGCCGCACCGTCGGCGCCGGTGTCGTCGCCGACATATTGGAAGATTAAACAAAAATTGGCGCCCGGGTCACCCAGGCGCCGATTGCATGATGGACGAGTGATATGGTGGACAGTCAAAATATTCGCATCCGGTTGAAGGCGTACGATCACCGGGTGTTGGATCAATCGACGCTAGAGATCGTGAACACCGCGAAGCGGACCGGGGCGCAGGTACGCGGGCCCATCCCGCTGCCGACGCGTATCGAGAAATATACGGTTCTTCGTTCCCCGCATATCGACAAGAAATCCCGCGAACAGTTTGAAATTCGGACCCACAAGCGGGTGCTCGATATTTTGGACCCGACGCCGGAAACCGTCGATGCCTTGATGAAGCTCGATCTTGCTTCCGGCGTCGATGTCGAAATCAAACTGTAAACGGGTGCCATCATGAGAACAGGATTGATAGCTCAAAAAGTCGGGATGAGCGCCGTATTCGGCGATGACGGCACCCATATTCCGGTGACCGTCCTGAAGGTCGATAATTGCCAGGTGGTCGATCAGCGCACCCAGGAGCGTGATGGCTACACCGCCTTGCAATTGGGCATCGGCCAGCCGAAAGTGAAAAATGTATCCAAGCAGATGCGCGGCCATTTCGCCAAGGCCAAGGTCGAGCCGAAACGCAGGCTGGCCGAATTCCGCGTCTCCGATGATGCTCTGATCGATATCGGCGCCGAATTGACCACCGATCATTTCATCGTCGGCCAATTTGTGGATGTCACCGGTTCCGGTAAGGGCAAGGGGTTTGCCGGCGTCATGAAGCGCCATCATTTTTCCGGATTGCGCGCCTCGCACGGCGTTTCGATCAATCACCGCAGCCAAGGCTCAACCGGCCAATGCCAGGAACCGGGCAAGGTTTTCAAAGGCAAAAAGATGGCCGGCCATATGGGCGATGTCCAGGTGACCAAGCAAAACCTGGAGGTGATCTCGACGGATGCCGAACGCGGTCTGATCCTGATCAAGGGGGCGGTTCCCGGATCCAAGGGCGGATATATTTTGATCAACGATGCGGTTAAAAAACCGCTGCCCGACGGCGTCCCGATGCCGGGCGCCCTGCGCGCCGGCACCGAGGCAGCGTCAGCCGAAGATCAAGTCGAAGACGCGATTGAAGAAGCGGTGCCCGAAGCGGCAGCCGAGGACGTTTCGAGCGCCGGCGATGGCGGTTCGGAAGAGACCGAGAAAAAGGAAGACTAGGCCATGAAATGCCCCGTCATCAGTCTCGACAATAAAAAAGTCGGGGACATCGATCTGGACGACGCCGTCTTTGCGTTGCCGGCCAGGCCGGACATTCTGGCGCGCGTCGTCAATTGGCAATTGGCGAAGCGGCGCTCGGGTAATCACAAAACCAAGCAGCGCGCCGAGATTAACGGCACTACGGCCAAGCCGTTTCGCCAAAAAGGCACCGGCCGGGCGCGCCAGGGCTCGAAGAAGGCGCCGAACCTACGCGGCGGCGGTGTCGCCTTTGGACCGGTGGTCCGCTCGCACGCCTTCGGTCTGCCGAAAAAAGTCCGGCGTCTGGCTTTGCGCACCGCCTTGTCGGTGAAACAGGCGGATGGAAAACTGGTGATCCTCGACAAGGCCGAGACCAAGTCCGCCAAAACCGCCGATCTCGCCAAACAGGTCATCAAGCTGGGTTGGGATTCGGCGCTAGTTATCGGCGGCGCCGAGCTCGACGAAAATTTCACCCGCGCCGCCCGCAATATCCCGGGCATGGAAGTTCTGCCGCAGATCGGCGCCAACGTTTATGACATTCTCCGGCGCGATACTCTGGTGCTGACCAAGGACGCCGCCGAACAACTTCAGGAGCGTCTGAAATGAAGCGGCGCAGCGGTACCGCAGTGATCTCCAAGGGCCGGATGTATGAAATTATCCGGGCGCCGGTGATCACCGAAAAATCGACCATAATTTCCGAGCATAACCAGGTCTCCTTCAAGGTTTCCATGGACGCGACCAAACCGGAAATCAAGGCCGCCGTCGAAGGCTTGTTCTCGGTCAAGGTGACGGCGGTCAACACGCTTCGCCAGAAGGGCAAGCTCAAACGTTTCCGCGGACGCCTCGGCAAATTGTCCGATTACAAAAAAGCCATCATCACGCTTGCCGATGGCGATTCCATTGATATCACCTCAGGGGTCTAGCGATGGCGCTCAGAAATTATAATCCCACATCGCCGGGCCGGCGCGGACTTGTCCTCGTCAACAAGTCGGCGCTTTGGAAAGGCAAGCCGGAGAAAAGCCTGGTCGAGGGGCAGTCCGGCAAAGGCGGGCGCAACAACCAGGGCCGCATCACGGCGCGCCGCCGGGGCGGCGGCCACAAGCGTCGCTACCGCCAGATCGATTTCAAGCGGCGCAAATTCGATATCCCGGCCACCGTCGAGCGGATCGAATATGATCCCAACCGCTCGGCCTTCATTGCGTTGTTAAAATACGACGATGGCGAGCTGTCCTATATCATCGCGCCGCAGCGCCTGTCGCCGGGTGATACGGTTATCGCCGGCGAGCGGGTCGATATCCGTCCCGGCAATGCGCTGCCGATGGCGAATATTCCGGTCGGCACCATCATCCATAATGTGGAGATGAAAGTCGGCGCCGGCGCCCAGATCGCGCGGTCGGCGGGCACCTATGTGCAGCTCATCGGCAAGGATCAGGGTTATGCGCAGCTGCGCCTGACTTCGGGGGAAATTCGCTTGATCCGGGCCGAATGCATGGCCACCATCGGCGCCGTCTCCAATCCCGATCAGGCCAACATCAAGCTCGGCAAGGCCGGCCGCAAGCGCTGGCTGGGCAAGCGCCCGTCGGTGCGCGGCGTGGCCATGAACCCGGTCGATCATCCGCATGGCGGCGGCGAAGGCAAAACCTCGGGCGGGCGCCATCCGGTGACCCCGTGGGGCAAGCCGACCAAGGGTAAACGTACGCGCAGCAACAAGAAAACCGACCGGCTGATAGTGCGCCGGCGGCGACGTTAGGAGGACCTAGAATTTGTCTCGTTCTGTTTGGAAGGGTCCGTTCGTTGACGGATACCTCTTAAAAAAATCCGAGGTTGCGCGGGAAGCCGGCCGCAACGACGTGATCAAAACCTGGTCCCGGCGTTCGACCATCCTGCCGCAATTCGTCGGGCTCACCTACGGCGTTTACAACGGCATTAAGTTCATTCCGGTACTGGTAACCGAGAACATGGTCGGCCATCGCTTTGGCGAATTTTCGCCGACGCGCCAATATTTCGGCCATACCGGCGACCGCAAGGGCAGGAGGGATTAGCAATATGGGTAAGAAATCCAAACCCAGCCGGCTGGCCGACAACGAAGCGCGGGCCTTCGGCAAAATGATCCGGATCAGCCCGCAAAAGCTCAATCTGGTGGCGCAAACCATCCGCGGCAAGCGCTGCGAGGACGCCCTCAACGCGCTCGCCTTTTCCCACCGCCGCGTGGCGCGGGACGTGAAAAGGGTGCTGGAATCGGCGATCGCCAATGCCGAAAACAATCAGCAGTTGGATGTGGACAAGCTCATCGTCGCCGAGGCCACCGCCGGGCGGCAATTCGTCATGAAACGCTGGAGGCCACGGGCGCGCGGGCGCATGGGCAGAATATTCAAACCGTTCAGCAATTTGACCATCGTCGTTCGCGAACGCGAGGAGGCAGCCTAATGGGGCAAAAAGTCAATCCAATCGGTTTCCGGTTGGGCATCAATCGTACCTGGGATTCCAGATGGTATGCAGGCAAACGCACCTATGCGGACCTTCTGCACGAGGATTTGGAATTGCGGCGGATGCTGCATGAACGGCTGCGCCAGGCCGGCCTTAGCCGCGTCGTCATCGAGCGCCCCGCCAAGCGGGCGCGCATCACCATCCACACCGCACGCCCCGGCGTCGTCATCGGCAAGAAGGGCGCCGATATCGAAACCTTGCGCCTGGAATTGTCGGAACGCACCGGCTCCGATGTCTCGTTGAATATCGTCGAAATTCGCAAACCCGAGTTGGACGCCAGCCTGATCGCCGAGAATATCGCGCAGCAGTTGACCCGACGTATCGCTTTTAGGCGTTCCATGAAGCGTGCCGTTCAGTCGGCCATGCGGCTTGGCGCCGTCGGCATCCGCATCAACTGTGCCGGCCGTTTGGGCGGCGCTGAAATTGCACGCACCGAATGGTACCGGGAAGGCCAGGTGCCCCTGCATACGCTGCGCGCCGATATCGATTACGGAACCGCAACCGCACAAACCACTTATGGGGCGTGCGGCGTCAAGGTTTGGGTCTACCGGGGCGAAATTCTCGCCCACGACCCGATGGCCGTCGACAAGCGGGCGATGGAACAGCAGCCGCAACGCTGATTATTGGATTTAAGGACCCATCTCGATGCTACAACCAAAACGCACAAAGTTCCGCAAAGCCCACAAGGGGCGCATCCACGGCAACGCCAAGGGCGGAACGGCGCTGAATTTCGGCTCCTACGGTCTGAAGGCGGTGGGTCCGGCCCGGGTAACGGCGCGCCAGATCGAAGCCGCGCGGCGTTCGATCACCCGCCATATCAAACGCGTCGGCCGGGTCTGGATACGAATTTTTCCCGATGTTCCGGTTTCCCAGAAGCCCGCCGAGGTCAGGCAGGGCAAGGGCAAGGGCAATCCGGAATTTTGGATATGCCGGGTCAAGCCGGGCCGCATCATGTTCGAGATGGATGGTGTTCCGGCGGCGGTCGCCAAGCGGGCGTTCGAATTGGCGGCGGCCAAGCTGCCGATGAAAACCAAGTTCATCACCCGCGTCGGCGAAGGAGGGTAAGGCATCATGAAAGCCGAAGATGTCAGGGCCAAAACCGTCGATCAGTTGAAGGATGATCTTGGGGACCTGCGCAAAGAATCGTTCAACCTTCGCTTTCAGAAGGTGAGCGGACAGTTGGAAAATACCGTGCGCGTGCGCCAGGTGCGCCGCGATATCGCGCGGGTGAAGACGATATTGGGACAGAAATTGACCGAGGCCGCGGAGTAGGGCCCAAGGCCTAATCCCGAGGTTTAAGGAGTTCGGAATATGCCAAAGCGAGTGATGCAAGGCGTCGTTGTCAGCCACAATATGGATAAGACCATTGTCGTTAATGTGGAGCGGAAATTTAAGCACAAGCTCTACAAAAAGTACATTCGGCGCTCAAAAAAATATCATGCGCATGACGAGGACAATAGCTGCAAGACCGGTGACAAGGTTACCATCCGCGAATGCCGGCCTCTGTCGAAGCTAAAACGATGGGAAGTCGTCGGCGCCGACGGTTAGCGTCCGGCTTTGATCCCAGAAAGGAACAAGAAATGATACAGATGCAAACCAACCTCGACGTGGCCGATAATTCCGGCGCCCGGCGGGTGCAGTGCATCAAGGTGCTGGGCGGATCGAAACGCAGATTCGCCTCGGTCGGTGATGTCATCGTTGTTTCGGTGAAAGAGGCGAACCCGCGCGGCCGTGTCAAAAAAGGCGAAATGCACCGGGCCGTCGTGGTTCGCACGGCCAAGGAAATCCGGCGACCGGACGGCAGCGCGATCCGTTTCGACAGTAACGCGGCGGTGTTGATCAACCCGCAGAACGAGCCCATCGGAACCCGCATTTTCGGCCCCGTTACCCGCGAGTTGCGCGCCAAGAATTACATGAAGATCATCTCTCTCGCGCCGGAGGTCCTCTAAGATGACGGCAAAAATTAAAAAGGGCGACACGGTCATCGTCCTGGCCGGCAAGGACAAGGGCAAGAAAGGCGACGTGCTGAAGATGCTGCGGGCTGAAAATCGCGCCATAGTTCAGGGCGTCAACATGGCCAAGCGCCATGTGCGCGCGTCGCAAACGGGCCCCGGCGGAATCACCGAGCGGGAAGCCTCGATCCATCTCTCCAATGTGGCCCATGCGGACCCGGACGATGGCAAGCCGACTCGCGTCGGTATCCGCACACTGGAAGACGGACGCAAGGTGCGATATGCCAAGCGGTCCGGAGAAGTTATTGATATATAAGGATGAATTTGATGTCTCGCCTACGCGATTTTTTTAATTCAGATATCCGGCCGTCGATGATGGCGACGTTCGGATACACCAACCCCATGCAGGTGCCGAAGCTCGAAAAAATCGTGCTCAATATGGGCGTCGGCGAAGCCTCGGTGGATCGCAAGAAAATCGACAACGCCTATGAGGAAATGACCCTGATCGCCGGCCAGAAGCCGGTCATCACGCGCGCCCGCAAATCGATCGCCGGTTTCAAGATCCGCGACGACATGATCGTCGGCTGCAAGGTGACTTTGCGCGGCGAGCGGATGTACGAATTTATGGACCGGCTGGTGAATATTGCGCTGCCCAGGGTTCGCGATTTTCGCGGCATTTCGGCTCGAAGTTTTGACGGCCGCGGCAATTTTGCCCTCGGTATCAAGGAACAGATCATCTTTCCCGAGATCGATTATGACCGGGTCGAACGTATTCGCGGCATGGATGTCGTGATTTGTACCACGGCGAATACCGATGAGGAGGCGAAAGCCCTGCTCGCGGAATTCAACGTGCCTTTTGCCAATTAACAACGAACGGAGTTTTTGGATGGCAAAAAAAAGCGTCATCGAGCGCAACGAGAAGAGGAAGCGCCTGACCAAGAAATTCGCGGCCAAGCGGGCGCGATTGAAAGCCCTGACCCGGGACAATTCCCTGACGCCGGAAGAGCGTTTCAATGCGCAGCTTAAGCTCGCCGAATTGCCGCGCAACTCGTCCCCGGTCCGGGTTCGATTGCGCTGTGAGTTGTCGGGCCGCGGCCGCGGCAATTACCGGAAATTCCGACTGTCCAGGATCGCGCTGCGTGAACTTGCGTCGAGCGGGCAGATTCCGGGCATGGTCAAGTCGAGCTGGTGAAGGAGGACCGAAACAGATGTCTATGAGCGATCCCTTAGCCGATCTTTTGACACGCATCCGCAATGGCCAGATGGCCGGCAAGGAAACCATCAGTGCGCCGGCCTCGAACCTGCGCATCAATATGCTCGATGTTCTGAAGCGCGAAGGCTATATCCGCAATTATGAACGCTACAACGTGCGGACTGGTATCGACGAGGTTCGTATCGAGCTGAAATATTACGATGGCGAACCGGTGATCAAGGAAATCAGCCGCATTTCGCGCCCCGGTCAACGGGTGTATGCGCGCATCAAGGATTTGCCGCGGGTCTATAACGGCCTTGGCATATCGATCCTGTCGACGCCGCGCGGTGTGATGTCGGATTCCGAGGCGCGCGCAGCCAACGTCGGCGGCGAGGTTCTGTGTCAGGTTTTCTAATGCAAACTTGGAAGCCATCGTGCCAAAGAGGAGTTGAATTATGTCCCGCGTAGGATTGAACCCGGTCGAAGTGCCCGATGGCGTGACCATCGAGTTTTCGGGGCGCATCATGACCGCCAAGGGAAAGCTGGGCGAGTTGAGCCTGGAGTTCGTCGAAGAGGTCAATCCGACCATGGAAGACGGCAAAATCTGGGTGAAACCGGCCGACGATTCCCTGAACGCCCGCAAGCTTTGGGGAACCTTCCGCAGCCTCGCTCACAATGTGGTGCAGGGCGTCCACGAGGGATTCACCAAGCAGCTGCAAATCAACGGCGTCGGTTACCGGGCGCAGCTGCAGGGCAATAATCTTATCCTGCAGTTGGGCTACAGCCATGAGATTAATTACCCGGTTCCGGACGGCGTCAAAATCGATTGCCCGTCGCAGACCGAAATCAACATTACCGGCGCCGACAAGCAATTGGTCGGCAGCGTGGCCGCAAAAATCCGGTCCTTCCGACCGCCCGAGCCCTACAAAGGCAAAGGCATCAAATACAAGGACGAGCTGATCGTGCGCAAGGAAGGGAAGAAGAAGTAGCCATGAAATCGACCAAACAACTGTTCGTGCGGCGCCGCAATCGAACCCGCGGCAAGCTGCGCCAGGCCAACACCGGCCAGGTCCGTCTGACCGTATTCCGATCCTCCAAGCATATCTATGCCCAGGTCATCGACGATGCCAAGGGCAATACCGTGGCGGCCGCATCTTCCATCGAAAAAGCGCTTAAAGATAGTTTCAAATCGGGCGCCTCGAAAGAAGCCGCCGGCGCGGTCGGCAAGCTGATCGCCGAACGGGCGAAGAGCGCCGGCGTCGAAAACGTCATTTTTGACCGCGGCGGATATCTGTTTCACGGCCGTGTTAAGGCCCTTGCCGCAGCCGCCCGCGAGAGCGGCCTGTCCTTTTAGGAGTTTGATTATGGCACACGGACCACACCAGCGCGACCGGGGCAACCGGGGCGACCGCGGCGGCGACCAGGATTTATTCGATAAGCTGGTCAGTATCAACCGGGTTGCCAAGGTTGTGAAAGGCGGACGCCGCTTCGGCTTTGCCGCGCTTGTGGTCGTCGGCGATGGCCGCGGCCGGGTTGGCTACGGCAGCGGCAAGGCGCGCGAAGTGCCCGAAGCGATCCGCAAAGCAACCGAGTCTGCGAAAACCAAGCTGATCCGCGTGCCGCTGCGCGAAGGCCGCACCCTGCACCACGATGTAAAAGGCCGCTACGGCGCCGGTAAGGTTGTGGTTCGCGCGGCGCCGGCGGGAACCGGCATTATCGCCGGTGGTCCGATGCGCGCCGTGTTTGAATCTCTCGGCGTCAAGGACGTTGTCGCCAAATCCACGGGCAGCCCGAATCCGCACAATATGGTGAAGGCGACCTTCGATGCCTTGCAAAATCTTGCGTCGCCGCGTTCTGT
>JAYGEH010000050.1:0-3181 GCA_046582475.1 Rhodospirillales bacterium
TCAAGACATCGACCAGCTGCAAAATGATCTGGACCTTTGGATCGATCACTACAACAATGAACGCACTCACCAGGGCAAAGTCTGTGAAGGGCGAACGCCGATGCAGACCCTGGAGGACGGCAAAGAAATCTGGAAGGAAAATTCGTAGGCTGAAATTGACCTGACAGATACCGCGTCAAAATCGGTAACTGTCAGATCGGGTCTAAATTACTACACCTATAGTTGGGGGTTCAATAAAGAGTTCTTTTCCGTACACCCCGACATTGTCCGCTATTCGAATTGAAACGCTCCTAGATGGTTGTCACCAATTTTGACCACGCTGCCCCACCTCGGATCTTTCTCCAGTACAGTTTACCGTATATTCTGTGCTGACCTCGTTCCGCAGCGATATTTTTCACAAATATAGTGAGGTTCGCATGTCCCCTGATAATATTACCACCCCTCAAGTGCATCCCGATCTCGCGTCACAAATGTCACTCTATGAGAAACCCCGGATCATCACGACATTGGGCCATATTCATACCGCGCATTGTTACACCGGCTCTAATTGCACCTTAATCCAAGGTGATGGTGGCGCGGTCTTGATCGACACCTTGAGCGGCGAATTGCCGAGGGATGACGTGGCTGCGGCATATAAGGAGATCACGGATCTCCCCATCAAGGCAATCATCATCACCCATTTTCATGCTGATCATGTGAGCGGAATTTTCAGCTTCGTGTCGGAAGAAGATATTCGGGATGGTAAGGTGGATGTCATCGGCCATAAGGAGCTGACGGATAATCTGCTTCGCGATAGCGGTATCTTGGCGCCGATTCGTAACCGGCGCGGGCCTTACCAGTTCGGCGGACATTTAGAATATGGCGAGGCAGGCAGTTACGGCAGCGCTATAGGCGCACCACCTCGGCGCGGAAATGCAGGGTTTGTTGATCCTACCCAGACGTTCAAGGATCGGCTTGCGCGAGAGATCTGTGGCATCAAGCTGGAAATAGTGCATGTCCCGAGCGAAACTGATGATCAAATTGTGGTCTGGTTGCCGGAAGAGAAAGTGCTGATTTCAGCCGACGCCATCCAGGGTATGACTTTTCCTAACGTCTATGCGCTCCGGGGCACTCAATTTCGCAATCCCATGCAGTGGGCCAAAGGCATCGACCGCCTGCGCAAGTTTAAGGCGGAAATCCTCATCCCTCATCACGGCCCGACTGTCGAAGGCGCCGGCGCTGTCGAGGAGTTGCTGACCTCCTACAGGGATGCCATCCAGTATCTGCACGATCAGGCGGTGCGCAGGATCAACAAAGGTTATACTTGGGACGAATTGGCGGACGAAGTCACCATGCCGGACCATCTGGCCAGCCACCCGTGGTTAGGAGAGTTTTACGGAAGCTTTAAGCATTCTGTTCGCAGCCTCTACACAGGATATATAGGCTGGTTCCAAGGCGATGCAGCGGAGCTAGACCCTCTTCCGTGGAAAGAACGTGCTGAAGGCTATGTTCGAGTGATGGGCGGGCGTAACGCTATACTCGATGAGGCGCGGAAGGCCATTGAGAATGGTGATTTTCAATGGGCTGCAGACATCACTACCTGGGCTGTACGCGCAAATAACGATGATATGGAAGCCCGCCAAGTCAAGGCGACGGCACTCCGCGCTTGGGGTTACCGGCAAAAAAACAGCACCTGGCGCAATTGGGCCCTCTGTCAGGCTCTTGAGCTGGAGGGCGAATTGGGCGAGATCAAAACCGGCCACCGCATCCAGCCTAACCAAGCCCGAAACTATCCGACGGGCGGATTGTTGGAGCTTTTGACCGTCAGGCTTATAGCGGAGGAATGCCTGGAGACCGAAATTTCGCTGGGGTTTTCCACGATAGATACAAATGAAAGCTGCGGTTTAGAAATTCGTCGAGGGATTTGCCAGTATCACGAAAGTCTGCCGGAAAATTGTGCCGCTACTCTTACCTTCCATAGGGCATTCTTAAGTGCATGGGCAGGGGGAGGGCCGGGCTTTGAAGAGGGCATCGAGCGCGGCGAGGTAACTCTGACCGGCGACCTGGCGGCTATCACCGAGTTCTTTTCCAAATTTGAGCCCTTTGGCGGCACTGGTTCCTTTGCATTATCGGTACGCTAAGAAAACTGGCCAAAGACTCAATCATCTCGAACGCCAATGTCTGTGATTGGCCAACTAGAAAAATCAATTTCCGCATATTAATCCCGATATTCAGATGGGAATTGACATTCAGACCTAATTGTCAGTCACTGCGCTTTAATGGTCGGGGAGGTTACGATGTCCGTATTGACTCTCGACGATGCCGAGATCTATTTCGAAGAATATGGAACGGGTTACCCGGTGTTGCTCTTCGCCCCGGGCGGCATGCGTTCCAGGCTCGAAATGTGGCCGCCGCCGCCGGATGGGCCGCCCCGCCCGTGGGTCGACTGGACGGAAGCCTTGGCGGATCGTTGGCACGTGGTTGCCTTGGATCAGCGCAATGCCGGCCGCTCGACCGGGGCCATCGCGGCGGACCATGGCTGGCACACCTATGCCGCCGACCAATTGGCGCTCCTGGATCGTCTCGGCATCGAGCGCTGCCACGTCCTGGGAGGCTGCATCGGTGTTAGCTTTGCCTTGAAACTGTGCGAGATCGCACCGGAACGGATCAACGCCGCCGTATTACAGAACCCGATTGGCCTCAACCCCGACCATCCGACCGTGTTTCCGGACGGCTTTAATGATTGGGCCGAGGCGCTGAAAGCGGCGCGTCCCGATCTCGATGCCGCCGCGCTCACGGCCTTTAGCGGCAACCTCTGGAGGGACAAGTTTGTGTTCAGCGTGAGCCGCGCGATGGTTAAGGAATGCCAAGTCCCGGCGCTGGTTCTGCCCGGCAACGACAAGCCTCATCCGGCGGTAATCGGCGCGGAGGTTGCGGAACTGCTGCCCGCCGCCGAGCAGCTATTCGACTGGAAGGGACCCGACCACTTGGCCGATCAGCACCGCCGCGTCGTCGATTTCCTTGAGAAGCACACGCCGAAAGCGGCGGCCGCTTAGGCGCGATGACCTAGGCTCAGGACCCATTAATTATTAATTCAGCATTTCACCGGATGATGTCCTTAGGACCTTTGGAGGGCATCAAATGAAAGACTTATTCTGGCTGACGCAAACGCAATTGGACCGCATGGCACCCCATTTTCCTT
>JAYGEH010000081.1:0-2286 GCA_046582475.1 Rhodospirillales bacterium
CCGACATAGGCGGCGCTGGCCAGGCACAGCGTCGGCGCGCCCACCGCCACCGCCAGATGCATCAGCGCGGTATCGACCGATATCACCAGCTTGGTAGCGCGCAACAGCTGAACAAGGTCGGCGAAGCCGGAGCTATCGAATTCGACGCCCGGCATTTCCAAAAGTGGTCTGTAATCGCCATTGACTTCAAGGTCGCGCTCCGCGCCGGTCATGACGACACGCGTTCCTGGGGGCAGGCTTTCGATGATCCGCCGGAAAAGGGCAGGGGGGCTTTGTTTCCTTTTTACCGCCGAAAACGGCTGAATGACGACCACCGGGCCGTCCACCGTTGCGGCCGGAGCCAGGATATCGACGGCAAGGCGGCATACCGGCGGCGGGCCTTCGGTTCCCGTCAGCCAATCGGCGAAGCGCGACCACCTGAGAACCTTGTTTAAATTCGGCGGGCCGCTGTCGAACAATCGCCGGTAAAGGCCGCGGTTGCGGTTGAGCAGGGTATCGTATTTTCGCCACGGGCGCGGCTCCATGGCCGCCGCGTCGGGGGCCTGGGCCGCCGCGGCCAAGGCCTCGTCCAAGTCTGGGTGACGCAGGTAATCGGTATGAACCAGCAGACGGTAGTGGGTGTCGAACAGATTGTCCGTGACCTCGCGGCGATAGACCATGTCCCGGCGCAGGCGCTCGAATTCGACGCCGATGGCCGAAACGTTGGACGGCATCAGGAACGCCATCTTCATAGCGTCGGACCGAAGCAGCACGTCAACGGGCTCGTTATCCTGCGCCAGAGCGACGAAGCGTTCCACGACATGGACGAACAGCACCGTATCGCCCAGCCCGCCGCTGGAAATCAACAACACGCCACGCGGGGGCTCGTTGCGCGGCGTGCGGCGGCGCTTGTGGTTCCACCACCAGTCATAAATTCGGTAACGCTTCAGCAAGATGCAGGGCCCTTAGAGAATTTTCAACGACATGAAGGAATTATACGCCTGCATGATTATTCCAAAATCTCCCTCATCGCCAGCAATCCCGTGACCGAACCCTCTTGAACGACCCCTGCCGGTCGTCTAAACGTTCCTTGACATGGAGTTGTTTCTTGAAGACGTAAAACGCCGGAAGACGTTTGCCGCCGGGCTGACAGGCTTAACCGTTCTGGCGCTGGCCCTTGGGACTTCCATTCCCCTTGCCTTCGCCAAGCTTGCCGAGAACGTACCCCTGCTTGCGCCTTTTATTGGCGTCGAGGGGGGTGAATTGGGCGCCGGCGCCATCTTCATTCCTGCCGGAATGGCATTCATCACTCTGTTTTGCCTTGTCCTCGAGGCCTTCGCCCTGGGCTATGAAAAATCATCGGCAAGAAAGATCCTTCTTAACCAGACGCCCTCGGTGCGGACGGATTTATTCTATACGTTTCTTAGAATCTCCGGTTTTTTCATGATCTTCGCCATCCTGTTCTCCTTCGGCTGGCTTTATGTCGCGGTCGATTACGTCAAGTCGGAATTCGATTTTGCCATCCTGAAACACACCGACAGCATCCTTCTTCAATACGTGACCCTCGTAGTGGTTCAATCCTTCGCAATCTACTGGGCCCACCGTTTCCTGCATTCCAGGTTTTTATGGGAGATACACCAAGTCCATCACTCGGCCGAGGAGTTGAACATCCTGCTACCTTACCGGAACCACCCAGTTGATTTCATTATTACCACACTTTATGGCACCGCCATTGCGACAGGCCTGGGCGCCGACCCGGTAACAACGATGCTGTGGCTGGGCTCCAACGCCGTTTATCAATCCTTCGTCCATTCAAGTTACGACTGGAAATGGCAGTGGCTGGAATACATCTTCATCACCCCGGCCGTACACCGCATTCATCACTCAGACGCACCCAAACATTACAACAGCAATTTCGGCATCCTCAGTATCTGGGACCGGCTGTTCGGCACCTACGTGCCGCCCACGGGGGAAACCCTGAATTATGGCGTCCCCGATCAGGGCAACTTCAATACCGACAAGTTCTTTTCTGAAATGGTGGCCTGTGTGTGGCGTTGGATTGGGCTCAAACGCTCAAGCCGCTCACGAGCCGGTTAATCACTTTTCCATCTGATTGATAAATTTTCTGGAGATCAGTTCGTGGCCCTGTTCTGGGTAACGAAGAAAAAAGCCGCCAGCTGACTATCTTTTGAACTGGGCGAGAAACCTCGCCGCCACCATCTCGTGGCCTTGTTCGTTGAAATGATTGTCGTAAGGAATGAAATACTTGCGGTAGACCTCTTCTGCCGGACGTTGATCAATGAAAGC
>JAYGEH010000116.1:0-4908 GCA_046582475.1 Rhodospirillales bacterium
TGATTATTGCGCCCGCTGGAACTATCCTGGTCGCTCAGATCCTCCTCATCGTCTCTCAGGAGGGCAAAACCGCCTTCGCCGCCATATGGATCGCTGTGGAGTGAAACCAGGCCAATGGTGACTTTTTCAACGGGCTGATAAGTACCGTTTTGGCCTAGCTATCAAGTTTTGCAACAGAATCCCAACAACAAGCGGCCTTCCTGGCGGTGCTCCCGACTTCGCTTCCTGACCCGAAGTTGATAGTTTATTCAATCGCCACCATAGCCGTTGCTCGGGACAGTCTGCCAGTCCGCCAAACTCTCTTCCTGCGGTCGATAGATTTCGATACGGATCGGATAGCACGGGGCGCTGTCGCTGGAATGACCAGCGCCGCAATCGCCGCCGGGACAGGTGGATAGCGCCGCCAGCAGATCGATCTCGGCGAACAGTTCGATGAAATCGCCGGGCCGCGCCGGGCTGGCCTTCATAAAATACTGACTCGTTTCGCGCGTGTAACCCGTGCACATGAAGACGTTCACGACATCATGGACATGCGCCTCCGCCTCGCCCAACGTTAAGCCTTTCGCAGTCGCCAGGGCGCGGGTAAGGGTTGAATGACAGCAATTATTATAGTCTTGCCCCGTTAGCATGTAATGGGTGTAGGGGTCGCAGCGGGTACCGATCACGTCATGGACGCCGGCGCCGAACTCGTCGAAACCGTACCAATCCAAAGTATCGTGTGTGATGGTAGCCAGGGGCCGAAATTGCGGAAAGTTGCTCCACAACCGGTCGCCGGTGCTGACATGGGTTGCATGCAAGGCTCGTGTCTTGCCGCTATAGAACCGTTCCGACAGGTCGTTGGCGTTCCAAAGGTTTAGGTCGCCGACCTGCGGCCCTTCGGTGTTGATGATACGAAACAGATGGCCGGCTGGGACATCAAATGCCCGCGCGTCACGGGGCGGCACGGTCAATTCGTCCACAAGGGTCATGTTGCTCCGAACGGTTTCGTAAAATTTTTGGTCGTAAGCGGGCAACCTGTCCAATGTGTAGACCGTCACCGGCTTCACCATACGCCGGGTCGCCGCATCCGTTGGCTCTGGATTTTGCGCTGGTATCGCCATGGTTAGTCCTTTCGCTTGTTCGCCAAGAAGAGGAGTGGTGCCGCAGAGAGGACTTGAACCCCTAACCTCCTGTTTACAAAACAGGCGCACTACCAATTGTGCTACTGCGGCTTTATGGAAAATCGATCTATTCGCAGTCTAACAAATTTGCAAGATTTTGTCACCTTTCCAATACATCCAAGATGGTGCCAAACTGTCTCTTACGACTTCGCATTTTAGTAAGTTCAACTGCCTGATCTGGTGTTCGGGTTTGTCCGTAGAACCGTTCAATCATCGTAACGCTAGTTCCCATGTTCCTTGCGAGAGTATAGACACCTACACCTTCCTCAAGACGGAAGGTGGCATAAGTGTGTCGTAGGGAATATATGGTTCGCCTATTCCCCTTACCATCAAGCCCGACACCAGCGGTATCAATGAGAGAAGCGAAACTTTTCTTAAATGACTTAATGGGTTTACCGTCCTTGTGAGCAAACACGAAATCATCAGGGCTAGGTTCTGCATATAGTTCCTTGATGCGTTGCAGATACTCCAACACCTCTGCGTTCCTTGCTACTACTTCCCTGCCACCTGTTTTACCAGATACAAAAAAGACAATAACGGGTTCCGTTTCAGAACTATTCGGTTCTATACGAATGTCTTTCCAACAGAGTGTTCGTGCTTCACCAACCCTGATACCGCTGTTGGCAAGAATCAACACATAGTTCCAAAGCAAGGTTCGATCTCTGGCCACTGATGGGTGCCCAGTAGAATTTATCCAATGCCGTGCATACCGTATGAGTTTGTTCCAATCAGTGCGAGTAAAATGAGGACGGCGAATATCTTTGTGGCTTGGTTTTTGGAATGTCGGCACCTCACGCAGATATTTCATGTCCTTGCACCAACGAAGGAAACGAAGAATTTCCCCTGCTTCACTATGTAATGTGTTTTCGCTAGTGGGTCTGCCGTATCTGCTTTTTTGTCTCCTCCAATCAAAATAACCCGTCATGGATTTGCTATCTATCCACTCCAAGGTTTGACCTTGAGAATATGACCTAAAATGTTTTCCGATTGTCTGGTTGATGTCCTTATAACGGTTGGGTGATTTAGCACGTTGAGTTTTTAAAAATTCATCAATTATTTTTGATGCGTTGGGTGCGTTGATTGTTTCTCCTGCCAACACCTTCATTCGCATATTTTCATATAAATCCATTGCAAATCTATATGCGTCATCTCTATCAGGTGTTTTACAGGATTTGATCAAATAACCTTTGACCCCTGGCAACCTGATCCTTGTGTGAAAATTCAACGAAGCAGATGAACTTCGTCTGTAAATGATCACCCTATCATTTTGGAAGGTTTCAAGGTCCGTATATGATTTTGTGGTTGCCATTGGGAGATCATAAATTACCCCATTGACTTTGTAAAGGTTTTGTAAATATAAAAATTAGGGTATGAATATTATTAAGTGATTGATTTAATTAAATAAAATATTATAAATCAACTTATTACAAAACCCCTGCTCTGCCAACTGAGCTACGCCAGCTTAATTGGCTGCCTGATATACGCCCGATGTATCCCCGGCATCAAGGGCGGCGGCGGGCGCTTGCGGCAAAAATTATATGGATTGGCGCAAACGGTCGAGGAGCAACTGTATGATGCCCTGCATGATCGGGTTCATTTCCTCATACAAGCGGTCGAACTCATCCTGGGACATGGTGCTCAATTCGGTGTCCTCGAGGGCGATCACCGAGGCGGCGTGGGGTTCGCCGTCGAGCAGCGACATCTCGCCCAAGATGGCGCCGGGGCCGATCTTGGCCAGAGTCTTGGCCTTGTCGGATTTGTAATCCTTGACCACCGCGGCCGCGCCTTCGACGATCAGGTAAAGGGCGCCGCCGTCCTTACCCTGCTTGATGATGCGCGCGCCTTTTTTATACCGCACTCTGGTGAACGACGATATTTTTGCCATGCCCGGTGTATTCCTGTTTTTTTTGGGTCCCATAAAATACCGTGCCGGACGTGAAAATCAATTGATTCGATGGCGGCAGCGGGGATGGCTTGCGTGATGCCCCGGGCTGCCTCTAAAATTCGCCCGCCAAAGTGTCCTTATATATAAGAGGGGAGGAAAAATCGCGTGCCCATGGATATCCGCCGGGTCGTCACCGGTCATGACGAAATCGGAAAAGCCATCGTGACGCTGGACGGCGCGCCGCCGCGCCTGACCACCAGCCGGGCCGGCTCGGAACTGGCCCTCTTTTGGGTCGAGGCCGCTACTCCCGCCGACAATTACGGCAATGGAGATAAGGGCGATGTGGATGTGGGCATCCCGCCGCCGCCCGGCGGCTCGATATTCCGGGTGGTGGAATTTCAGCCCGAGGGCAGCATGGCGGCCGCGGACAATACCGAATCGGAAGGCCTCACCAATATGGGCGCGACGACGCCGGACGGCGCCCGCCATCCCGGCATGCACCGCACCGAATCCATCGATTACGCGGTCATCATGACCGGCGAAATCGATATGCTTTTGGATGATTCCGAGGTTCATCTGAAGGCCGGCGACGTGGTCGTCCAGCGCGGCACCTATCACGCCTGGGCCAACCGGGGCACCGAACCCTGCCGGGTCGCCTTCATCCTGATCGACGCAGACCCGGCGAGATAATATTAAGGAGTGATTTCACGCCGCAATTCGTAGAGGGCGATGGCGGCGGCGGCGGCGAGGTTGAGGCTGCCCGCTTCGGCGCGCATGGGGATCGCCGCCAGGGCATCGCATTTCTCGGCGGTGAGGCGGCGGAGGCCACGCCCCTCCGAGCCGATGACCAGGGCAACCCGGCCCGGAATGGCGGCGGCGGCGAGGCTTGTATCGGCATCGACGTCCAAACCGATGCACCAAAACCCGGCGTCCTTTAAATCACGCAGCGCGCTGGCCACATTGGTGATGCGGACCAGCGGCAAACGCTCGAGGGCGCCGGACGCCGCCTTGGCCAGCACCCCGGTCACCTCCGGTGCATGGCGATCCGGCAATAACAACGCGGCCGCGCCGAAGGCCGCAGCCGAGCGCATGACGGCGCCGATATTCCTGGGATCGCTGGCCTGATCGAGGAGCACAATCATCGCATCATCAGCGGCGCCATTGGTGATCGCGCCAAGATCGACCGCTTCCAGGGCGAGCACCTCAAGCGCCACACCTTGGTGCACGGCGCCTGGCGGCAGTAGCTCCTCCAGCACGCGTCTGGCAAGGGTTTCGGTGATTTCCTGACCGTCTTCGTCCAATTGAAATTTACCTTCGCCGGTGGTCAGCAAGCGGAATTTGCGGCGCGCAGGGTTATTGATGGCGGCTGCCACCGCGTGCAGACCATAAAGCCACATTATATTGGAGGATTGGCGCCCCCGAATATTGGAGGATTGGCGCCCTCGACCCTGGCGCGCGCGCGGTGATTTGGGGCCGGCGCGGCGGCGGCTACCGGGTTTATGGGGAGGCTTGCGTTTCGGCATGAATTTTTGTACCCTATATAAAGTGAAACGCCCGCGACAGGGCTTAATTCCGGTATGCTTGAAAAAAGGATAATCGGATGCGCTTTGCCGCGCGCTTTTGTGTTGACAGATCATTGATTATTCTCGATAGAACATCACTCCGGTTCATGTGCAAAAAATACCGTGCCGAGGCGCGAATTAGGAGGAGTGCCCGAGTGGCTAAAGGGGACGGGCTGTAAACCCGTTGGCGTACGCCTACGTTGGTTCGAATCCAACCTCCTCCACCATTAGAACTGAAGGAGTGTTGGCGAATATGAGATTATCCGGAGGTTCGAAAATACAGACCCAGGCGGGTGTAGCT
>JAYGEH010000147.1:0-6356 GCA_046582475.1 Rhodospirillales bacterium
CCTGGTCGCCGGGGTGGGCTGCGAGCGCGGCGCCG
Source organism: Rhodospirillales bacterium (assembly GCA_046582475.1). Lineage (GTDB taxonomy): Bacteria > Pseudomonadota > Alphaproteobacteria > Rhodospirillales > UBA2165. The sequence goes on from JAYGEH010000147.1 coordinate 36, forward strand.
ATGGGCCCGAGATATTGGCGCTGATCCGCGACTGCCTGGTATCGGAAGGATTGTCCGAAGGGGCGCTGGCCTGCCTCGCCAGCATCGATCTAAAAGAGGCCGAGGCCGGCATCCATATGGCGGCAGCGGCCCTGAACGTGCCGTTGCGCCTCTACAGCGCCGCTGAATTGGAAGCCCAGACGCCGCGCGTGTCTGAGCCCTCCGATTATGTGTTCAAGACCGTCGGCTGCCATTCCGTAGCCGAAGCCGCCGCCCTTGCCGGCGTTGGCGAGGCCGGCGCGCTTGCGGCGGCGAAACGGAAATCAGCGCACGCCACCTCGGCCATCGGCCGCGCGCCGGCCATCATCGTGCCTGAAAATGTGGGCCGCGGCTGCGGCAGGCTGATGATCGTCGGCATCGGGCCGGGCCGCGCTGGCTGGCGGGCGCCGGACGCCACCTCGGCCATCGCCGCCTGCACCGATCTGGTCGGCTACGGCCTTTACATCGATTTGTTGGGCGGACTGGCGGACGGCAAGCAGCGCCACGATTACCCCTTGGGCGAAGAGCGGCAACGGGTGGCCGACGCCCTCGATCTGGCGGCCGGCGGCCGGCAGGTGGCCATCATCTCCTCGGGCGATGCCGGCATCTACGCCATGGGCAGCTTGGTCTATGAGCTGATCGACCAGGCGGGAGAAGAGGCCGGCAACCAAGCCTGGCGCCGGCTCCAGGTGGACATGGTGCCCGGTATCTCGGCCTTGCAGGCGGCGGCGGCGCGCACCGGCGCCCCCCTCGGCCATGATTTCTGCACCATTTCGCTGTCCGATCTGATGACCCCGTGGGAGGCCATCGAACGGCGCATCACGGCCGCCGCCGAGGGCGATTTCGTCATCGCCTTCTATAACCCGGTATCGAAGCGGCGGCGGCGGCAGTTTGACAAAGCCTGCGCCATCCTCCGGGCCCACCGGGCGCCGCAAACGCCGGTGATCATCGCCCGCAACCTGGGACGCGATGAAGAAGAAATTTCCGTGGTCGCGTTGCAGGAGCTTGAAACCGATAGCGTCGACATGCTGACCGTGGTTATCGTCGGCAGTAGCGAGACCCGCATTATTCCAGGCGCCGGCCGCCCGGTGCGGGTCTACACGCCGCGCGGATATGGGGACAAGATTCCGTGACCGTTCATTTCATCGGCGCCGGGCCGGGGGCGCCGGACCTGATTACGGTACGCGGCTTGAACCTGATCAAATCCTCGCCGGTCTGCCTCTATGCGGGATCGCTGGTGCCCGCCGAGGTTGTCGCCGCGGCGCCCGATGCAGCGCAAGTGATCGACACCGCGCCCCTGCATCTGGACCAGATCATCGAATTGATGCGCGCCGCCCACGACAATGGCCAGGATGTGGCGCGGGTGCATTCGGGCGATCCCTCCATCTATGGCGCCGTCGCCGAACAGATGCGCCGCCTCGACGCGCTTCGCATCGATTACGACGTGACCCCGGGGGTGCCCGCCTTCGCCGCCGCCGCCGCGGCGCTGAAGCGGGAGCTGACCCTGCCCGGCATTTCGCAAACCATCATCGTGACGCGCACCGAAGGCAAGGCCTCGCCGATGCCGGACGGCGAGGATCTGCCGTCCCTGGCCAAGGCCGGCGCCACCTTGGCCTTGCATCTGTCGGTGCGCAATTTGGCCAGGGTGGTGCGCGAACTGAGCCCCGAATATGGCGAGGATTGCCCGGTGGTGGTGATCCACCGGGCCACCTGGCCGGACGAAAAAATTATCCTGGGCACGCTCAAAGATATCCGCGAGAAAGTCCGCGCCGAGAAAATCACCCGCACGGCATTGGTCCTGGTGGGCGAAGTGTTCGGCGATGCCGGTTTCGGCGACAGCAAGCTCTACGACGCCGATCACCGCCACATCCTGCGGCCGAAATAATTTAAAGACTTTGCAGCCAGGCGATGGCTTCGGCTTCGGTGCCGGCGATTTTGCCTTCCGGCGGGGCCGGGCGGGCGATCATGATGACCGGGATTCCAAGGCTTCGGGCGGCGCCCAGCTTGGCCGCCGCGCCCTCGCCGCCGCTGTTCTTGGTGATCAGATATTGGACACCGCGGGCGCGCATCAGTCCGCTCTCGCCGGCCGCGTCGAAGGGTCCCCGGTCCACCACCACCGCACAGTTTTCGAGCGGCACGCCGCCCTTGGGCGGGTGGATATAGCGGACCACGAAGCGGCAATTGGGAAGGCCGGCAAAGGCGGCAAGCTCGCGGCCGCCGATGGTCAGGAACGCGGTGCCCGGATGATCGGCGAGATAGGCGGCGGCATCGCTGGTGGACGCCGCCTCGATCCAATCGTCGTCGGGCCCCGGTTGCCAGGGCGGGCGCAAAAATTTGAGGCGCGGCACGCCCGTCTGCTGGCAGGCGGCGAATGCGTTGACGGCGATTTCGGCGGCAAAAGGATGCGTGGCGTCGACAACCGCATCGATGCCGGTGCTTTGAATATACGCCTCCAACCCCTCTGGCCCGCCGAAGCCGCCCGTGCGCACCTGGCATCCGGGCAGGTTGGGCTCACGGGTCACGCCGGCCAGGGAATAGATAACCTCGGTCTCATCCAACGCCGCCGCCCCGGCCAGATCGACCGCGTCCCTGGTGCCGCCGAGGATCAGGACCCGTATCATGCCTAAGTGCCGCCAAAGGGCGCCCGGCCTTGCAGCACGCCGGACCGGTCGAATATCAGGATTTCGGCATCGCCAGCGCCCGCCAGTTGGTGGAGCGCCACCTGCCGCGCCCGCGCCGCGACCGCGCCGGCAAGGGGGAAATTCGCTTCCCGGACAATCTCCAATATGCGCCCGGCGCTGTCCGCCGCTTCGATGGCGCTCCGCAAACCGTCTTCGGCGCCGGCCTCCGAGGCAAGGCCGGCAAGGAAAGCGGGATTTACCTGGGAGCGTTTGGAATGCAGGTCCAGATGGCCGTCGGCCAGCTTCGACAGTTTGCCGAAACCGCCGGCGATGGTCAGCTTGGGGATGGGATTGTCGCGCACATATTTTAGCAATCCGCCGGCGAAATCACCCATATCGATCATCGATGTCTCCGGAAGGCCCAAGAGTTTGGCCGCCGCTTCTTCCGATGTGGACCCGGTCGCCGCCGCCAGGTGGGAAATGCCGCCGGCGCGGGCCACATCCACCGCTTGGTGGATCGAGGCGATCCAGGCCGAGCAGGAATAGGGCACGACGATGCCGGTGGTGCCCAAAACGCTGAGCCCGCCGAGGATGCCGAGGCGCGGGTTCCAGGTGCGCTCGGCCAGGGCCTCGCCATCATCGATGGAGATGGTGATCTCCAGCCCGTCTGGTCCGATCTCGCGGATATTGTCTTCGATCATGCGCCGCGGTGCGGGATTGATGGCCGGCTCGCCGACGGCCAAGGGCAGGCCGGGCCGGGTCACGGTGCCGACGCCGGGCCCGGCCTTGAAGGTGATGCCGCCAGGCGCGCCAAAGCGCCGGAGATGGGCGCGGATGATCGCGCCGTGGGTCACGTCGGGATCATCGCCGGCGTCTTTTTCGATGGCCGCCATGGCGGTATCACCCACCAGGGCGCTGTCATAGAGGGCAAAGGCCGGTGTTTGCCCGCGCGGCAGCCGGATGGACACCGGATCGGCAAAGCGGCCGGTCAGCAGCGCGCCATAGGCGGATACGGCGGCGGCGACGGCGCAGGCGCCGGTGGTCCAGCCGCGGCGCAAATCGGTCCGGCTGTCGCCCCTATGGTCGCCCGTGTCGTCCTCGGAATTATTTTCGCTTGTGGTCAACGCATGTCCTTTCAGAGTGCCCCCCCATTCTGCTAGATTCCGCAGCCATGGAAAACCTTCCTGTTGAACTGCCGATCGATTTGGCGGATTTCGAGCCAGGCTCGGTGTGGCTGGTGGGCGCCGGGCCCGGCGATCCCGGCCTGTTGACCATCGCCGGCCTGCACGCCATGCAATCGGCCGATGTCATTGTTTACGACGCCCTCGTCGGTGCCGGTATCTTGAAACTGGCGGCCGCCGGTACCGAGCTGATCCATGCCGGCAAGCGCGGCGGCAGGCCGTCGCCGCGCCAGCAGGATATCTCCGATCAACTGGTGGCGCTGGCCAAGGATGGCAAACGGGTGTTGCGCCTGAAGGGCGGCGATCCGTTCGTCTTCGGGCGCGGCGCCGAGGAATGCCTGCACCTCGCCCGGGCCGGGGTGCCCTTCCGCATCGTGCCCGGCATCACCGCCGGCGTCGGCGGCCTCGCCTATGCCGGCATCCCGATGACCACCCGGGGCAGCAACATCGCCGTCACCTTCATCACCGGCCACACCGCCAAGGGCGAGGTACCCGATAATCTGGACTGGCCGGCCCTGGCGGCGGGCTCGCCGGTCTTGATCTTCTACATGGGCGCCACCCATCTCGCCCGCATCGCCGACGAACTGATCGAGGCGGGCCGCCCGGCGGACGAGCTGGTGGCCCTGATCAGCCGCGCCACCCTGCCCGACCAGCGCGTGGTCGAAACCCGGCTGGACCGCTGCGCCGAAGATCTGAAGGCGGCGGCACTGAGCCCGCCGACGCTGATCGTGGTCGGCCCGGTGGTGGCAATGCGCGAACAGCTCAACTGGCTGGACCTTTGAGTAGGGGCTTGGTGGTCGCCGCCCCGGCGTCGGGCAGCGGCAAGACGGTGGTGACCTTGGGGCTCATCCGGGCCCTCGCAAACGCCGGTGAACGCGTCGGTTCCCTGAAGATCGGTCCCGATTATATCGACGCCGGTTTCCACCGCATGGCCAGCGGCGAGACCTGCCGCACCTACGATCCCTGGGGCATGCGCCGTGCCACTCTGGATGGCCAAGTTGCGGCACTGGCGACCAGCGCCGACATTATCGTCGCCGAGGGCGTCATGGGATTGTTCGACGGCGCCATGGACGGCACCGGCAGTACCGCCGACGCGGCCCGGGCCTTGGGCTGGCCGGTCATCCTGGTTGTCGACGTGAAAGCCCAGGCCGCGTCCGCCGCCGCCGTCATCGAAGGCTTCCAGCGGCACCGGGCCGATACCGAAATCGCCGCCGTCATCTTCAACCGGGTCGGCGGCGAGCGCCATGAGAGATTGCTCGGACGCGCCGTGGAGCCGCTGGGCCTGCCGGTCCTCGGCTTTGTGCCCTGGCATGGCGATCTGGAACTGCCCAGCCGCCATTTGGGCCTGGTGCAGGCGCGCGAACGGACCGGCATGGACGCCTGGATCGGGCGCGCCGGCGAAATTATCGGCGGCGCGCTGGACCTGGATGCCATCGCGGCGCTGGCGGCACCGGCCAATGTCCGCGCATCGAAGGAAAATGCGTTGCCCGCCCTCGGCGCCCATATCGCCATCGCCGCCGATGATGCCTTCGCCTTCACCTATGCCCATATGCTGGATGGCTGGGAGGCCGCCGGGGCGGCGCTCAGCACATTCTCGCCGCTGGGCGACGAAGCGCCTGAGCCGGGCGCCGACGGCATCTTCCTGCCGGGCGGCTATCCGGAGCTGCACGCCGAACGGCTGGCCGGCAATGGCAATTTCCTGCAAGGCCTGCGCGGCGCGGCCGAGCGGGGTGCGGTGATTTACGGCGAATGCGGCGGCTTCATGGTGCTCGGAGAAAGCCTCACCGACGGGGACGGCACCGAACACGCCATGGCCGGATTGCTGCCGGTCAAAACTTCGTTTGCGGCCCGCCGGCTGCATCTGGGCTACCGGCGGCTGCGGCTTCTAAAAGATGGTCCCCTGGGCGCGGCGGGCGCCTATCTGCGCGGGCACGAATTTCATTATGCCAGCCTGACCGAAAACCGGGCCGAACCCGTGTTCGGCGTGGCTGATGCCGAAACCACCAGCCTCGAAAACGCCGGCGCCCAGGTGGGATCGGTGTTCGGCTCGTTCATCCATTTGCTGGACCGGGAGGCTTAAGCGCCGCTTGCAGGCGGGCCACGTTGCCGCCATGGCCGGGCAGGCCGAAGCGCAGCCAGGTGGGATGATCGTCGAAGGCACGCAGCAGGATGCCGGCGCGGCCTAGCCGGTCGTAAATTCCGGCGGCGTCCGCGTGTTCGCTCAGGAGGAACAGATCGGTGCCGCCGACAATAGTAAAGCCGGCACCCAGAAGCAGGGTTTCCATTGCGGCCTGTTGGTCCGCCAGCCTGGTCCGCGTTTCGGTGATCCAATCCTTATCGGCAAGCGCGCGCGCCGCGATCGCCAAGGCGGCGGCGCCCACCGGCCAGGGGCCGATGCGGGCTTCGATGGCGGCAACCACATCCGGGGCGCCGATGACGAACCCCACCCTGAGGCCGGCCAGGCCGAAAAACTTGCCCAGGGAGCGCAGCACCAAAAGGCC
>JAYGEH010000155.1:0-15533 GCA_046582475.1 Rhodospirillales bacterium
GGTATCGCGCGCCTTTGCCAGAGCGGCGCGGCGGGTGGTGTTGGACGCCAGATCAAAGCCAACCGCTCCCTCGTTGCCCTTCAATGGCTCCACATAATAGACCGGGAAATAGCTGGCGCGCTTGCCGGCTTCGATCAACGCGCCCGATGGCGCGCGCTCGGTAATGCGAAATTCGGCCAATCCGTCGCGCCGGGCGGCCTGTACGTAATCCCGGCGCGCGGCCAGTTCGACCCGGGGTATCCACTCCAGAGCCTGGAAGCTGGAGCCGCCGGGGGCCACCAGGGACGTGAAGTCGCCAAACGTAGGGCGATCGACCCGCGCCGAACTTTGAAACAGTCCGACGATGGATCGCAGGATCGTAGTTTCGCCAACGATGCGCTTATCCACAGTGAGGATTCGGTTGCTGGCCTGGCGCAGAAATCGTTCGGTCGCTTCGTCGGAATTGTGCGCCACGACGCCCAGAAATGCGGCCACGGCAATGATGGTGCCGGCGGCCAGCGGGAGCGAAATAAGCACGCGGTCCTTGCGTTCCAGTCTGCCCATTGCCGGTCTCTAAGCAATATTAGTCATTTGCAATTAAAATAATAACGAACCGGTAAAATACCAAATGATTTTAAGATATTATGGAATATATTCTCAAGTCCATTCGCATTGCGGGCGGTTGGAAATACGCAAGTTCAATTTACAGCCGGTCGGGAGACTTGGGCAATGGATGCACCCCATGCAGCCAGCCATCACAGCTTGAACGTCAGTGTCACCACCGGCACCTGGCAACGCATCGGCCGCGCCTACGCCCATCATTTCTCTGGCTCCGGTAACGCTTTCTTAAAGGTCGTTCGCGCATAATCCACCCCAATCGGGACCACAATTATCGGTCCCAATAAACGGTCCAAAAGGTGGATGGTGCGATGGAACTGACCGATTTGCCCATGTTCGGGCTTGTTCGGCGGCGGATGAGTTGGCTCAACCAGCGTCAACAGGTGCTGAGCCAGAATATCGCCAACGCCGATACTCCCAAATATCGATCCCACGACCTTAAAAAATTCGATTTTAAGGAAGTGATCCGCGACCACAATCGAATGTCCAGGGGCAATACCATGTCGGCGACCAATGCCAAGCACATCTCGGCCGGCTCCCGGCGCGCGCAAGGGCCGTTCAAGGAAATCGATAACGCCCGCCCCTACGAGACGGCTCAGGACGGCAACCAGATCGTGCTCGAAGAGCAGATGGTCAAATTGAACGAAACCCATATCAACCACAACATGATGACCGAGCTTTATCGCAAGCAGTTGCGCATGTTCCGAACCGTTATGCGCAGCGGCCGGTAACGTCTGAAGACGGCCCGGCAAAGCCAATAGTCGGCCAGGAAAGGAATAGTTCATGGCAGATGAACTCATAAGCTCGCTCCGCATATCGGCCGCTGGCATGCGCGCCCAGGGCACCCGCCTCAGGGTCATTGCCGAAAATATCGCCAATGCCAATTCGCTGCCCACCGAGCCTGGCGGCCAGCCTTACCAGCGCAAATTGGTGTCGTTTAAAAACCAGCTCGACAAGGAATTGGGCCTCGAAACGGTGCGCGTTAGGAAGGTGATTCCCGATCGCTCGGAATTTGCCCGGCGCTTCGATCCCAGCCATCCGGCCGCCGATGCCGACGGCTACGTATTGGCGCCCAACATCAATGTCTTGATCGAGATGATGGATATGCGCGAAGCGCAGCGGTCCTACGAAGCGAATTTGACGGCAATGCGGTCAGCCCGCTCGATGATGCAAAGCACCATCAGGCTGCTGCGCTAACGAAACGGCGGGCACAACGGAAAATTAATTAGGGAACAAGGAGAACAGCATGGTTACCGAAGTAACGGGCGCGGTGAATGCCTACCGGGCGGCGATCGAACGATTACAGCAAACCGCCGGCAACAGCGATGCTGGCCAGGCCAAGCCTACCGATTTTTCGACCATGGTCCGGAATTTTGCGGAAGGCGCCATCGAAGTGGGCAAAACCTCCGAGCAGGCGACCGCCGCCGCCGCCGCCGGCAAGGCCGATATTAACTCGGTCGTCGTCGCCGTCGCCGAAGCCGAGTTGACCTTAATCTCGGTCGTGGCGATCCGCGACAAGGTATTGCAGGCCTATCAGCAAATCATGCGCATGCCCATTTGATGCACCATACCATCATAAATATCGGGCTGGAGCCCGGGCCAATAGGAGCGGAGCCCGGCTCATGAACCGAGTCGACGTCCTTGCCATTTCGCACGAAACCTTTTTTGTCATCCTGCAGGCGGCGGGACCGGTCATGGCGTCGGGTCTGGTGGTCGGGCTGGCCATTGCCATCTTTCAGACCCTCACCTCGATCCAGGAAATGACGCTCACCTTCGTTCCCAAAATCATCATCATTTTCGCCGCTGTGATTTTTTTCATGCCCTTCATGATGACGGCGATCCTCGAATTTACCCAGAGGCTCTACGACCGTATTGTCCAGCTCGGCTAGTTCATGCTCAAAGAAATACTAACCCTCAATATTTTCGCGTTCATAATGGTGTTTGCGCGCGTCGGAACAGCCCTCACCATCATTCCGGGATTTGGCGGCAACAAGTTGAACCAGCGCGCCCGCCTGGCAATCGCGTTGACCATCGCCTTTTTGGTCACGCCGGTGCTCGCCAATCAATTGCCGCCCATGCCGGGGTCACCCTTGACGCTGATGCTTTTGATCGCCGGCGAGATGGTGGCCGGCGCCGTCATCGGCACCGTGCCGCTGATCCTGGTTTCCTCGGTTCATACCGCGGGCACGATCATCGCCTTTGTATCGGCGATGGCCAATTCGCTGGTTTTCGATCCGATCTCGCAACAGCAAAGCGCCATCGTCGCCGGATTTCTGTCGACGGTGGCGACGTTGCTGATTTTTGTCCTGGAGATCCATCATTTGTTCATCCGCGCCATCCTCGACAGCTATAGTTTGTTCGAGCCGGGCGTGCCCATGGACTTTGGCGATACCTTGCACCTATTGGTCCGCCATGTAGCCGATTCGTTCAGGATCGGCCTGCAGTTGGCGACGCCGTTTCTCATCATGTCGGTCACCTACAATCTGGCGCTCGGCATCTTAACCCGTCTGGCGCCCCAGGTGCCGTCCTTTTTCATCATCATGCCCCTGCAGATCGCCATCGGCATGGTGCTTTTGATGATCACGGTGCCGGGCATCATGTTTGTGGCCATCAGCCACATCGAACGCGGTGTCACCAACTTTATTTTGCCCTAGACGACGGAATCCGAAATGGCCGATTCAGACGATTCAGAAAAATCAGAACAACCGACCGATAAACGGATGGGCGACGCCCGTAACAAGGGCAATGTCGCCAGATCGCAGGAAATCAACAGTTGGGCGATGCTTTTCGGCCTGACCATGGCGCTGCTCTATATCCTGCCCGGGACCATGGAAAATGTTGCCGGTCTCAATAAGAAAATTCTGCAGATGCCGCACACGGTGCCCATGGACGTGGACCATATCCGCTTCCTGTTCATGGATACGATCAAGGATCTCGGTCTGTTCATGATCCCCTTATTCAGCCTGTTCGTGGTGATTGGTCTGGCCGCTTCGGTGAGCCAGACCGGATTGACATTTTCCTTCGAAAAATTTCAGTTAAAACTCAGCGTATTCAGCCCGGTCACCGGCGTCAAAAAAATCGTCGGCATCAAGCCGTTGGTGGAGTTCGGTAAAAGTATCGTAAAATTTCTCCTGGTCGGCTTCGTGGTGGTTCTCTCGGTCGCGCCCATGCTCGCCGATATGGCGCTGATGCCCGGCTTCGATATCATGGTCATGCTCGACCGCATGCGCGATATCGCACTGGTCATTGTCCCGCTGACCCTGGCCATCATGACCGTCGTTGCAGTCATAGATATGATCTATCAGAAGTGGAGCACCAAAGACGGTCTGAAGATGAGCAAGAACGAGGTAAAGGACGAAGTCAAGAACACCGACGGCGATCCCAAGGTCAAGGCGCGCATCGCCCAAATCCGCATGGAGCGCGCGCAACAGCGTATTATCGCGGCGACCATCAGAGCCGACGTGGTCATTACCAACCCGACCCATTATGCGGTCGCGTTGAAGTACGATATGGATACCATGCCGGCGCCGCGCCTGGTCGGCAAGGGCATCGATAGCTTGGCCCGCCGAATGCGCGAAGCCGCCGATGAGCACGACGTTCCGATTGTTGAAAACCCGCCTTTGGCCCGCGCCATCTACGCCGCCGTGGATATCGATCAGGATATCGCGCCGGAACAATATCAGGCGGTGGCAGAGGTCATCAGCTATGTTTACCGGCTCAAGGGCCGGCTGCCCCATGACGGCCAGCCGCTGCGTCCGCCGGGCCACTTCCACGAGCTGGATCCGGGCGAAGACGCCCTGGCGGCGGCGGCCGGCACATGGGAACCGGGCGCCGCCGAATAGGGCTGGAAATGCCATGCCGGCACGGATCGCGATACCGAAATTGGTTGAAGATCGAAGCCGAATGGCGCAAACACATAGTGTTGTGAATGATCGGCTTACCTCGCAATCGGAAGGCGTATCCCAGCCCGCGCCTCGCGATCTGAACCTTCTGGCTTCGCCCTGGCCGGCGTTGGTATTGGGCGTCTTGGTTACCACCGGAGCCGCGCTGCTGATCAGCGCCGGCGCTCTCGGCGTTAATCCAGGCTGGATTTCGGCGCTTGCCGGCGTTGGTGTTTTAGCCATGTGCCGGGGTGCCTGGTCCATGGGGCGGGGCAACTCGCACGCCGCCAGCCGGCGGCGCCTGACCGTGGAACTGGCGGCCCGCGCCGAAGCCCATTTTCTCACCACCAGCGGCGGTGCCGTCATATTCGACAATGCCGCCCTGCGCTCTATGTTCGAGGGCCTCAAGCGGGATGTGGTCCTGGCCCTGTCCAGCCTGGCCGTATTTGACAATATCCTTACACCGGAATCGAAAGATGCCTTCCAGCGCCTGAAAAGCCGCGCCGCCGTCGGCGCCACCGATGTCGGCGAGATTTTGGTGAATACGGATGTCTCGGGGATTCGCTGCTGGAAAATATCCCTGCGTCCGGTCGATGCCGAAACCGGGCTCACCCTCTGGACCGTCGAGGATATCAGCACCCAGTACGCCCACGAGAAGGACCGCGCCGGCCGCGATGCCTATATCGCCGATCTATTGGATCTCCTGCCTTGCGGTTTCTTTTCCGCCGACGGTGATGGCAATTTGCGCTATTACAACGAAACCTTGCGCGGCTGGTTGAACCTGGAGCCCAAAAATACCGCCGGCGCCGGCGTCCAGCCTGTGGCCTTCGCTGATTTCGTTGAATCAGGCGCCGATGGAGTTGACGTGGAAACCGACGCCAGCGGCATGCACGGGCGGATCATGCTGCGCGCCCGGGGAGGCGAGGGCTTTTCCGCCTATCTTATCCAATCGGAAGAAACCGGCCCCGACGGAAAATCCTACACCCGGTCCCTGGTGTTGCGCGAGCCGTTCATGCCGGTCCTCGATGACGGCACCGGCTGGCCCATATTGCGGCGCATACCGTGGCTGTTCGCCGACGCCCCGGTCGGCATTGTATTCCTCGATCTGCAGGGCGACGTCGCCGACTGCAACCGCGCTTTTCTGAAGCTCCTGGGCCTGCACCGGGACGGCGTCGTCGGACGGCCGCTCTATGACCGCATATCGAAAGAAGACCGCGACGATGCATCGGCGCAGTTATCGAAGGTGGTGATGGGCACCCTGCCGGCAACGCTGATGGAGGCGCGCATGCCCGCCGGCGGCGAGCGCGAGTTGACCGTCTCGCTGCATGTCAGCCCGATCAACGATGCCGACGGCGACGTTACCGGCTTGGTATTGTTTGTGACCGACACGACCGAGCAAAAGAATCTGGAGCTCCAGTTCAACCAGGCCCAGAAGATGCAGGCGGTCGGCCAACTGGCGGGCGGTGTCGCCCACGATTTCAACAACCTTTTGACCGCCATGGCGGGCTTTTGCGATCTGCTGCTGGCGCGCCACGGCGAGGATGATCCATCCTTCGCCGATATCATGCAGATCAAACAGAACGCCAACCGCGCCACCAATCTGGTGCGCCAATTGCTCGCCTTTTCCAGGCGCCAGACATTGCAGCCGAAAATCTTTTCCATCGACGAGGCGCTCGACGATCTGTCGCATCTGTTGTACCAGGTGCTCGGCGAGAATATCGAGCTTACCATCCAGCATGGGGAGCGGGTCGATTTGATCCGCACCGATCCCGGCCAGTTCGACCAGGTCATTATCAATTTGGCCGTCAATGCGCGCGATGCCATGCGCGGCGGCGGGGCGATCACCGTCACCACCGAAAGAGTGACGGTGGAAACCGCCGTGCAGCGCGGCCACGAGGTCATGCCGGCGGGCGCCTATATCCTGATCAAGGTCGCCGATACGGGCTCCGGCATCGCCAAGGAGGATTTGGGCCGCATCTTCGAGCCGTTTTTTTCCACCAAAGAGGTGGGCGAGGGGACCGGCCTCGGATTGTCCACCGTCTACGGCATCATCCGCCAGTCGGACGGGTATATATTTGTCGATTCGGCGCTTGGCGAAGGCACTACCTTTTCCATCTATCTGCCGGCCTTTTCCGCCGAAGAAGCCACCGCCTTCGGCGCCGAAGTGGCGAGCATCCGCCTGGTGGAGACCGATGCCGGCGCCGATCTCACCGGCGAGGCGACGGTGCTCCTGGTCGAGGACGAAGACGCGGTCCGCGTGTTCGGCAGCCGGGCGCTGCGCAACAAAGGCTACCGGGTGCTCGAAGCCGTGGACGGCGAGGAAGCGCTCGACGTAATCAACGATTTCGACCAGACCATCGATTTGATCATCACCGATGTGATGATGCCGGGCATGGACGGCCATACATTGGTGCGCCTGGTGCAGGAGGAGATTCCGGACATCAAGATTATCCTCATGTCGGGCTATGCCGAGGACGCAATTCCCGGCGGCATCAGCGCCGATTCTTCGCTGAATTTCCTGCCCAAACCCTTCAGCCTCGCCGACCTCGCCGGCAAGGTAAAAGAAGTTATCGCCAGCTAAGGGCTTGACAACACGGGCGAAGCACACCATTTAAGCCCCGTTAGTTTAGTTGATTGTCTTGCGATTGCGCGAAGCGCCGCCCCATGGCGGCACCATATCCCGGGAACAATAATCAATAATCTTCCCCTTTCGGCCGCGCCCGAGGGAGGGAAAACGCCGGGGCTCGACCGCGTGAATACTCATGCGGTGCGCGCCACCGGGCGTATAGGAAAATTAAGTGAATCCGTTAAAATTCTCGGATCTCGGCTTGTCCGATCCGATCCAACTTGCATTGAAATCCAGAAACCACCTCACACCGACACCAATTCAGGCTAAAGCCATCCCCGAGCTGCTAAAGGGTTCGGACGTGCTCGGCATCGCCCAGACAGGCACCGGTAAAACCGCCGCCTTTGCGCTGCCCATCCTGCATAGGCTTGCGCAAAACCGCGGCAACGGCAAACGCCGTGACCCGCGTGCCCTGGTCCTGGCGCCGACCCGCGAGCTGGCTATCCAAATCGGCGAGGAGTTCGCCGCCTATGGCAAGAACCTGCATTTGCGCCAATGCGTGATCTTCGGCGGGGTCAAACAGAACCCGCAGGTGAATGCCCTGAAACGCGGCGTTGATATTATTATCGCGACGCCGGGCCGGCTTCTGGATTTGATGAGACAGGGCTTCATAAATTTGAACGCGGCCGGGTTTCTTGTGCTCGACGAAGCCGATCGCATGCTCGATATGGGTTTCGTGCGCGATGTCCGCAAAATCGTTTCGGCCTTGCCTTACAAGCGCCAGTCGCTGTTGTTTTCGGCCACCATGCCGAAAGAAATCGCCCGTCTTTCGGGCGATATGCTGCGAAATCCGGTGCGCATCGAAGTGACGCCCCAAGCGACGCCCATCGAAAGCGTCACCCAAAGCATCTACCATGTGGGCGCCGCCGATAAGACCAAATTGCTGGCATCCATCATGGACGACCCGGCGTTATCCAAGGTGATTGTCTTCACCCGCACCAAGCACCGGGCCAACCGGGTTGCCGACAAGCTCGGCAAATGCGGCGTCGACGCCGAAGCGATCCACGGCAACAAATCCCAGGGCGCCCGCCAACGGGCCCTCGCCCGGTTCCGCGCCGGTGAGGCCAGGGTCCTGGTGGCCACCGATATCGCCGCCCGCGGCATCGATGTGGACGGCGTCACCCACGTCATCAATTTCGAACTGCCCAACGAGCCTGAAAGCTACGTGCACCGCATTGGCCGCACCGCAAGGGCCGGCGCCGGCGGCGCCGCGGTTTCCTTCTGCGATCCGGCCGAGCGCGCATACCTGCGCGACATCGAACGCCTGATCCAGCGCCCCCTGACGGTGATCGGCGATGGTCCCTTCGTGGCGGCGAATGATGCCGGGGCTGCTTCGGACGCGCCTCCCAAAAACCGCAACAATGGCCGCACCAAACCCGGCGGCGGGACCCGGTTCAAGAAAGGCCGGCGCCAGGGCGGGCGCGGGCGCAAACAAAGCGCCAGCCGCGCCACCAACCACGCCGCGCACGCCTGAAAGCCCTTTCCTCCGCCGAAGCGGGCGGGTTAGGGTGGGGGCGCATTCGCGCCGCCCACCAGGCCCAAGGAGTTCCGATGCCCGTTATTGAACCAGTCGATCCGACTTTGAAGACCCTGAAGGGTCTGCATCTTTGGCACGGCGATCTCTCAAGCTGTTCGCAAAGGGTGCGCATCACCCTTGCCGAGAAGGCCCTGCAATGGGAGAGCCATCCGATCAGCATCCCCGATAACGAACATGCGACACCGGAATATCAGGCCATCCATCCCGATGGTCTGGTGCCGGCTTTTGTCCATGACGGCGTTTTGATGATCGAGTCCAAGGATATCATTCAATATCTGGAAACCGCGTTTCCGCCGCCGCCGCTCACGCCCGAGGGCGCAGACGGCCAGCGGCTATTGCAAAAATGGGTCGATTGCGCCGACACCGGACAATCGGACCTGAAGCTCCTGTCCCATGAATTTTTGTTCCGCCCGCGCAAGAGGATGACGCCTGAAGACGTCGCCGCGTTCGCCGCCAGCCATCGCAACGAGGCGCTGGTGGAATTCATCCGCGAATGGCAGTCCACCGAAATGTTCGACAGCGCCAGGATTGCGGCCGCGGTGGATCGTACGCACGGCTATTTTATGGAACTGGACGACGCCCTCGGGTTGGGCGGCCCGTGGATCATGGGCGCCCAATTTACCCTGGCCGAAGCCGCCTGGATGCCCAACGTGCACCGCATGTGGCTGATGGATTGGCCGCTGGAGCGGTACCCGAACCTCAACGCCTGGTTCGAACGGGCGCGCCGGCGGCCAAGCTTCATCGCCGGCCTTGCCGACTGGGAACCGGACGGCGTCGCCGAGCGGTTTCGGGACTATGTCACTGAGCGCGGCAGCAGCGCCGGAATCCATGTGCGCAACTTCGGCGCCCTGGCCGCTTGAGCCGGAAATCTTTGCCCATCTCCCTTTGACCGCTAGCAGGACATACCATGACAAATCCAATTTCCAGCATTGATCCCGACGGCCTTCTCGAATTTTCGGTGGTATTCACCGACCGGTCGCTGAATCATATGTCGCAATCTTTCCAAGGTGTAATGCGGGATATTTCAGAGACCTTGAAGAAGGTCTACCACGCCAGTTCCGTGGCCATCGTCCCCGGCGGTGGCACCTATGCCATGGAAGCCGTCGCCCGCCAGTTCGCCACCGGAAAGGCGTGCCTGGTGATTCGCAATGGCTGGTTCTCCTACCGCTGGACCCAAATATTCGAGGCCGGAAATATCCCGTCCAGGGAAACCGTGCTCAAGGCGCGCCTGGTCGAAAAAGGCAACCAGGCCGCCTTCACACCGGCCCCAATCGAAGAGGTGGCCGCGGCGATCGCATCGGAAAAACCCGATATTGTCTTCGCGCCCCATGTGGAAACGGCGTCGGGGATCATTCTGCCGGACGACTATCTTCGCGCCGTTGCCGATGCGGTCCATGACGTGGGCGGCCTGTTCGTCCTGGATTGCATTGCGTCCGGCACCATCTGGGTCGATATGGAAGCGACCGGTGTCGACGTCCTGATCAGCGCCCCGCAAAAGGGCTGGAGCGCAAGCCCGTGCGGCGGCCTGGTGATGATGAGCAGCGATGCCAGGAAGCGCCTCGAAGACACCAATAGCTCCAGCTTCGCTTGCGATCTCAAGAAATGGATGCAGATCATGGAAGCCTATGAGGCTGGCGGCCATGCCTATCACGCCACCATGCCCACCGACGCTTTGGTTAAGTTTCATGGCGCCATGAAGGAAACCGAAGCCTATGGTTTTGACAAGGTCAAGACCGAGCAATGGGACCTTGGCACGAAGGTGCGTGCCCTATTGGTCTCCAAGGGTTTCAGAAGCGTCGCCGCCGAGGGCTTCCAGGCGCCCGGCGTGGTCGTCAGCTATACCGGCGACGGCGATATCCACAACGGCAAGAAATTTGCCGCCGAAGGATTGCAAATCGCCGCCGGCGTGCCCTTGCAATGCGACGAGCCGGACGATTACCAGACCTTCCGCCTCGGCCTGTTTGGCCTCGACAAGCTCCATAATGTAGACCGCACGGTGAAATACCTGGCCGACGCCCTCGATCACATCCTGTGACCGGCATATTCCTATGGCTGCGGCCTCGCGTTAGTATGGCGCCATGGCGATCACCCTCTTTGAGAACTTCCGCAGCCTGTTTTACGCGCCGTTCTATGCGGCGGTAGCGCTCGGCCTATACGCCAAGGAAGGGCTCGATGTGCGGCTCGAAACATCCGATGCGCCGCTGCCGATTCCTTCGCCCGGTGATGATGGCGTTTGGTGGGGCGGGCCCATGCGTTGCCTGGTGGGGCGCGATCAGGACCCCCATTGCGAACTGGTCAGCTTTTGCGAGGTCGTAACGAAAGACCCGTTTTTCCTGGTGGGCTCTGGGCGGCGCCCGGATTTCCAGTTTTCGCACCTCGCGGAATGCTCCCTCGGCACGGTTTCCGAGGTTCCGACCCCCTGGATGTGCCTGCAGGACGATCTGCGGCGCGCGCGTCTGGACCCGCAAAGCCTCACCCGCATCCCGGACCAGACAATGGAAGAGAACGTGGCGGCGTTGCGCGCTGGGAGACTGGATGTCATTCAGGTTTTCGAGCCGTTCGCGAGCCAGCTGGAAGCCGAAGACGGCCATATCTGGTACGCCTCGGCGGCACGGGGGTCCACCTCCTACACGGCGCTTTTGGCTAACCGGCACACCCTCGATGCGCGCCGTCCGGAGCTGTTGGCCATGACCCGCGCCATTTATGCCATGCAAAAATGGCTGCGCGAGAGTGACGCCGCCGAGGTGGCAACGACCATCGCGCCATTTTTTACAGGATTGGATGGGGCGACCCTGACCGCATCCATCGGGCGCTACAAATCCCTCGGCATCTGGGGCGGAAATCCGATATTGCCGGAGGCGGGGTTTGAGCGACTGCAAGCCGCCTGCCTTTCCGGCGGCCTTATCGCCAAGGGTTCCAGTTATGACGACTGCGTGGATTTGGAATTGGCGCTGCAAGCGATGGCGGGGTGACGGCGTTGCAATTCAATGCCGGCGGCGCCGATGATTATGTATTTGCGCGAATATACCAAAGCTATAGAGTGTCCGAATGCTCGAACTTTATCATCATGGCTCGTCGGTCTGCGCCGCCAAAGTGCGCATGGTCATGCGCGAAAAGGATTTGGATTGGAGCGGCCACTATATCGATATATTGAAGGGCGACCAGTTCGATCCCGGCTATATGAAGCTCAACCCAAAAGCCGTGGTGCCGACGCTGGTGCATGATGGGGAGGTGATTTGCGACTCAACCATCATTTGTGAGTATCTGGAAGATATATCCCCAGACAAACCCCTGCGCCCGGCCGACCCGCTGGAGCGGACCCGGGTGCTCTATTGGACCAAGGCCGTGGATGAGGAACTTCATCCGGCCTGCGGATTTGTGACCTTCCTCTGTTCGCACCGCCACACCGTGTGGCGTTTAGGCGAAGAGGGCGTGAAAAAATTCCTGGATTCGACACCGGCCCTGTCGGTCACGGCGAATTGGCATGAAGTCAAAAAAGACATAATAATGAACGGTTTTAAAGCCGTCGGCGCCGGCGAGAAATTAAAACTCTATGACCTTTACCTGCACAAAATGGAAGAGACGCTGGCCACGCGCACCTGGCTGGCCGGGGATAAATTCACCTTCGCCGATATCGCGCTGACGCCTTATATCAACCGGCTGGATATGATGTCGATGTCCGCCATGTGGCAAAACGGCCGCTTGCCCCGGGTCGCGGACTGGTTTGAGCGGATCAAATCGCGTCCGAGTTTTGTGCCCGCACTGCTCGAATGGGTTCCGGGTGATTTAATCCAGGATATGAAGACTTTCGGTGCGGACAGCTGGCCTCAAGCCGCGCAATTGTTAGGCATGGATGCGCCCAATTAGCGCGGCGTTTTTTCCGTTTAGACCGGATCGGCGTCGATCAATATGGCGGCGAGCAGGCAAGGCTCATCGGTGCGCACGCTCCAGGAATGGTTGGTGCCCCGCTGGATCATCACGTTGCCTTGTTTCAGGCACACTTCGCCGTCGTCCAGGATCGCCCAGATCTCGCCCTTGATAACGATCAGGTAATCGACGGTGGCGGTCTTGTGCATCATCGGATCGCCGGAAGCGTCGTCGGTGGCGTGACTGGCGCCGATCGATGCGAAGGCCGCCTTGGCGTCGGCCCCGTCGCGCCAGGCGGAATCGGGGGGAAATTCAACGATCCTCAAAATGCTGCCCCTGGCCGGAGGTTCCAGAACAACCGGCCGGTCGGCGGCGTCGGCCTGGCCGCTGTTGTTGGCTGGCGCGCCGCTGGTTTGCCAGAGATCGGTGAGGGCCAGGCCGGGCATGGATTCCATCTCCATGACCGCAGGTGCGATGCCGTCCATGATAAACACCGATTTACCATCCTCGTTGTGGCCGGTCACCACGCGGCGAATTTTTTCGGCCATGACGGTTCTCCTTTCTGGTCAATTCCTGACGATGCGGTTTTTTAGCACGCCGATGCCTTGCACCTCCAACTCGACCACGTCACCGGGTTCCAGGTAGCGTTGCAGCTCCAGACCGGAGCCGCCGCCGACCGTGCCGGACGCGATGAATTCGCCGGGATGCAGGGTTTCCGAGCGGGAAATATGGGTGATCAGGTCCTCGAAGGTCCAATGCATGGTGCTCGAGGAGCCGCGGCTGCGCTCCTTGCCGTTGACCCGGACAATCATGTCCAAATCATACGGATCGATCTCGTCGGCGGTAACGATGCAAGGCCCGATGATGTTGCCGGTATCGAAATCCTTGCTTTTCGAGGGGCCGAGCCCGCCCGGCATTTCGACCGACTGGGTATCGCGGGCGGAGATATCGTTGAAGATGGAATAGCCGAAAATATGGTGGCGTGCGTTTTCCACGGCGATGTCCCGGCCGGCTTTGCCGATGAAGAACCCGAATTCCATTTCATAATCGAGCAGTTCGGCGTAGGCGGGCCAGATCACGTCCGCGCCGGGGCCGATCACCGACAATCGGTTGGCCTTGTAGTAGAGGGGCACCTGGTACCAGACCTCGGGAATGGCGAACAGGCCATTTTCCTCGAATTCGGCGAGGGCAGCCTCCGGGTCCGGCTCGGCATCGGCCTTGAGCTTTCGCAACACGGCGAAGGCGCCCTTCAGGTGCGCCTCGAAGCAGAGGCAGTCGCGGATCTGCGGCGGCTTAGGCACCGGGGTCCGGAGCGTGATATCGCCGCTCTCGAGGACGGCCTCGTCCGGTGGATTGCCGAGAAGCCGGCGCGCGGTATCCAGCGCCGGCCCGCCCGCCTCGATGAAGGCCAGCATGGAGGCCAAGGCTGGGTTGTCTGCGGCTCCCGATAATTCGCCCGCCGCCCGGAGATCGAGAACCTGGCTCTCGACCCCGATCAGCGCCCCGATCCGTTCGCCGCCGTCCTTTTTCGTGAATGTCACCAATTTCATCGCCGCCCCGCCTGAATAAATCCCGCGTCAACCCGTGGATCATGTGACCGTTATATATTTGGTGTGAAATTAAATCTATGGGTTGGCATTAAACCGGACCTTCAAATAATCTGAATACCGGATCGTTGCATATTTAAAATTCAAGGAGCTCGACAATGCCCAGACAATTCCGCCGCGTCGTTACCGGCTTCAATTCCGACGGTAAATCGATCATCTGGAAAGACGGGCCGCCGCCCCAATCTTTGGAACCGTTGCCGCAGCTTATCCTGCACGAAGTTTGGGAAACCGGCTCGCCGGCCAGCAATGCGGGCGATGAGGATTTGGCGATTCGCGAAAACCGGATCGAACCGCACCATCCCGCCGGCACTATGTTTCGCATTGTCGAGTTCCCACCGGACGAGATCTGGTCCGCCGGCGATGTGGGTGAAGGCTTCAAGGAAATGGGCAGCGGCGGCGCCCATGACGGGGACTCAGGCACTTCCGGCATGCACCAAACCCTGACCACCGATTACGCCATCGTCATTGAGGGCGAGATTTGGGCGGTGATGGAAGCGGATGAAACCAGATTGCAGGCCGGCGATGTCCTGGTCCAGAGGGGCACCAATCACGCCTGGTCCAATCGAACCGATACATTGGCGGTCGTCGCGTTCGTGCTGATCGGCGCCGAAGCCCGCCAATAGGCGCAACGAAAAATGGCGGCTGTCTTCTCAGGCCGCGGTTCGAACTTTCTCCTCATTCTCCAACTCGGCAATGCGCTTGTGGACCGTAACCAGGAGCTTGTCGGCGGCCCCGGCGATATCATCGGGATCGCCAAACCGCAGTTTGTTGCGCTGTTGTGCCTCGACGATCGGAATATCTTCCGCCGCTATCACCGTGCTTTGTTCGCGCCGCACGTCTTCGTCGCTCGGATAGCCGCTATGCACCGAGAAATCGCGCGTCCAGACCAGGAAGTAATGGCAGGAAAACTCGGTCTCCGGTGTCATCAGGTGGTCATGATGAATGGTCACCTTATTCTCGTCATTCTCCATAATCAATTCGATGTTGATGTTGTTGGGCGGTGTCCAGTGAAACCGGTGGGTGCGGGTGACCGGCTGATCGGTATGCGCCCAGGACGCCGCCATCGGCGACAGCACGACATCGCTCAATGTTCGCAATCCGTAGACCGCGCCGTCCTCGGACCAGGCATCCAGCTCGGCCTTGACCTGATCGGTCTCGCCCTTCTGGCCGGCGCGCGAGCCGAACGAGGAGGCGTGCAGGAAATCCGAGTGCGAGACGTCGAGCAGATTGTCGGCCATGAGCTGGTAGCCGGCACCCACGTGAAAACGGATGAATACCGACGATTGATTTTCATCTTCGGTCCAGGCCATGTCGGGGACCAGTGTTTCATCAACCTTGTCCGCATCGCCGATCCAGATCCAGATCAAGCCCCACTTTTCAACCGCCGGATAGGCCGCGATCCGCACCGAGCCCGCGAC
>JAYGEH010000213.1:0-9723 GCA_046582475.1 Rhodospirillales bacterium
GCGGCCAGCGGCCCGCCGTGCTTTTTGGCCAGGTACAGGTTGATGGCCAGGGATTCCCAGAGCACCGTGTCGCCGTCCTTGATGGTCGGCACCCTGGCGTTGGGATTGAGCGCCAGATAGTCCGGTGTGTTTTGATCGCCCTTGTGAACGTCGATGGTCTCGAGATCGTAATCGAGGGCCAACTCCTCGGCCATCCACATGACCCGCGACGCGCGCGAAATAATATGGCCGTAAATTTTTAGATCAGACATGGTTTTCTCTCTGTTTTTGGCTTTCCCGTAGGGAGAGCCGGGCTAGTGGCCTGTGTCATCTAATTTGCACCCCTACGACGGCGTTGCAAGTTTTCGGCGAGGAGCGCGCCCAGCCGTGGTGCCAATCCACCACAACGGGTGCGCGACGATGACCGGGAGCCTTGCAACGCCGCCCTCTGGGTCACTTTTCCCGTCCCCCCGGGGTGTCGAAAGGGCTTGCCGATGGGCCCGCATCGCCCGCACCCTTTCTCCTACCGAGGAAACGGGAAAAGAGATCGTAGGGGTACAAATTAGATGACACAGGCCACTAGGTGGGATGCGCGGCATTTCCGGAACCGCTCCGGTCCGGGGCCATGTTTTGCATTGTGAAATATGCCGGGGCGGCCGGGCCGATCCACGCCTTAGCGGCCTGCGCGGTTAGATCATATTCTTGATATCCGAGGTGAATGTGGGATAGGCGTAGACCGTGTTGCGAAACTCGGCGGCGGAAATATCGTGTTTCATGGCCAGCGCAAATATATGGATGGTTTCCGGTGCGCCGTGTCCCAAAAGATGGGCGCCCAGGATGCGCTCGCTGCCGTCCTCGATCAGAACCTTGGAGATCGCCGCCCGCTCCGCATAGGTCTTGGCCGAACGCCAGTCTTTCAGATCGTTGAACTTGACCTGAAACTTGAGGCCTTTCGCTTCCGCTTCTTGCCGTGAATAGCCGACGCTGGCCATCGCCGGGGTGGTGAAGACGCAGCGCGGCACGGTCAGATAGTCGGCCGTCTGCGGCGCGTCCGGGTTGACGATGTTGTTGCCGACGATGCGGCCCTCATAGCTGGCCACCGGCGAAAGCTGCGAGCCGGATGCTGCGTTGGCGTCACCGGCGACGAACACTGCCGGATTGGAAACGCTTTGCAGATTTTCGTTGAGGGCGATCACCGGACCGTCGTGGTCGATGCCGGCGGCGTCCAGGTCCAGATCGACCACCGCCGCCACCCGGCCGGCGCCGTTGGCGACCACGTCGCAATCGATGCGGGCCGATTTGCCGCCGTCTTCGTAGGTGACTTGGAAGCCGCTACCGGATGGTTCGATGGATTTGGTGGCAACGCCGGTATGAATATCGATGCCGATGCGGGCGCTTTCTTCCACCAGCGCCGCGACGATATCGGGGTCCATGGCGGCCAGCGCCGTATCGGCCACCTCCAAGATGGTCACCTTGGTACCGGCGCGGGCATAAACATGGGCGAATTCCAGCCCGATGACGCCGGCGCCGATGTACACCAGCCTGGCCGGGCGCTGGCTCAGTTCCAAAATTGCGTCGCTGTCGATGGCGTGCTCGAAGCCGGGGATCGGCAGGTTGCGCGGCGCCGAGCCGGTGGCGATCACGAACTGGCCGCCCAAGACGGTGGCGCCGTTCACCTGGATCTGGTTGGCGCCGGTGAACTTGGCGGCGCCGTGGGCGATATCGATATTGCGCCCGGTGAGGCTGTCCTCGAACATCTGCGGCACGCCTTCGACAAAGGTCTGCTTGCGTTCGATCAGGGCCGGCCAATCGATGGTATTGAAGGAGGCGTCGATTTTGTGCTCGGACGCATCTTGGATGATGTTAAGCGCCTCGCCAGCGGCCACCAGCACTTTCTTAGGCACGCAGCCGCGCAAGGCGCAGGTGCCGCCGAAATCCCTGCCGTCGATGACCAGCACCGATTTGCCGGCTTCCTTGGCCATGCCGGCGGGTGCCATTCCAGCATTTCCCTCGCCCAAAACAATGACGTCGTAACTTTGTTCCATGACCGGGTTCCTTTGCTGCTTCGGTGAAGGGGACGACTATCGATTTCGGCATTGATTGCGCTATCGAATACTTGGGAGTGAACTTATCCAGCCTGCCGCTCTTGGCAATACATCGGGCCATCACATCCATGTGAAAAATAAGGACGCAAAATTCGGCAATATTCAGAGATGGCTGTCGAGCACGATCCTGTCCGGCTCCGGGGCGTCGGCGACGGCGGTGAACACATCTTCGACGTCGGTGACGGAGGTGAACAGTTGGCGCGCCTCGGGGTGGGCGAAACCGGCGGCGATTACATCTTCGACCAGGGCAAGAAGGCCTTGCCAATAGCCGCCGACATCGAGAACGACGATGGGCTTGGAATGCTGGCGCAACTGCTTCCAGGTGATGATCTCCAAGCACTCGTCGAGGGTGCCGAGGCCGCCGGGCAGAATGACGAAGGCATCGGCCAGGCGGAACATGGTATTTTTGCGGGCGTGCATGGAGCCGACTTTGATCAATTCCGAGACGCCGTCGTGGCTGACTTGGAGCTGGTCGAGAAATTCGGGGATGACGCCGGTCACTCGGCCGCCGCCGGCCAGCACCGCGTCGGCGACGATGCCCATCAATCCGATGCGGCCGCCGCCGAAGACCAGACCGATGCCGCGCGCCGCCATGGCCGCGCCCAATTGCCGCGCCGCCAACGCATAGGCGGGATCGGACCCCTCGCGGGAGCCGCAGAATACGGCGATGGCGTCCAGCTTTTCCATGGCCCTGGCTGAGTATCACGGAAACCGGCTCCGGTTAAAACACCCGGGCGCCAGGTGCGCCCACGGATCCATCGTCCCCGATCCGCCAACCTGGCGGGGCTTTACGGGGAGCGGCGAACCATGGCACCAGAACCCATGGAGCTTTTCTCCGATCCGCTGATCCGCACCATCGCGGCGCCGTTCCTTGGCGCCTTGCTGCTCGGCGTCGCCATTCGTCTGGCCGGCGGCAGCGTCGGCAGCGGGCGGCGCATCGCCGGCGCCGGCATCGGCCTTGCCTTTGCCTGGACCGCGGCGATGGTCTTCGGCGCCCCGGCGATGCCGCCGGCGCCCGGCCCGGACGCCATCGTCAGCGTCGCCGCCGCCGGGCTGATCGCCGGCTTATTGTTCGATGTTTATGGCCCATCCGAAGGGTCCGGCGCCCATGGACGCCGCCAGGGGCCGCTGTGGTCCGGCTGGCCGGACTGGCTGGAATGGAGCTTGATCCTGGCCTTCGGCGCCGGCGCGGCGGCCTGGCTTCTGGGCGGGTTTGGCGCGGCGGTGCCGGTTATCATGCTGGTGTGGGGGTTGGCCGTATTGCGCCTGCGCCGGGTTTTCGGCAAGGACCCGGACACCTTGGCCGGCGATGCAATGGTGCCGGTGGCTATGCTCATGATGGCGGCTGCCGGGCTGGCGCTGATCGCCGCCGCCGCCGATTTGGAAAGCGACCGCGAACTGGCCCTGGCGCTGGCCGCCGCCAGCGGCGGTTTTGTCCTCCTCGCCCTGTTCGACCGGTCCCTCGGCTTTGGCCTGACGCCGGTGCTTGGCGCCGGCGGCGGCGTCCTTAGCCTCGCCGTCCGCATGACCGACGCCGCCCCGTTTCTGATCCCGGCGGTGGCAATTCTCGGTTTTATCTTTTTCGCCGATTCGCTGTTCCGCCAGCCCGCCCTGGCCCGATTTGCGGGGCTGCGCTGGGGTCGCTTCGCATTGATCACCCTCGGCGCCTTGGTGCCGATGGCCCTGGCCGCCGCCGTCGCCCTGATCGGCGCCGGTTTCGGAGGGTATTGAGCCTTGCCGATGTCCCCATGGATTGTTGCCAGGGGCCGGGGCGCGGGGTACTCTCTTGAACTTGGGCTTGTATTTCTTTGAGCCTTGATCTCGATTGGGATCGGTATGAACAAATCGGTTATCATTTCCATCATCGGTGGCGCCATCGTGGCCCTCGCCATTGTCCTCAATTTCGTGCTTGAGGGCACCGGGGATGACGCCGCCCCTGGCCGTGCCGGCGACGTAACCGTTAAATCCGGCGCCCAGGATCCGGCGCCTCCGATGACGAAACCTCCGGCGGCGAAACCTCCGGCGGCGAAACCTCGGCCGGTGACCCCCCCGGCGGCAACCGGCCAAGTGGCCAGACCCAAGGCAGCGGAAAAACCCGCTGTCCAGTCGGCATCCAAAACACCGTCGGCGGCGCCCGCACCCGCGCCCGCGCCCGCTGCGGCGCCCGCACCCGCGGCGCCCATGGCGCCGGATCCGGTCAAGCCCAGCTTCGATATCGTGCGCATCAATCCCGAGGGCGATACGGTCATGGCCGGGCGCGCCGCGGCGAACGCCAAAGTCCGCATCTATGACGGCGGCAAGCTGATCGGGGCGGTGCAGGCCAACCGCCGCGGCGAATGGGTATTCGTGCCCACCAGCCCATTGCCGCCGGGCAGCCGCAAATTGTCTTTAAGCGCCACCGGGCCCGAGGGTAAAACCGTCGCCGCGGATTCCGAGGTGGTGCTGGTGATCCCGGAAAAAGGCAAGGATATCGCCGGGCGGGTGGCCGCAAAACCAAGCCAGCCGCTGGCCTTGCGCGTCCCCCGTGACGAGAGCCGGCCCATCGAAGTTCTGCAGAAGCCGGGCCCGGCGGCCCAGCTAAACGCGGCCAAACCGCCGGCAACCGCCGGCGCCGCCGCCGAAGTGACAATTTTCGCCGTCGACGCGGTGGATTATGACGACGCCGGCCGTCTCGATATCATCGGCACCGGGCCGGCCGGGGGATTTGTCCATCTCTACCTGGACAATGCCTTTCTCGGCCGCGCCAAGGCGAACCAGCGCGGCCGCTGGCGGCAACGCCCGAAGCAGCCGGTGGCGCCCGGCATCTATACCCTGCGCGCCGACCGGGTCGATGAAGCCGGCAAGGTGCTGGCCCGCCTGGAAGTGTATTTTGCCCGCTCGGTGCCCTTAAAAGGCATCGCGCCCGGATACCTGGTGGTGGTGCGGCCCGGCAACAGCCTTTGGCGCATCGCCAGGCGCAGCTATGGCAGCGGCTTCAAATACACCGTCATATACAATGCCAACCGGAACCAGATTAAAAACCAGAATTTGATTTTTCCGGGCCAGGTATTCCAGTTGCCGTCGATCAATTAGCCAAGTATTAATTTTGTCAGCCATTTCGCCGAGGTAGCCGCCTTGGACGAAGGCCCGAAACTTAAAATAACGCCGGAAGACCGCGTTGCCGAACTGACGCGGCGGTTGGATGATATTACCCGGATGATCTCGGATCTGGTCTGGGAGTTGGATGCGGAGCTCCGTTTCACTGCCATTTCGGAAAGGATATTCGACGTCACCGGATTGGTCCCGCACCAGTTTATCGGCACCGACATCCGCGATGCCGGCCGCTTTGCCGATATCGAAGCCGATGCATTGGCGGGGCGCTTCCGCCATCCGTTTCAGGGCGAGACCTTTCACCTGACCAAAAAAGACGGCACCGAGCTGACCTTCCTGCTCAACAGCCTGCCGGTGTTCGATACCAAGAGCGGCGCCTTCATCGGTGCCCTCGGCACCGCCGAGGACGTCACCGACCGCCTCGACCAGGAACGCGTCATCAAGGAAAGCGAGAAATTTCTCCGCTCCATCGCCGATCTGATCCCCGCCTTTATCGCCTATCACGATACCCAGCACCGGTTCCGGTTCGTCAATCGCTAGTACCGCAAATCGGTTTCGAGCCGGACGCACTGATCGGCAAAAATCTGATCGAAATCTTCGGCGATGAAATGATGGCGCGGGTCAGGCCCTATGTGGAACGGGCTCTGGCCGGTGAATCGGTCCGCTACGATAATTACGTGGACGATATCAATGGCGAGCGCTTGCACACCCAAGTATCGATCTCACCGGATTTCGACGAATCCGGAACGATCGTTGGGTATATTGTACTTTCGGCGGACATTACCGAGCGGCGGCGGGCCGAGGCGGATACCAGCAACGCGCGCGTCAATCTGGAAAAAGCCCAACGCATGGCGCAAATCGGCAGTTGGGAACGCGATCTTCGGGACGAAACGGTCTATTGGTCGCCGGAGATGTATCGCATCTTCGATTACAATCCGGACCTCGTAACGCCCTCCCTCGACAAGCTCTTTGACCGCATTCATCCCGATGACCGGGAACGCGTCATGCAGGCCCAACGCTCGGCAATCGACGACCGCGCCGAGCACTACACCAACGAATTTCGAATTTTGCGCGGCGACGGCTCGACGCGCCACATCGTCGGCCGCGGTGAAATCGGCTATGGCGATGACGGCGCCGCCGAGTGGATCATCGTCACCATCCAGGACGTTACCGCCGCCCGGCGCGTCCAGGACACCCTCGAAGCCACCAAGCGGGAGGCGGAAAACGCCAACCGCGCTAAATCGGAATTCCTGTCTTCCATGAGCCATGAATTGCGCACCCCGATGAACGCCATTCTCGGCTATGCCCAATTATTGCTGCAAAACAAAAAGGAACCGGTCTCCGAGATCCAGCAGCGCCAGATCAACCAGATATTGAAAAGCGGTCAACACCTCTTGGTTCTGATCAACGATATTCTGGATTTGAGCAGGATCGAAACCGGTCAGGTGGCGTTTGAGCTCTCGGCCATGGAAGCCGCGAGCGCCGTCGAGGAATGCATCGGCCTGATCGCCGCGCTCGCCGAAAAGAGCGGTTTGGAAATTATCAACCACGTCAAGGATCAACCGCCGCCGTCGATCCTGGCTGACGGCATCCGGCTCAAACAGGCGCTTCTGAACCTCCTGTCCAACGCCGTCAAATTCAACGGTCCCGGCGGCCGCGTGGAGGTATCGGCGCGGCCGCTCAATGCGGAATTTGTGCGCATATCCATTTCAGATACCGGCATCGGAATTCCCGAGGAAAAGGCAGCGGAACTGTTCGAACCCTTCGGCCGCCTGGACGCCGAGAGACGCGGCATCGAAGGCACCGGCATTGGATTGACCATTACCAAGCAACTGGTCGAGCGCATGAACGGCAGAATCGGCTATTCGAGCAAGCCGGGCCAAGGCTCCACATTCTGGATCGATATTCCCGCCGCCGTTCCAGGCGCGTCCGAAGACGCCACCACCACCAACGCCGGCAAACTGGATTTGAACGCGGATCAAGACGGCGCCCGCGAAACCGTCATCCTTTATATCGAAGACGATTTGTCCAACCGGCAGCTCTTCAAAGAAGTAGTTGGCCACCTCAAGGGCACAAAGCTCCTATCGGCGCATTCGGCCGAGGACGGAATCCAGATCGCGCGCCATACCCTGCCCAATGTCATCGTTATGGATGTCAACCTGCCGGGCATGAGCGGGTTGGAGGCGGTTCGCATTTTGCGCGAAGAGCCGAAAACCGCGCCGATACCGGTTATCGCCCTGTCGGCGGCGGCCATGCCAGGCGATATTGAAAAGGGTAAGCGGGCCGGATTCTTCAGATATATTACAAAACCGTTCGTTGTTGATGAAATTATCGTTACAATCGGCGAGGCGCTGCAAAAAACTGCCAATGGGAATACAACCACCAAAGGAAATAGATCGGGTGTCGAGGCTTCCAGAAGCGCGGCGGAATAATTGCAACCCGGCGGGCAAAATTTTATCCTGTAATGGCCACAACCCGGAAAGGCAGAACTGGTGGCGGATGAAAATATAGTCTATGTGATCGAGGATGACGAGGTGAACCGCGAATTGATGCGGGACTTGTTTGAATCCGTCGATCTCAAGGTTGCCTTGTTCGAATCGGGCAACCGATTTTTGGACGCCATGCCGGTTTACGGTCCGGGCTGTATTCTCTTGGATGTGCGCATGCCCGGCATCTCGGGTCTCGATCTGCAGACAATCGTGGCCAAGGAAAGCCGCGATCTGCCGGTGATCATCGCCACCGCCCACGGCGACACCCAGATGGCGGTGCGCGCCATGAAGGAAGGTGCCTTCGACTTCATCGAAAAGCCGATCAACAATCAGATCCTTCTGGATACGGTGAACAAGGCGCTGGAAGAAAGCGCCAGACTGGGATCGGAAATGTCGGAACAGGCGGCCATCCAGACGCGGCTCGATCTTCTAACGCCGCGCGAAAACGATGTCCTTCTGATGATCGCCAAAGGCAAGTTGAACAAGCAAATCGCCTTCGATTTTGGCATCACGCAACGCACGGTGGAGGTACACCGGGCGCGGGTGATGGAAAAAATGCAGGCCAAAACGGTGGCTGACCTGTTGCGAACCGTCATGTCGCTCGAATCTTTTTCGGGTAAACCGTAACCGATCGTCGGATCGCCGCAATTTATCCGATAAGTCCCGTTGGGTAAAAACGCCTAACGTGCTGGATTTAATAGCGAGCATAACGCGTATCCAATCATCCCGGCCAATGATCACCCCGTCACGGCAGCCGGAACCCAGCGCATTGTAGAATGTTCGAGCCCTGGCAACGGGCCGATTGGAGTTGTGCCGTGACAGCCAACCTGCATCTTGATTTCTATCGCAATACCAATGGCATCGGTGACTTCGTGCGCAAGGCACGCCGCTATCCGCTGCTGAGCGCGCCCGAGGAACGCCGCTTTATCGCCCTTTGGCAAGCCTCCCGGGACGCGGTCGCCGGACACCGGCTCATATCCAGCCATCTTCGTCTGGTGATTTCGATCACCAACTCCTTCCGCCGTTATGGATTGTCCTTCGACGATTTGATTTCCGAAGGCTGCGTCGGGCTGATGCAGGCCGTCGACCGTTTCGATAGCGCCCGCCAGTGCCGGCTTTCCACCTACGCCAAATGGTGGATTCGCGCCGCCATGCAGGAACATATCATGCGCACCTTCTCGCTGGTGCGTATCGGCACGACGGTGGCGCAAAAGAAATTGTTCTTCAATTTGCGGCGCCTGAAACGGGAGCTTTGCGGTGACGGCGAGGGCCAGCTTTCCGATGCCGATATCGGGACCATCATGGACCGCCTGCAAATTGCCGGGCGCGAGGTCGTGGCCATGGAGGGGCGCCTGGCGGGCATGGATGTGTCGCTCAATGCGCCAACTTCGGATGACGATGCATCGGAAAAGATCGATGCCCTGGCCGATACTTCGGAAACCCCGGACATGGCCTGTGAGAAAGCCTCGGAGCACGGCTACCAGCAGCGCTTGCTGGCTGCGGCGCTGGCCGGCGTGCCGGCGCGCGACGCCGCGATATTCAAGGCAAGGCGCATCCTGGAAGACCCCCCCCACGTTGCGCCAGCTGGGCGCCGATTATGGCCTGTCGCCGGAACGGGTGCGCCAGATCGAACACGGCGTGTTCGCCATCGTGCGCGAGCATGTGCTGAGCGAAGCGCCCGCGTACCGGGCCGAGTTCCGTTAGGCAGCCTTCGCACGAAGAAAGATCGACCACGGAAACAGCGAGGCGGTGAGATGGCGGGGGATGTCCTGACGAGTGGACCCTTTCCTTGCGGCATCGCCGGAACCTCGCAAGGGATCGGCATCTCCCTGTAATTAATTCGTTAAGTGTAATATAATTATAATATTACACGAACAGATTGCAGAATTTTCATGCGCTTGCTTGTTGCCCTAATCATCGCCGTCGCGCTGGCGGCCTGGCCGGGTCCAGGTGGTCATTTCGCCGGCGCCCAAGATGCCAATGGCGGTATCGATCCGGCCCTCCTCAAGAAGGCGGAGGGTGGCAGCAAAACTGCCCAGAAGCTACTTGGGATGAAATAT
>JAYGEH010000293.1:0-2035 GCA_046582475.1 Rhodospirillales bacterium
GCGGAAGCCGATGACAAGATCGTCGCCATCACCGCCGCCATGCCGGGCGGCACCGGGGTCGACAAGTTCTCCGAACGGTTCCCGGAGCGAAGTTTCGACGTCGGTATCGCCGAGCAGCATGCCGTCACCTTCGCCGCCGGACTGGCGTGCGAGGGGTTCAAGCCGTTCGCGACCATTTATTCGACTTTCCTGCAGCGCGCCTACGACCAAGTCGTCCACGACGTCGCCATCCAGAGCCTTCCCGTCCGTTTTGCCATCGACCGCGCCGGTTACGTCGGCGCCGACGGTTCGACCCACTGCGGTGCCTTCGACCTGCCGTACCTGTGTACGCTGCCCGGGTTCGTGATCATGGCGTCGGCCGATGAAGCCGAGCTGATGCACATGACGGCGACGGCGGCGGCCATCGACGACCGCCCGTCGGCGATCCGCTATCCGCGTGGCGAAGGCGTCGGCGTGGAACTGCCGACGCGCGGCCAAGTACTGGAGATCGGCAAGGGCCAGGTGCTTCGCGAAGGGTCCACGGTGGCCATCCTCAGCCTCGGCGCGCGCTTGAGCGAAGCCATGAAGGCGGCCGAGGAACTGGCCGCCATGGGCCTATCGACCACCGTCGCCGACGCCCAATTCGCCAAACCGCTGGACCACGACCTGATCCGCCGCCTGGCCCAAGAGCACGAAGTGCTGCTGACCATCGAGGAAGGCTCGGCCGGGGGATTCGCCGCCCACGTGTTGCAGTTCATGACCAACGAGGGGTTGTTGGAGAATGGCCTCAAGGTGCGGGTGATGACCATGCCCGACGAGTTCCTTGAGCACAACAAGCCCGATGTTCAATACGAGCTGGCTGGGCTGAAGGCGCCGCACATGGTCGCCAACGTGCTGGCGGTGCTGGGCCGCGCCGACGAGGCCGACCCGGCGATCCCGGGCCAACTCGCCTGACCCCGGTTTTGGCGGTCCCGGGTTTCTGTGACCAAGTCAAAAAAACAGCGCCTCGATCAATTGCTCATCGAGCGCGGGCTAGCCCCCAACCAGACCCGCGCCCTATTTTCAAGTAGTTGAGAAAACTCCTGTGCAAAACCATCGCCACAATATTGATGAGGATAGCGCCATTCTCAACGCTCAAAATAGCTTCTTAATAACCGACGAATTAAGCGATTCAGATTGATTCCAATTCTTTTTTGATCGCCCGTTTCAGAGGTGGCAATCTATCCGTCAACGTTTTCCAGATCATTCTGTCGTTAATGCTGTGGTATTCGTGCCGAAAACGTTACCAGAGTTGGCAACATCTCGCCAAGGAATGTCAGGATGGCGTTTTTTTACGGCGTCGGACAATCGCCAGGAAGCTTCGGAAATGATTAGCAGGGCATGAACGACAGCGTACCGAGTCTTGGAGTCATCCTGAAAGTCGGCAAATTCCATTCCCGTTACGAACTCCTCAATCAGTTGGATTGCCTCTAGGATGTCTTCTAACCATTTCCTTTCACGGTCAGAAGGCATATACCGCCTCATTGGTTATCCGTTTCTCAAATTTTCTTCTTAGAGACCCCCTTTCAACGACATCGGCCGTCGGGATAATTTCCTTTATCCGTCGGCAAATTCCCGCGTATTCAAAGATATCTGGTAGGCGGTTTTTCTCAAACTCGATCAAAATATCCGTATCGTTGTCTTGGTCAGCTGTTCCCAAAGCGACGGATCCGAATACCGCAGCATGTAGAACACCTAAGTTAGCCAACTCTTTACGATTGGCTCGTAGAACCAGGATCGCCGTAGCAAGACCAGCCTGCTGCTCCGTTTTCTCTTGAGCAGCACCATTGCGGATAAGGCAACGAATGGTCTCGGACCTGCTCTTAATCTTGTGTTCGTGTTGGTAATTTTCGACGATTTGAAGATCTTTTCCCGAAAATGGAATGATGACCCTTTTTGATACCTTCGACATTTGTCGATCCGGTTTGATGTAATAAATAAGGCATATTTTATGCTATTTATGCCTTTTATGCTACTTATGCTGTTTTAGCAAAGCCATTCAGTGATAGGATTCTAA
>JAYGEH010000303.1:0-3106 GCA_046582475.1 Rhodospirillales bacterium
GCCTCTTGGGTTGTCGCTGGATCATGTGCTTGTCGGAGAAGGAGTGAGCCACGCGTCCATGCGGACAGGCCCCCGGTTGGGTTCCGACCACCTCCCCGTCGTTGGAACCTTTGATCTGGGGAAGTAAAAACCGGTCAACCACATAATGCGCAATGTCTGCTTATGACCTTAAGCGGATATCAAAGGAATATAGGCGCATCGTTTTGTGTTATAAAAAAATGCACTTGGAATCATGGTTGCCTTAGGAGGACGCGGCAAGTTCGAGGGGAACAGAAGGCGCTGGCAAACCTCTCAACCATTAACCGCCTCGACAATGGGGAAAACAGGGAATTAGTGGCAATAGCTAATAAAATCGCCTTGATAAGCGGGATTACGGGCCAGGACGGCGCTGCGCTGGCTGAGTTCCTTTTGGAAAAGGGCTACGAGGTGCATGGCATCAAACGCCGGTCATCGTCTTTCAATACCGGGCGGGTGGACCATCTTTATACAGATCTGCATGAAGAAAACCTTCGCTTCACCATGCATTTTGGCGACTTGACCGACGCCACCAACCTAATCCGGATTGTCCAGGAAACCCAACCAGAAGAAATTTACAATCTTGCCGCCCAAAGCCACGTCCAAGTCAGTTTCGAGACGCCGGAATACACAGCCAACACCGACGCCCTTGGCGCACTCCGAATGCTTGAAGCAATCCGCATACTGAATTTAGGAGATCGTTGCCGTATTTATCAGGCCTCCACGTCAGAGCTTTACGGCAACGCAATGGAATCGCCGCAAAACGAATTGACGCCATTTCGGCCGCGCAGCCCCTACGGGGCGGCTAAGCTTTACGCCTATTGGATAGTGGTCAATTACCGCGAGGCCTATGGCTTTCACGCGTCCAACGGCATTATGTTTAACCATGAAAGCCCGACCCGGGGGGAAACCTTTGTCACCCGCAAAATTACCCGTGGCGTTGCGGCCATATCCAAAGGTCTGGAAAAAAACCTTTATCTCGGCAACTTGGAAGCCCAACGCGATTGGGGCCATGCCCGAGATTATGTCGAAGGAATGTGGTTGATGCTGCAACAGCCAGAACCGGATGATTACGTATTTGCCACGGGAGAGAGCCGGTCAGTTCGCGAATTCGTCGAGTTGGCCTTCCAAGAAATTGGGCGCAAGATCACCTGGAAAGGGAAGGGCGAGGACGAGAAGGGAGTTTGCTCAGAATCGGGGGACGTGCTGGTCATAGTTGACTCCCGGTATTTCCGCCAGAACGAGATCGATGTGCTCTGCGGCGATGCCTCGAAAGCGAAAAAGGTCCTGGGATGGGTGCCTAAAATCAGCTTTGAAGAAATGGTCCGAGAAATGGTCCGGTCAGACCTGGCAGCGATAGGTAGTGTAACGGGCGGCGATGGCTGAAGAAGAAAACCCAATCTATTCCCTGGCCGGAAAGCGAGTTTGGGTCAACGGGCACCGGGGGATGGTCGGCTCGGCTCTTGTCCGAAGGCTGGAATCCGAGGACTGCAAAATCCTGAAATCCACCAGTGACGAGTTGGACCTACGCCGTCAATCCGACGTTGAAGCCTGGATGGAAGTCCAAAAGCCAGACGCCATTTTTCTTTGCGCGGCGACGGTGGGTGGCATCCTGGCCAACGAAACCCGACCGGCCGAATTCATCTACGACAACATGATGATAGAGACGAATGTCATACACGGTGCATGGAGGACAGGAGTGGAAAAGCTTTTGTTCATGGGGTCGGCCTGCATTTATCCTCGCGAGGCGCCGCAACCGATGCCCGAAGACTGCTTGTTGACCGGTCCGTTGGAACCCACCAACGAATGGTACGCCATCGCCAAGATTGTTGGGATCAAACTGTGTCAGGCCTACCGCAAACAGTTTGGCGCGGATTTCATTTCCGCCCAGCCCATCAACCTTTATGGGCCAGGTGACAATTTCGACCTTGTATCGTCCCATGTGGTGCCGGCATTGATTAGAAAGGCCCACGAAGCCAAGGCCGAAGGCCGGGATTCGATGGAAATTTGGGGCAGCGGCAATCCGATGCGCGAGTTCCTTTACGTTGCCGATATTGCCGATGCCTTGGTGTTTCTGATGAAACGCTTTTCCGGCGACATGCAGATGAACGTCGGCTGGGGCAGGGAGATTAGCATCCGCCAACTAGCCGAAACTATCGGCCGCATCGTCGGATTTGAAGGCAAACTGGTTTTCGATGCCTCAAAGCCTGATGGCACGCCACGAAAATTGCTGGATACAACCCGGCTTAGCGGGCTGGGGTGGAAGGCTACCACCAGCCTGGAAGAGGGGCTGGAAAAAAGCTATACTTGGTTCCTGGAAAATGTTGCCTAAGAGGCAGGCTACTTCCGCTCCCAAACAGACAATTGCGATTTAAACTTGAGCCTATGCAAGCTCTTCATTTTTTCTAAAACTCCCCTCTATTTCTCTAAATTTTCCCTCAAAAATAATACAAGAAATAAAATAGGCCATGGTCGTCAAAATTCTAGCAGTCGGACTTCTTACTATTACTAATTCGGTAGCAACGTTCGGATGGGGGCGATTTTTTGAGACGGTGATCGGTCTCCGACTCCCATGGACCTTCACACTTGTTCATGGACTTGCAGTTTTTCTCTTTCTCGGCGGCATTCTTAACCTGATGGAGATTGCGTATTCAGAGGTGCTCGATGTTGTTGTCTTGATGGGCTGGAGAATTGTAGTTATCGGCCCCGTGGGATTGTTTTAAAGTTCATTGACTTTGATGACTGCGTCGAAGCCCCAGAGTTATGGAACGAGGCAAGCCCCGGCAAAAATACATGGGCGGAAACGACACCAAACCACCATCAAGCTCCATAAATGAGCATGGGAAATTTCAGTCCATACCAACGGTTTTAAAATCCTGAGAAAAAGACGTTCGGCAGCCTGTCTTTTATTCTGAAGGAAGGATTCTGGGCCATTGGTCTTCCGGCTTCGCTTATTCTCTTGCTATACAAGCTAGGGAATCGTCTACACAAGCCCGTTATAGCATCTATCGCGGTTCGAGCTTTTTTAGTACTTGAGAAGCATCCGCTATCTTAATTTGCCGATTATCCTTTATCATTATATGCTAAAAAT
>JAYGEH010000309.1:0-6414 GCA_046582475.1 Rhodospirillales bacterium
CATGCCGCTTCATCGCGCGCTCCAGAAAACTAAGCGCAGTCCTGCGATCCCGCCGTTTGGTCACAAAAACTTCAAGTACTTCACCCTCGTGATCGACGGCACGCCAGAGGTAGTGCGTCTCGCCATTAATTCGGACAAATACTTCGTCCAGGTGCCAGCGCCAGCGAGAATACGAATGGTTTTGAACGCGCCGTTTTCTGATCTCCGCTGCGAACATCGGACCGAACCGGTTCCACCAAAAACGCACCGTCTCGTGGCAGATATCGATACCACGCTCGAACAATAGGTCCTCGACCTGGCGCAATGACAGGGGATAGCGGACATACATCATCACAGCCAGGCGGATGATATCGGGCGAACTATTGAAATAACGGAAGGGACTATGATTTTGCATCCCAAAACTGTAGGGAAATGCTACGGCCTGGTCAAAGGCGGTTTTAATCTGACAATGCTCCTAATGGTTTTGATGGTTTCGGTTTGCACCGCTATCAAAACCGGTAACCCTCTCTTTTTCAAGGAGCGGTGTCAGATTAGGTCGGAACTACTTCACGTTAACCGACAAGGAAAGTCTGCATCTACCGGCGCCACAACCTAATTAGCCCTATCCGTCTACTTGAACTGCAATACCAGTATTTAGCTGGTTCAGCCTGTGCTGGAGAAGCGATACGCTGATGTCGTCCTCAGCTTCAGCTTTGGGCCAACGCGGGGCTGCGGCCAGCGGAATTCTCGACGCCGGTTTTCGGGCTGGTCTTCTTGCGCTACGCTGAGAAGCGGTACGCCAAATACGCTGCGATGCAGTACTACCATGACCAATTCTACCCGACAGGAACCTCTTTCACCACCAAGGATTACTACGGCGTAAACATCAGGGGCCCAAAATACGAAGAAGCCGCATCCATGGTCGGTGGCTATGCGGAACGAGTCGAGCGGCCCGCCGACCTGGAGCCTGCCCTGCGCGAAGCGCTGCATTCCCTCCATGCCGGCAAGACCGCGATCCTGAACTTCATCATGCCCGACCAGGGCGACCTGAGATAAGCGACGGTTCGGTCAACCGTCCGCGGACCCAAGCACCCGCTCCCTTAGCACGTCCTTGCGCACCTTGCCCATGCTGTTGAGGGGAAACGCGTCCACCATGACCACGCGCGAGGGCAATTTGTAAGGCGCGATGTACGGTTTCAGATAGGCCCGGATTTCCTCGGCGCTTAGCGTTTCGCTGGGCTTCAGAATTACACAGGCGCAGACTACTTCCCCGTAATAATCGTCGGGCAGCCCAATCACCGAGACCTCGCGGACCCTGGGCTCGCGGATCAGGATTTCCTCGATCTCGCGGGGCGACACGTTGGCGCCGCCCCGAATAATGACGTCCTTGCTACGCCCGACGATACGAAATAATCCGTCCTCATCCAGCGTCGCTAAATCCCCGGAATAAAACCATCCTTCCGCGTCCCATGAAGAGTTGTTGGCGGCTTCGTTGTTATGGTAGCCTGCACACATGCCTGCACTCTTGATGACCAGCTCGCCGGTTTCGCCCGACGGCGCCGTATTTCCGTCGGCATCTACAATGCGCGCCTCGACCCCTGAGATAGCGCGTCCGATTGTACCGTCGACCTCATCGGGGTCGTCTTCTGGCAAGGACCAGAACCCCATGCCGAACTCGTTCATGCCGAAGGAATCGATAATGGTAGTCTTGAATTTCTCGCGCATTTCCTTAATTGCCTGCACTGGAAAGCTCGCGCCGGCGGACAACAGCAGGCGCAGGGTATCCTGAACCGTGTGCGCCACCGCCGGGCTGTTGGAAAGCGCGATAAAAGTAGTCGGTGTTCCGGAGATATAGGTAACTTTTTCTGCCTCGATCAGTTCGAGCGCTCGGGTTGCCGAGAAGCGGTCCATCAATACCATCGCCGCGCCGGCGGTGATCGGAAGCTGTAGACCCATGATCGAGGCGAAGTTGGTGGAGAACGGCAAATACATGAGTATGACGTCGTCGGCATCGTGTTTGAAGTCCGACTGCGTGGTGCGGCACGAATGTGCCAGCGTGTTGTTGGTATGCATGATAGCCTTGGGCAGACCGGTGGTGCCGGAGGTGAATACGATCCGAATTATCTGGTCTGCGCCCGGCCGGCACGCTCGTAGGGTTTCGGGCACAACGCGGTCCTCGATTGGGTCGGCCAACATATCGTCTAGCGACACGCAGCCTTCCGGCGCATCGCCCCGCGCCACCAGCACGTGCTCCAGATCTGGAAGTCTGGGCCGAAGTTCGTTGACCGTTGCGGGGTAATTGTGGTCCAGGAACAGCTTTGGGATGATCGCAACCTTGGCGGGACCGAGGCTAAACCCGTATTCCATCTCGGCGCTTCGCCAGTCGGCCCCAATTTGGACGGTTATGGCGCCGGCGTACTGGATGCCGTGGTAACAGACGACGTATTCTAACCAGTTAGGCAATTGCAGGGCGACCACATCGCCCGGCTCAATGCCTAGTTCCCGCAGTTGCAGAGCGCAGCGCTGGCTCCACCGATGCAAATCGGCCCAAGAGCATCGGCGCTCGCCGTCAACGATGGCGGTGGCGTCGGGACGTTCTCCGGCTTGTTTCTCCAGCAGGTCTCCTACGACCTCGTCGCGCCAGAAGCCGGCTTGGTAGCAATGCTCTATCCGTGTCGCATTGAGCCGGCCGGCCGCGGGCTGAATTTTCACTGCCGCCTCCCTATCGTCAAATTTTCTGGATCGCCGCGACTAGCTTTGTGTGGTCGTCGTCGGACAGTTCTTCGATCCACTCGTCGTCCATCTGGACCCGTTGCGACAGCCCGCCAAATCGCGCCTTGAGTTTTCCCGGAAGCTCCTCTGGCGTGCCGACGACGGTGTATTCGGCAAGCATATCATCAGTCACAAGAACGCCCATCTCGTCCCATTTGTCGGCGCGGGCCAGGTCGATGAAAGCGGAGAACATGTGGTCCCATCCGTGCATTTCGAGCATCGGGCGGTATTCCGGAGTCGATGCGTAAAGCGCGATACGCGCCCGCAACCGTTTCCGCACCACTTCCAGACCCGCTTCGGTCTTGGCGCACCCGATGAAACCGTGGCCGCCCAGGTCAATATCCTTCAGGGTCCGTCCCGCCCGTTTGGCGCCGATCTCAAGGTTGGGCAGCATCATCTCGCAGAACCACTTATAGGTCACTGGATCGCCCGGGATGTGGCCGTCCGCCACCTCGCCAGTTAGCCGGCACATATATTTATTGATGGCAGCCAGATAGACAGGCACGTGCGGATGTTCGATGGGTCCCGGATTGTAATAGGGGATCATCAGGGAGAATTTGTAGTGCTCTCCCTCATAGTTGAGGCGGGTTCCGTTCTGCCAGCATTCCCAGATGGCCCGCATGGACTGTACATACTCGCGCATACGCGGGACGGGAGGCGTATGTTCCACATTCCAGCGCCGCGTCAGATGCGATTTGGTTTGGGCACCAAGGCCGAGTTGGAAACGCCCATTTGATAGAGACTGGATCGCCCAGGCATCGTAAGCGGTCGCCATGGGGCTACGCGGGAACGCCACGAAGATTCCGGTCAGTAAATCGATCCGCGATGTGTTCATGGACGACGCAGTCGCCGACAGGGTTGGCGGAACGGTCAGCTCAAGCATAGTAATGCCGTCGTAGCCCAGAGCCTCCGCTCTCGCCGCCCCTTCAGGAAAATCCTTCAACAGGCGGGGCCTGACCATCAAGTAAACGCGCATCGGTAACTCCCTGGTGGGACTTATTCCATGGACCGCGTTATAGCACATTCCCGCCAATGGCCGAGAGTCGAGGTAGCCCTCACTGAACGATGACGCCATTGAGGAAAAGGTTTGGCGTTTGCCCAGTCTAATGTGAGCCGAAGCCGCTAGCCGCTGTTTCTGGTCGTGGCCTCCATGCGGCGCCACTATTTTATTGGCGCGCTTCGAAAGGCTAAAATACCGTCTGTCCTGTCGCCCTATGCGGTCTGCTCGGCCGCCGCCTTGTCGAGGATTTCTTGCGGGGTGCTGGACACCACCTCTCCCCTTCGTGGTTCAAATATTCCACCTTCTATCAGATCGACGAAACTCGGGCCAGTCCGTTTAATCGTCTTTCGCACGGCACGGTAGACTTCGATGTCGGACCACTCGCCTATCAGGTAGAATCGATCGGGATCTTCCGTATCACGACACAGCACCCCGTCCTTTACATGGGCGTGCGACTTGTGCATCGGATTAAAATCGGAGTAGTCCGCCGCATTGAAACTTTCGATGAACCGGTCCCCGGCACCCGCCTTTACACGGAAGTCATAGACGTGAATGAAGTTGCCTTGAGAGGCAAGGGGCTCCATCGCCATTTGCGTTACTCCCTGCGTTGTTTTCCAAATGTTGCGCTCGACTTCAACAATACACGTTAAACGCCACCAAATTTTGCACCACGGGGTATATTGATCAATCGATTTATTAATTACCGGCTGGTCATTCGGGATTTTCAACGGCATATGACCAAAGACTGAGAGTGACGAGCATCTATGAATTTGTGTCTTACAAACTCGGAGAAAAAGCGAAATTTAGGCGCCATCAAGTCACAAAGAGCCATAAATTTTCTGGCGCGAGGCGCAGTCATTCCCTTCGTTCCTTCAAGTCACTGTGTTGAAATTTAATTTTAATTGGATCGTACCTACAGCGAATAAATTAGTGGCGCCGCTGCATTTCACTGGTTAGCGTGCCGGTGTGTTCATTATAGGCAATCACTGGGATGCCGTTGATCAGCACATGTTGGACGCCGACCGCCTATTGGTGCGGATCCTGGAATGAGGCCTGCTCGGCGATGGTGGCTGGGTCGAATACGGTAACGTCGGCGGCCATGCCGTCGCTTAAGAATCCCTAGTCGGGCAGTCCCAGCGCGCAGGTCATTTTTCAGATTGCGCGCTCAAAATGTCAACATAAGCTGAACGATGGTCTTCTTGTCGTCGATTCTGCAGGCATATTGGCCGGTGTCCTGCTCGTTGGTGCTGATTAGGTCTCCGGCGAAAAACCGCCGCAACACTTGTTATATTTCGCATAACTGGTGCCGCTTAAAACGCCGATTTTATTCAATCTTGTCTGGCGAGGGTAATTTGCGATAGGTTCCCACCATGGAGGAATTTGTTACGAGAGCCGATCTTCTACCGCGCGAGCGGATGGTAGCGTTATCTCGCAAAACGAATGTGCAGGGGCTCGCCCATTTGGCATTGCACACGATTGCGCTGGCCGTAACCGGAGCACTACTGTGGCAGGCCGACTCAACTTGGTGGGTTGGTCCTGCGATGGTAGTTCACGGAATCGTGGTTGCCTTTCTTTTTTGTTTCCACCATGAGCTCATTCACCGAACGGTGTTCACACGGCCGCTAATGAATGATGCACTTGCGGTGGTTACCGGATGGTTGGTTTTCTACCCCGCATTCTATTTCCGGCTGTTTCACTACGCCCATCACCGCCACACCCAAGACCGCGAACATGATCCAGAACTAGTGGTCGCCCCACCCACGACGCGTGCCGCCTATCTGTGGTGGGCTATGAGCTTTGCCTATATGTGGCGCCGCTTCGGTACCAGCTTTGTCCACGCATTCACTGGCCGCGCGAAGCAACCCTTCGTACGCGACCGCCATGTAGCGGACTGTGTCGCCGAAGCGCGGTTGATGTGGGCGGGTTATATCTTGGTGATCGCGGCATCAGTCTATTTTGAGATATGGGTGGCGCTGCAATATTGGCTGGGGCCGATCCTGTTGGGTCAACCTTTCCTCCGACTCTACCTGATGGCCGAACATGTAGGCTGCGATTCAGGAGACGACATGATCGCCAACGCACGTACCACGATTTCGAACCCTGTCGTGCGCATTCTCGCCTGGAACATGCCCTATCATACTGAGCATCACCTTTTTCCCTCGGTGCCTTTCCACGCATTGCCGGAACTGCATCGGGAAATTAAGGACCAGTTGAGATTTGTCGCGCCCGGCTATATCGCGGTGCATCGCGAGCTGTGGCCATCCGCCTAGTACCCAGAATCATAAGTCCGTGAGACATTTTGTCAGTCCTTTTTGTGAAACGGTTATTTTCCGCCAACAGAACGGCGTTGCCCTTTCATTATAGCTTTCGACGCGGGCGATGTCGGCGCGGTCGCGTTCGCTCAATTTGGCGGCCACCGCATTGGCGGCCGAAGCCAAGCCGGTGCCGGCGAAAAAAAATGCCACGCCCCAGATCAGGCCCAAGCCTAGAGCGGTTCCGGATAAATATGAACCAATTTGATGGGAACAAATCGGTTTTCCGGGTAGGCGCGGTGCGCGGCGCGATGCCTTCGCATCGGGCAAGCGCCGGGGCGCAACTTGAGGGAGCTGGTCATGCTTCGAAGGGAATTGACGGATGCGCATTGGGGGCGGATCAAGGATTTT
>JAYGEH010000345.1:0-7070 GCA_046582475.1 Rhodospirillales bacterium
GCGTAGGGAACGATTTCGCCCACATAGGCGGCGCTGGCCAGGCACAATGTGGGGGCGCCCATGGCCACCGCCAAATGCATGACGGCGGTGTCGGCAGCGATGACCAGGGACGCGGCGCGAAGGCGCGGCGCCAAGACTTCGAACGACGCCCCATCGAAGGCGGTATTGGGCCGCTCCAGCAAGGCTTTGAAATCAGGATTGGCGTCCAGATCAGCCGCCGCGCCGGTGATCGCTACGTCAAATTCACCGCCCACGTGATCCAGGATTCTGGCGTAGAGGGCGGCCGGGCTCTGCTTCAGCTTTTCCGCTGAAAAGGGCGCGAGGATGATCAGCGGGCGGCCGAT
Organism: Rhodospirillales bacterium; assembly: GCA_046582475.1. Classification (GTDB taxonomy): domain Bacteria; phylum Pseudomonadota; class Alphaproteobacteria; order Rhodospirillales; family UBA2165. Next base: position 345 of record JAYGEH010000345.1, read on the forward strand.
TGCTGCTGCCGGCGGGCATCGCTCCGGCGCGAAGTTCAGAACCGGCTCGCCGCCGGTAGAATCGGCGCCGCCGCCCAGCCATTCCGCGAATCCGGTCCAGCGCAGGATTTTATCTTTCAGCACCGGGCCGCTGTCGTAAAGGCGGGTAAAGCAGGCCTCGCCCCGTTGCAATTGCCGATCATATTTGGACCAGGGCCGGGCCTTCATGGCGGAGATGTTTTGCGCGCCCGAGGCCAGGATCAGCGCTTCGTCCAGCTTCGGATGGCGTTTGTAATCGGCGCTGATGGCGCGCCGGTAATTGGCGCGTTTCAGCGCCTGGAATACCCGGCGGCGGTACCGGAACGAAGACCGCAGGCGGCCGAAATTCACGGTCAGCACTTGCGCCAGGCCGGAGAACAGAAACGCCGCCTTGCCGGCATCGGCGCGCAAAATCAATGTCACCGGCTCGCCGTCCTCGGCCAGGCCCGCGAAGCGGGGAAACAGGTGCGCCAGGAGGATGGCATCGCCGATACCGCCGGCGGCGATGATCAAAATGCCGCCGGCGGGCGTTTCGGCATCGAGGATATCGGGGCTATGCATCGCTTGCCTGAGCCGAGCCGGCCAACAAGGCCTCGGCCTCGGCCCACACCGCGTCCACCGGAATAGCGCTGACGCAGGGAAAAACATCGAACCGGGTGGCGCGCAGATGGCAGCGCCAGAAACAATGGTAACAGGGCATTTCCTCGAATACGAAGCGGGCGTGGGGCGGGCGGGCTGCTTCCGGGTACGGCACGAAACTGCCGAAATGGCCGCCGCCGACCACCACCACCGTGGGCGCGCCGAGTGCAATGGCCAGATGCGCCGGGCCGGTATCGTTGGAGATCACGCAAGCCGCGTGTTTGAGGATATCCAAAAGTTCCGGCATCGAGGTGGCGCCGATGAGATCGATGATGCGGCCATCATCGCCGAAGCGGTCCCGGTGATCGCCGGGGCGCTCGCCGGGGCCGCCGACGATGACCACGCGCAATCCCCGCGCCAGCAGTTTTTCGGCGATGTCCAGATAACTGCCATAGGGCCAGCGCCGGCCATACTCGTTGCTGCCCGGATTGAGCACCGCGTAGGCGCCGGCGGCGGCGATTTCGGGGCTTTGGCGGCGCCACGGAATCTGCGGCGCCTGGGCCGGAATTTCGCGGCCCGCCAATTCCGAGAGGAACCTGTAATGGCGCGCCAACTCGTGGGTCGGATAGGGGCCGGTATCGATGATCCGGTCTACCTGGCTCAGATAATAGGTAAATTCGGTGCGCGTCGGCTCGTTGATGAAGGGCAAGGATACCAGCGACGTGGGCGCCGAAGCCACCCAGACCAGGCTGTCCGCCATCATCGCGCGGCGAAGATAGGAATCGCAGATGGTCACCGATGGCGCCAGGCGGCGCACAGCCAAGCTGATCTTGAACCGGTAGAAGGTTTGCCGGGCAAAAGCGTGCTCGTCGATCATGAACAACCGGTAGCCGGCGAATATTTCCGCCGCCACCGCGCCCCAGCTTTTGCAGCCGAGGATGGTGATCTCGGAAGGGCTTAGCCCCAGCACCTGCCCATAATGTTCCAGGCTGCGGCGAAACAGCACCATATCGCCGATGCCGTCCATGCGCACGATCAGCGCGCCCTTGCGCTCGCCCAGCAAGGGCCAATGGCGGGCGATCAGATCGAACAGGCGGAACAGCCACCAGCGGCGGCGCATGCCCGACGGCAACACGCGCCAGAACCACGAGGTCTCGAACCGGTGACCGGCGATGGCTTTGCCGGCACCGGCCGCGCCCAATTGTTGGAAGGCGTCCATGATCGGGCCAACCTACCCGGCTTTGCAAATTTATCCCAGCTTTTGCGCCACCCGTTCCGCCAAATTGGTCGCCGAACGGGCGCCGTAATGGCTGATAATCTCGGCCGCCAGGATGCCGCCGATGCGCGCGCAAGTGGCCAAATCGTCGCCCCTGGAAAGCCCGAACAGAAAACCGGCGGCATAGGAATCGCCGGCGCCGGTAGTATCGACCACCTTGGCCACCGGCTCGGCGTCGACCACATGAACCGCGTCGCCGGCGACCACCACCGAGCCTTTCACGCCGCGGGTCAGGGCGGCGATATCGCAATAGCCGCGCACCTGTTGCAGGGCCGCGTCGAAATCCTTGGCCTGATAGAGCGACGTGATTTCATCCTCATTGGCGAACAGGATATTGACGTGGTTGTCCACCAGTTCGATAAATGCGTCCCGGTGGCGTTCGACGCAGAACGGGTCCGACAGGCTGAGCGCCACCTTGCGGCCCGCCGCTTTTGCCGTTTTGGCGGCCTTGATGAAGGCTTCCTTGGCGCGCGGCGGATCATAAAGATAGCCCTCCAGATATACCACTTCCGAGGCGGCGATGAGATCGTCGGACACATCGTCCGGGCCCAACTCGACGCAGGTGCCGAGATAGGTCTGCATGGTGCGTTCCGCGTCCGGCGTCACCAGGATTATGCAGCGCGCCGTGGTCGCGCCCGAGCTCGCAGATAAGGGCGGGGTTTCGAAGGCGACGCCGGCAGCGCGGATATCGTGGGCGAACGCTTGGCCCAACTGATCGTCGGCGATTTTGCCGATATAGGCGCCGCGGCCGCCGAGGGACGCCAATCCGGCGATGGTATTGGCGGCCGAGCCGCCGGACACTTCAACGGCGGAGCCCATGTCGCCATAAATTTTTGCCGCCGATTCCGTATCGATCAGGGTCATGGTGCCCTTTTCCAGGCCATGATCGGATAGGAATGCATCATCGGCCTGGGTCAATATATCGACGATCGCGTTGCCGATACCGGTCACGTCGTACTGGGTCTCCGCCATTTAAAACTCCTTGGGAGCAAAGCTCGATAACTGAATTTACCTTAAGAGCGGCGCAGTATAGGTGGCTGCGCGGTTGCCTCAAGCGGGAACTTATCGGCCCGCCCGATCCGGCGCGGCGCTTGCGGGGAGATGGGATCGGGGATAAACAGCAGGCGTTATTCTCGACACCATAAGCGGACGCAGAACCCGATGATCAAAGCCTTTTCGCGCGCCATCGCCCAACTGAGCGATCCTAAGCTGCGCCGGGTCTTCTGGATCGGCGTCATCGGATCGGCGGCGATGTTCGGCCTCTTGTGGGGCGGCATCGCGATCTTCCTGGCGAGCACCGACTATTTGCATTTTTCGATCTTCGGATTTCCCATCAACCTCGATTTCGTCTCCGATATCCTCGGCAATCTGGCGGCCGGAGTTCTGACCTGGCTGTTGTTTCCATCGGTGATCACGGTGATCGCCAGCCTGTTTTTGGAAGACGTGGCGGCGGCGGTCGAAGACCGGCATTTTCCAGGCCTGCCGGACCCGAGAAAGCAGCCGATCCGGGAAATCCTGTGGATCACCATCAAATTCGCCCTCATCGGGATTGGTCTCAATATCCTGGCGCTGCCATTGCTTATCGTGCTTTTTTTCTTCCCGCCGTTTAATCTTTTTGTCTTCTATGGCTTAAATGGCTATCTTCTTGGCCGGGAATATTTTGAGTTGGTCGGCCACCGCCGGTTTGACCCCAGAAGCGCGCGCCGGGTTAGACGCCGTTTCCGGGCTCAGGTGTTCGTCGCCGGCGTGCTGATCGCGATTATGATGACGGTGCCGTTTGTCAATCTGGTTGCACCGATCATCGCGACGGCGGCCATGGTGCATCTGATGCATGGCTGGCGAGAACGGCTGGGGCCGGCAGACCAGGACCGCATTTTGGAGATCAGAGATTGAGCATGTTCGGAAAGGATAAGGACGAAAAATCCACCGCCGCCAAAGGGGACGGCGGCGATGCCGCGCCCGAGATGGCGGCGCCGCCGTTGAAGCCGTTTGCGAAAAGCGCCAGCCATGGGCCTTCGAAACCCTTGGGCACGCCGTTCCGGCCCGAAATCCCGCGCCGGGTCACGGAAATACCGGGCGGGCCCAAACGCAACGACCGGGTACTGGCGCTGGACGACGAAGCCAACCGGCTGACCGTGGGCCGCAATATCCGGCTGTCCGGCGATATCACTTCTTGCGAAAAACTTGTGGTCGAAGGCCAGGTGGAAGCCGCGCTGACGGACGCGCACACCATCGTCATTTCGCCGCACGGCTATTTCAAGGGCAACGCCACCGTCGCCGAGGCCGATATCTCGGGCCGCTTCGAGGGCACGCTGGTGGCCCGCGAAAAACTGACCATCCGCAAGGAAGGCAGCGTCGATGGATCGATCCGCTACGGCAAGATCGTCATCGAGGCGGGTGGCAAAATTTCCGGCGATATGGCTTCGCTGGATAGCGACCAAGACGCCGAGCCGGACGCAGCGGCCGATTAGAGCGGTTCCGGTATGGCCGCGCGTTGCTTCTATGCGGATATATTTTCCTTCGCCGGTGGTCCCGGCAAGCTGCCCGCGTTAAGCCTTTTGGCGGCGATGTTTCTTGCCGCCTGCGCGGCCGAGCCGGAGACCATAAAGCGCATCCCGAGGACGGTCGAGGACGCGCGCGTCATCGCCGCCGATCAAGTCGAAGCCGGACCTCGGGAAGAGGATGGCGAGGACAGCGACAGGCCGGGCGGCGAAGGCGAAGCCGAGGAGGAGGAGAAACCGGAGGAGACGGCGAGCCTGCCCGTGGATTTAACCAATTTCAAGGACCGTCTTCTGGGCCTCGACAACGACGATCTTTCCGATCTTTTGGGTGCGCCGTCCCTGGAGCGCGAAGAGCCGCCGGCGATGATCTGGCAGTACCAGACGCAAGCCTGTGTCGTTGATGTCTTCTTGTATGCGGACGGCGGCGAAAACCAGGTGGATCATGTGGAGGTTCGCGGCCGCGAATCCGATGAGGTCGATGAGCCGGCCTGTTTCGCGGCGATCATCAAGGATAAAGATAAACCGAAGCCCCCGGTTGAAGACACGCCGGCGCCGAAAGCGCCGGCCAAAATTCCCGCCAAGGAAAAGACAAAAGCAACGGCGCCCGATGCCGCTCCGCTCCCCGATACGGACGCGCCGCCCGATGCGGACGCGCCCCCAGACGCGGATGCACCAACCGATGCGGATGCGCCCCCCGATGGCGATCAATTGCCGCCGGTCACCGACCAGGCGCCGGCCAAAATTGCGGCGCCGCCATCTGCCAAACCGGCGCCGTTCATCAGCGACGATGATCCAAGGGCCGGCAATCAGGACTTGATGGGGTTCGACGAGAAGGGCTAGCCCATTTCCTTGGCATTATAGCCGCATTGCTTGACCACCACGCAGGCGCCGCAATCGGGCTTGCGCGCCTTGCACACATAGCGGCCGTGCAGGATCAGCCAATGATGGGCGTGGCGGCGGTAGGCTGGGGGGGTGGCTTTTTCAAAATTCAACTCCACCTCCAACGGCGTCTTGCCGGGCGCCATGCCGGTGCGGTTGCCGAGGCGGAAGAGGTGGGTATCGACGGCGATGGTAGGCTCGCCGAAGGCGATGTTGAGAACCACGTTGGCGGTCTTGCGGCCCACCCCCGGCAGCTTTTGCAGGGCGTCGCGGTGCTTCGGAACCTCGCCGCCGAAATCGTCGATGAGCATTTGCGAGAGCCCGATGACGTTCTTCGCCTTGGTGTTGAAGAGGCCGATCGACTTGATGTAATCCTTAAGGCCGGCTTCGCCGAGGGCGAGCATTTTTTTGGGCGTCTTGACTTTTTTGAATAAGGGCCCGGTGGCCTTGTTGACGCCCACATCGGTCGCCTGCGCCGACAAAACCACGGCCACCAGCAAGGTATAGGGATTGATGTAATCGAGCTCGCCCTTGGGTTCGGGCATGGCCGCCGCCAGGTTCGCGTAGAACGCCTCGATGTCGGCTTTTTTCATGCCGCCAGATTAATCGCCGAACCCCAAGACGTCGAACATGTCATAGAGACCGGGCTCCTTGCCTTCCAGCCAGAACGCCGCGCGCACCGCGCCGGCGGCAAATATGACCCGGGACGCGGCCTTGTGATGCAGCTCGACGCGCTCGCCGGCGCCGGCAAAAATCACCGAATGCTCGCCGACCATGTCGCCGCCGCGCAAAGACGCAAAACCGATGTCGCCGGGCCGCCGCTCACCGGTGATACCGTCACGGCCGCGCTGTGCCTTGGCCTCTAGATCGACGCCGCGGCCCCTGGCGGCGGCCTCGCCGAGACCGATGGCGGTGCCCGACGGCGCGTCCACCTTATGCCTGTGATGCATCTCGACGATTTCGATATCGAACGCTTCGTCCAAAGTCGCGGCCAGCCGCTCGGTCAGGGCGAACAGCACATTGACGCCGGCCGAGAAATTCATCGCCTTGACGATGGCGGTCTCTTCGGCGGCGGCCTCGATCAAGCCCATCTGGTCGGCATCGTGGCCGGTGGTGCCGATTACCAGCGGCGTCGCCGACGATGCGGCCAGTTCCACATGCTTAGTGGTGGCCGCTGGCAGACTGAATTCGATGGCCACGTCAGATGCGGCGATAACCGCGCTCGCATCATCGGTAATCGCAATTCCGGCGGCTTGCAGCCCGGCATTGGCGGCGATATCGGCGCCCAACGCCGCATGGCCGGGCGCTTCCGAGCCGCCGGCCAATTTGGCACCCGCCGTACCGCCCACCTGGCGCACCAGCATCTGCCCCATGCGCCCGGCACATCCGAGTATTCCGATTTTTGTCATGATCCGGTTATCGGCCCCCCATCGCCCGCCGTCAACGCTCCCCAAAAAATATCTAGTCCTTCAG
>JAYGEH010000401.1:0-13087 GCA_046582475.1 Rhodospirillales bacterium
GGCGTCTTTTTTCTTGGTGTCACCCTTGGTCATAATTTCGTCTATTTTTATCATCGCATCCTTCTTTATGGATTGCTCGGCTTTCATGGCATCGCCCTTGGTCATGCCCATTTTCTTCTTGCCTTCCGCCTGGGCGGCGCCGGCGGCGAGGATCAGCGACAGGGCGGCGGCTAACAATTTCATCATTTGAGGTCTCTCCTGAATTGAATATGAACCAACGCCGGTCCAACACCAATCAGCCCGGCAATCGTAACATCAATGCGCCCGACCGAAGTTTATTCCGGCGCGCCACGAATAAATTTCGACCCAACCCTGGCGTTTCGCTTTTTCACCGGGCCCGAGGAAATTGATGGCGTCACCGGTCTCATCAATGCTAAGTTGCGCGCGATTCCGTTCATCGGCAACGATATCCGATGTTTCGAGCTGCTATGAAATCAAGGGAGGCATTATGAAAAAGTTTTTTCTGAGTTCCGCTGCGCTCGCCACGATGGCTGTGGTCTACGCACCGGCAGCCGTGCAGGCACAGGAAGTCACGCTGCGCATGCACAACTTCATCCCGCCGGTCGCCAATCCGGCAAAATTGTTCTTGATTCCCTGGGGAAAGAAGGTCGAGGCGGCCTCCAAGGGTCGCATCAAGATACAGCATTTCTGGACCATGCAGTTGGGTGGAACGCCGCCGCAATTGGTCACCCAGGTCAAGGACGGCGTCGTCGATATTACCTTCACGCTGCCCGGTTACACAGCGGGCCGCTTCCCGAAAACGGAAGTTTTCGAGCTGCCCTTTGTCCACACCACCACGCAGGCCACCACGGCGGCAATCCAGGATTTCCAGGATAAACATTTGAAGGACGAGTGGTCGGCCTACCATGTCCTTTTGCTCAACAACCACGCCGGCTCGCTGATCCAATCCAAGAAGCCCGTGCTCAAAATGGCTGACTTCAAAAACTTGAAAATTCGGACAGCAACACGCTCCGGCGGCCTTTTCCTGAAATCCATGGGTGCGGTTCCGGTCGGCGCGCCGCTGCCGAAGATCCCGCAGTTGCTGTCGAAAGGCGTCATCGACGGCGCTCTGCTGCCATACGAGATCGCACCGGCGGTCAAGATGCAGGACCTGGTCTCGCACTTTTCGATCCTCGAGGGTAAGCAGCCGCGCCTGAATACCTCGGTGTTCAGCTTTCTGATGAACAAAGGCTCGTATGCCAAGCTTCCGCCGGATCTGAAAAAAGTGATCGACGATCATTCCGGCCGCAATATCTCGCCATGGGCAAGCCAGCTTTGGGCCGACAGCGAAAATCCGGGCCGCAAGGTGATGGCGTCCAAATCCAAAAACAAGTTCCATGTCATCCCGGCTTCGGAAGTGGCCAAAATGCGCGAAGCGGCCAAGCCGGCGATCGCCCAATGGATTTCGGCAATGAAGGGCCGCGGCATAAATGGGCAGGTGCTGCTCGACGACGCCCGCGCCATGGTCGCCAAGTACACCAAATAAGCCATCGTTTCGCTAAATAAATAGACCGAAAAGGCGGGCAACCGCATGGCGGACAGTAACGGTACAGATCCCCGGCCCACCGATCCGGTGGGCCGGGCTCTTTATCCGGTGGCCCGAATATTGGCGATTGCCGGCGGGTGCGTGCTGAGCGCGCTCGCCGCGATAACGACGGTCAGCATTATCGGCCGCGCCATTCCCGGCGTCGGGCCGATCTATGGCGATTTTGAAATCGTCGCCATCGGCACCGGCATCGCGGTGTTCGCGTTCCTGCCCTGGTGCCAGCTCAACCGCGGCAATGTGGTCGTCGACTTCTTCATGACGCGGGCGCCGACGCGCGCCAAAACCTTTTTCGATACCTTGGGCGCCGCCATGTATCTGGTGATCGCCAGCCTCCTGACCTGGCGCATGATATTCGGCGGCATCGAAATGTACGAAACCGCCGAGAGATCCCTGACCTTGAATTTTTTGCGCTGGCAAACATTTCCCATTTCCGTCCTGATGATGGCGTTTCTGGTCGTGGTTGTCGCCTATACCGTCGGACGAAACGCCGCCGAGACTCGCGCTGGCCGCTATTTCAACGATCAGTCGTTGTATTAGACCGCCATGAGTACCCTTGCCATCGGCGGAATCGGCTTTGCCGCAATGCTGCTCCTCTTGGCCCTGCGCATCCCGATCGCCGTTTCCATGCTGTCGGTCGGGTTGGTCGGCTACACTTACATCGCCGGGACGACGGCGCTTCTCAGTTACCTGAAGACAGAAACCTATTGGCGCTTTTCCACCGACGATCTGTCGGTCATCCCCTTGTTCCTGCTGATGGGGCAATTCGCCGCCGAGGCCGGGATCAGCAAGGCGCTGTTCCGCGCCGCCTATGTCTGGCTTGGTCATCACCGGGGCGGCGTTGCCATGGCGGCGATCGGCGGCTGCGCGGGATTCGCTTCGATCTCCGGCTCGTCGCTGGCCACCGCCGCGCTGATGGGCCAGGTGGCGCTGCCCGAGCTGCGCCGCTTCAACTATTCCGGCTCCCTGGCCACCGGGGCGCTGGCTGCCGGCGGAACCCTGGGCATTCTCATTCCGCCCTCGGTGGTCTTGATCATCTACGCCATCATCGTCGAAGCGAGCGTCGCCGCCCTGTTCCAGGCCGCCTTCATTCCCGGCATCTTCGCCGCCGTCGGCTATATCTTCGTGGTCGCCATCGTGGTGCGCATCAATCCCGAATCGGGACCCGCCGGCGCCCGCGCCTCGCGTGCCGAAAAGTGGAGTGCGCTCATGGAAATTTGGCCGGTGCTGGTGATTTTCGTGGTGGTCATGGGCGGAATTTATGCCGGAATTTTCACGCCGACGGAGGGCGCCGCGATCGGTGCAGTCAGCACGTTTCTGATCGCCGTCACCCGGGGCGGCATGCGTATGAAAGGCTTCATCGACGCGCTGCTGGGCACCGCCTCGACGACGGCCCTGATTTTCCTGATCCTCTTGGGCGCCGCAATTTTCAATGCCTTTCTCGGATTTTCACAGCTCCCCATCTTTGCCGCCGACTTTTTCCAAAATTCCAATTTGGCGCCGATGACGGTAATGTTGGGCATGATCGTGCTTTACATCCTCATGGGATTCGTCATGGATTCTTTGGCGATGATCTTGCTGACGGTTCCCATATTTTGGCCCATCATAGCCGGCCTCGATTTCGGCCTAGGTCCGGAAGAAACCAAGATCTGGTTTGGCATCATTTCTTTGATCGTCGTCGAAATGGGGCTGATCACGCCGCCGGTCGGTCTCAACGTGTTCGTCATCAATTCCATGGCGCGCGACGTTCCCATGCTGGAGACCTTCAAGGGCGTGGTCCCGTTCCTGATTTCGGATTTCCTCCGCGTCGGATTGATCATCGCCTTCCCCATCCTCACCCTGATTATTCCCAGACTTCTCTATGTGAATTGAAGGGGTTTACAGAATCAAAGGCGCGTTATGTGATCGCCGTGAGGCCGGTCAAGCGTGTCTAAATTTCCAGCTCGCACCAGACCGGTGTGTGATCGGACGGCTTTTCCCAGCCCCGGGGGGTGCGGTCGATGCCGGACGCGGTGAGTAAGTCGGCGGCCTGCGGCGAAAGCATCAGATGATCGATGCGGATGCCATTGTCTTTCTGCCAGGCGCCGCGCTGGTAATCCCAATAGGAATAAAGCCCAATGCCGGTGTTGAGGGCGCGGAACGCATCGGTCAGCCCCAGATAGACGATCTTGCGCCAGGCGGCCCGGGTTTCAGGGCGGTACAGGGCATCGCCTTCCCAGGCCTCGGCATCGTAGACGTCGCCGGGCTCGGGGATGGCGTTGTAGTCGCCGCCGAGGACGAAGGCATCCTCGCCCTCCAGTAATTCGGCGGCGCGGGCGTGCAGCCGTTCCATGAAACCGAGCTTGTAGGGATATTTTTCGGTATCCACCGGGTTGCCATTGGGCAAGTAAATGGAGGCGACGCGCACCCCGCCGGTGAAGGCTTCGATATAGCGGGCCTGCTCGTCCGAGGCATCGCCCGGCAGCTCGGTCAGTTCCACATCGATGGGGGATTTGGATAATATGGCGACGCCGTTATAGGTTTTCTGCCCGGCGACGGCCACGTTATAGCCGGCATCGCCGACTTCGGTGGCGGGAAACGCCTCGGCGACGCATTTCAATTCCTGCAGCAAGACCACGTCGGGCGCGAATTCTCCCAGCCAGCGCAACAGGTTTGGCAAACGCACCTTGATCGAGTTTACATTCCAGGTGGCGATTTTCATCGGGGCCAGGCGGCAATTTGCATCCAGGCGGGTCAGACGGCAAACGAAACGCCGCAACCGCAGGAGGACGAGGCGTTGGGATTGGAAAGGCGGAAGAAGGCACCGATCAAATCGTCCACAAAATCGACCTCGGAGCCGTCGATCAATGCCAGGGACATTTCGTCGACAACAACCTTGACCCCGTGCGCCTCGAACACCAGATCATCGCCGCCCACGGCCGCGTCCAGATCGAACCCATATTGAAAGCCCGAGCAGCCGCCCGACGACACCGCGACGCGCAGCATCAGCCCGTCGTCGCCCTCGGACTGGATTAGATCGGAAATGCGCTTGGCGGCGCTTTCGGTGATGGTAAGCCCTGCTGATTCGGTCATTCCGCCATACTATCCTTTAACGCCATAAATAATAACCATTCTTAATAATCACTTATCTAGTCTTTCCGGGCGATTTGTCAATCTTATGGTGGCCCTGGCGATGGATGCGTTGCGATGCCCGGCGCACGCGACTAATTTGAACCCATGGATAACCCGACGCCTAATCGCGGGGCCGGAGTGGCGGCCTACGCCTCCGATCCCGGTGCCAGCCGCGGGCGGCTGTATGACGAGCCCGCCAGCGCCACGCGCACCCCGTTTCAGCGCGACCGGGACCGGGTCATCCATTCGGCGGCATTCCGGCGCCTGGAATACAAGACCCAGGTATTCGTCAACCACGAAGGCGATCATTTCCGCACCCGCCTGACACACACCTTGGAAGTGGCGCAGATCGCCCGCTCCATTGCCCGTTCCTTGGGGCTCAACGAAGATTTGGCCGAAGCCCTGGCCCTGGCCCATGATCTGGGCCATCCACCGTTCGGCCATGCCGGCGAGGATGCGCTCGCCGCCGCCATGGGGGAATTCGGCGGCTTCGATCACAATGCCCAAACCCTGGCGGTGGTAACCCGGCTGGAAAGCCGCTATCCGGACTTCGATGGCCTCAACCTCACCTGGGAAACCTTGGAGGGCATTGTCAAGCATAATGGGCCGCTGACCGGCGGCAAGGATTCGGCGGACCTTCCCCGCGACATCGCCGACTATGTGCGCCGCCATGATCTGGAGCTGGACAGCTTCGCCAGCGGCGAGGCCCAGGCGGCGGCGCTCGCCGACGACATCGCCTATAACAATCACGATATCGACGACGGCCTCCGCGCCGGCTTGTTCCGCATGGAAGATTTGTCGGACGTACCCTTGATCGGCGAGATCTTCGCCGCCGTTCTCTCGGAATATCCGGGCTTGGACCCGGCGCGCATCCGCCACGAAGCCATCCGCCGGCTGATCGGCGAAATGGTCAACGACTGTTTGACAGAATCGGGCCAGCGTTTAAAAGAAGCGGCGCCTACCAGCGCCGGCGATATCCGCGGACTTAAGGCTCCGGTGATCGCATTTTCCGAACCTCTAGTCGAGGTGGACCAGGGCATTCGCGGGTTTCTGTTCGAAAACATGTACCGGCATTACAGGGTCAATCGCATGACAAGCAAGGCGCGCCGCGTGGTCCAGGACCTGTTTGGTCTTCTCCTGGCCGAACCCCATAGCCTGCCGCCCCGCTGGAGCAATATGGCCGGCGCCCCCGGCTCGGAACAGACGGCGCGCGTCGCCGCCGATTATATCGCCGGCATGACCGACCGCTTTGCCCTCGACGAACATTCCCGCCTGATCGATGTGCAGGCCCGCACTTCATGAACACGTTCGATTATTTCAAGGAACGCATCGTCGATATCTTGAACGGTCTTGCCGCCGCCGGCGCACTCGGCGAGATCGTCGATGCCGGGCGCATCTCGGTGGAGCCGCCCCGGGACGCCAAGCATGGCGATATATCCACCAACGCCGCCATGGTCCTGGCCAAGCCGGCCGGCCTCAAGCCCCGCGACCTGGCCGATAAGATCGCCGTCGCCCTCGCCGCCCTGGAAGAGGTGTCGGAGGTGGAGGTGGCCGGACCCGGCTTCATCAACGCCACATTGGCGCCGGCCTTCTGGCACGCGCGTCTGGGCGAAATTCTGGCGGCCGGGCTCGCCTACGGCGATTCACAAATGGGCGCCGGGCGCAAGGTCAATGTAGAATTTGTGTCCGCCAACCCCACCGGCCCTATGCATGTGGGCCATGGAAGGGGCGCCGTGGTCGGCGATGCGCTGGCTTCGATCCTGGCCAAGGCCGGCTTCGACGTCACCCGCGAATATTACGTCAACGACGCCGGCGCCCAGGTCGACGCCCTGGCCCGCTCGCTGCACCTCCGCTACCGGGAATGCCACGGCGAGGCCATCGGCAAATTTCCGGACGGTCTCTATCCCGGCGACTATCTGATCGGGGCGGCGGAAAACCTGAAAGCCCGGGATGGCGATCAATGGCTGGGCGCCGGCGAAGAGGCCTGGCTGGAACCCTTGCGCGCCTTTGCGGTCACCGAAATGATGGTGCTGATCAAGAGCGATCTGGCCGCCCTCGGCGTCGCGCACGGGTTCTTCCAATCGGAGCGCGAACTAGTCGAGCGGGGCGGCGTCGATGAAGTTGTCAAAGTGCTCGAAAACGCGAACCTGATTTACACCGGCACGCTGGAGCCGCCCAAGGGCAAGTCGCCCGAGGATTGGGAACCGCGTCCGCAGCTGTTGTTCAAGGCCACCGAGTTTGGCGACGATGTGGACCGGCCGCTCAAAAAATCGGACGGCACCTGGACCTATTTTGCCACCGATATGGCCTATCATCTGGACAAGCACCGGCGCGGTTTCGCCGATCTGATCGATGTCTGGGGCACCGACCATGGCGGCTATGTGAAACGCATGAACGCGGCGGTGGCGGCGCTCACCGGCGAGGCGGACAGCCTGGATGTGGTACTCTGCCAGATGGTCAATCTTCTGGATGCGGGCGAGCCGGTGCAAATGTCGAAACGGTCGGGCACCTTCGTTACCCTGGCCGAGGTGATCGATCAGGTGGGCAAGGATGTGGTCCGCTTTATCATGCTGACCCGCAAGAATGACGCTGGGCTGGATTTCGATCTGGCCAAGGTGGTCGAGCAGAGCCGCGACAACCCGGTCTTTTATGTTCAGTATTCCCACGCCCGTTGTTGTTCGGTGCTGCGCCATGCCGCCGCCATGTTCGAGCCCGCCGAGCTGGCGCCCGATTCGCTGCAATTGGCCGATTTCGGCGTTCTGACCGATGCCGCCGAGCTCAATTTGATCAAAACCATGGCCGCCTGGCCGCGCATTCTCGAAGCCGCCGCCGAGGCACACGAACCGCACAGAATCGCCTATTTTCTGCACGATTTATCGGGCGCCTTCCACGCCCTGTGGACCAAGGGCGCGCGCCAAGACGAAAGTCTTCGCTTTCTCAACGAATCTGATAAAGAATTAACCCGCGCCCGATTGGCGCTGGTGAAAGCATTGGCCATGGTGATCGCCTCCGGACTTACCGTCATGGGTGTGACGCCCGCCGAGGAGATGTAAGCAATGGCAGCCGAGGGCCGTTCCGGTGACGGCCATCCAGATAATGATCCGCCGCTCGGCGATATTCCCGAGTTTGACCGCGGCGAGTTGCAATCGGACACGTTGGCGTTCGAACGCATCAAACGGCGCCCGCCCGAGCGCCGCCGCCGTATCATTATCATCCTCGTTCTTCTGGTCCTGGCCGGCGGCGGCTATGCCGGCTGGCTGACCCTGGGCGAGCAATTTTTCGGCAAAAGCCCCGACACCGTTCCCGTCATCCGGGCCGCCGAGGGGCCGGTCAAGGTGCGGCCCGACAAACCCGGCGGCATCGAGATCAAAAACCGCGACATCGAGGTTTACAAACGCATCGGCGGCGATCAGCCGGAACGGTCCGCGGAAAAGCTTTTGCCGCGCCCCGAAGCCCCACTGCCCACCCCGGCGCCGGAGCAACCGCCGGCGATAAAAGCGAGGGCAAGCGCGGCCACGGAAACGGAACCCAAAGCCGTCGAAAAACTGATCGCTGGTGCCGAGGCCAAGGACGATGATGCGGCGGCAAGGCCGTCACCGGAAAAAGTGGAAGCGTCGCAGGAACCGCCGCCGCCACCGCCGCCGCCGGAGGTCAAGGGCGGAACCACCGCCGCCAGCCCCGGGCCTCGGACGCAACCGCAAACCCCGCCACAAGTGCTGGTACCGCCGCCCGCACCAGCACCGGCAAAGCCCGCAGCCGCCGCAACCGCAACCGGCGGCGGTTACAGTGTGCAATTGGCGGCGGTGCGCGATGAAAATGCGGCGCGCGGCGAATGGCGGCGCTTGCGCGGGCGCCACGCCGAACTGCTGGGCACTTTGTCCCTGAACGTGGTGCGCGCCGATCTTGGGCCCAAGGGTATATTCTACCGGGTTCGCGTCGGCACCCTGGCGGACAAGGCCGCGGCCCGCACCCTCTGCCAGGCGCTGGCCAGGAAAAAAGTCGGCTGCCTGGTGGTCCCACCGGGCGGATGACGGCCAACGATGGCGCGCCCGAGCCCGGCCCGCGCGCCGCTATATTCGGCTGCACCGGGTTCAGCCTAAGCCCCTGGGAGCGGTCTTTTTTCACCGAGACCGGACCGGCTGGTTTTATCCTATTCCAGCGCAACTGCCAGGACCCGGATCAGGTCAGGGCGCTCATCGAAGAGATGCGGGATTGCGCCGGGCGCACGGACACTTTGGTGCTGATCGATCAGGAAGGCGGCCGCGTGGCGCGCCTCGGCCCGCCCCACTGGCGCACGCCGCCGGCCGCGGTCCGCTTCGCCGAGCTTTATGCGAATAATCCCGAATCCGCGCGCCAGGCCGCCTTTTTGAATGCGCGGCTGATTGCCCATGAATTGGCGGCGCTGGGCATCAATGTGGATTGCCTGCCGGTTCTCGATATCCCGGTGGCCGGCGCCGATCCCGTTATCGGTGACCGCGCCCTCGGCCGCACCCCGGGCCAGATTGCCGATCTCGGCGGCGTCCTGTGTGACGGGCTTATCGAGGGCGGCGTGTTGCCGGTGATCAAACATATTCCGGGACATGGGCGCGCACGCGTCGACAGCCACAAAGCCCTGCCCCGGGTTGATGCGTCTTTGGCCGAATTGGACGCAACCGACTTCGCGCCGTTTCGTAGCCTTGCGCAAATGCCCATGGCGATGGCCGCGCATGTGATATTCAGCGCAGTGGACGGCGATGCGCCGGTTACCTTATCAGACGCGGCCATTGGAACGCTGATCCGGATGCGAATCGGTTTTGAGGGTTTGCTTCTCACCGACGATTTATCCATGCAGGCATTGTCCGGCGGGCTCGGGACCCGCGCCCGGCGCGCCATTGAAGCAGGCTGTGATATTGTCCTCCACTGCAACGGCGAGCGGCAGGAAATGGAGGCGGTGGCCTCGGCGACCCCCCATATAAGCGCCCAGGGGGCGATGCGCTTGCAATCCGCCCTCGATCGGATACAAGCGCCCAAGAAACTGGATGACTTCGATGCCGCCGCCGCGGCGGCGCGGCTGGATGAATATTTGAGCGTATGATGGACCAACACTCGCTGATTTTCCGTATATCGATCTGGGTGGTGCCGCTGCTGTTCGCGGTTCCCCTGCACGAGGCCGCCCATGGCTGGGTCGCCCATAAACTTGGTGACGATACCGCCTATCTGGCCGGGCGCGTCACCTTCAATCCTTTCAAGCATATCGATCTGTTCGGCACCATAATCCTGCCGGCGATGCTGTTGTTTGCATCCAGCGGCAGCATGGCATTCGGATTTGCCAAGCCGGTGCCGGTGAATTTCCGGAGATTGCGGTCCATGCGCCGCGACATGGTGCTGGTTGCCATCGCCGGCCCATTTTCCAATTTATTCCTGGCGGTTGCTTCGGGCGTGCTGCTGCACACCATCGACTGGTTTCCCGAAACCGCCCGGGCCTGGATCGGGGCCAGCCTTTTCGTTTCCATGTTTATCAACATGATTCTCTTTTTTTTCAATTTGATCCCGTTGCCGCCCCTCGACGGAGGCCGCGTTTTGGTAGCGATACTGCCGCCTTCGCTGGCCATCTTGGTGTCCCGGTTGGAACGGGCGGGCTTTGCCATTATTCTGGGCGGGTTATTCCTGTTACCCTGGCTGGGTGACGCGGTGGGGATGGATTTGAATATTTTCCAGTGGATCGTCGGCGCACCCGCCCGTTCATCCCTGGGACTGATAATCGACTTGGTGGGATTGCGTTAGCGGATGGCGGACGAATTCGACGATTTTGAAATGCAAGAACGGCCGATTGCCGGATCGGGCCAGGAGCTGGTGGTCGATCTCGGCGGCTTCGAGGGGCCGCTCGATGTTTTGTTGACCCTGGCCCGCAATCAGAAGGTCGATGTCACCCAGATATCCATATTGGAACTGGCCGATCAGTACCTGGCCTGGGTGGCGCGCGTCCGCAGCACCAATCTGGAACTTGCCGCCGACTATCTGGTGATGGCGGCGTGGCTGGCCTATTTGAAATCGCGCCTGCTGCTGCCCGATCTTTCGAGCGAAGACGAGCCTTCGGGCGAGGAATTGGCCGCCGCCCTCGCCTTCCAGATGCGCCGCCTGGAATCCATGCAGGAGGCCGGCGAAAGGATCATGGCGCGGCCGCGCCTGGGCCAGGATTTCTTCGCCAACGGGATGCCGGAAAAATTCGGCTACGCCTCGACATCGGTCTACGAAGTGACATTGTTCGATCTCCTTAGCGCTTACGGCGACCATACCCACCGCTCCAATATCCGCACCCTCAGGATCGAACCTTCGGAGCTGTATTCTCAGGACGAAGCCATAAAATTGCTCACCGATATGCTGGGCCGCATTCCCGGTTGGTCCAACCTGATGCAGTTTCTGCCCGCGGAATTGCGCGGCGATCTGGTTAGCCGCTCGATGCTGGCATCGACCTTGGTCGCGGCCCTGCATTTGAGCAAGGAAGGGAAATTGAGCCTCCGCCAAGACCAGGCTTTCGAAGCCATCTTTGTGCGCCAAACGGAAAGTAAATGACGGAAATCACATGAACGAGCCTGACCCAAACCCCGGCAAGATCGATGCGCATCATCTGCGCCTCCTGGAAGCGTTGGTATTCGCCTCCACCGATCCGGTGCCCGAAACCGTCATGGCCGACCGGATGCCCGAGGGTGCCGAAATCGAAGGGCTGATCGCTCGGCTCCGGGAAGACTATGCGGGGCGCGGCGTAAATCTGATCAGGATCGGCAGGGGCTGGGCGTTTCGCACCGCCGAAGATTTGGGTGCCCAGTTGATGGTCGAACGCACGGTGACGCGCCGGCTGTCGCGCGCCGCCGTCGAGACCTTGGCGGTAATCGCCTACCACCAGCCGATTACCCGCACCGAGATCGAGGGCATCAGAGGCGTCGGCCTTTCCAAGGGGACCATGGATGTGTTGTTCGAAGCCGGCTGGATACGGCCCCGGGGGCGCCGGCGGACGCCGGGCAGACCGGTCACCTGGGGCACCACCGACAGCTTCCTCGGCCAATTCGGACTGGAGGCGCTCGACGATTTGCCCGGCGTCGAGGATTTGAAAGCCGCCGGGCTCCTGGACAAACGGCCCGCCGTGCAAACCCTCGGCACGCGGGCGGCGGCGTTCCCGGTGTCTTCCGATGGGGATGGCGAAGATGAGGATGATATCGCGGCCGAAGCCGAGATTCTGGAGCTCGACCCCCTGGATCCCGACGATAGCGATCCCTTGGCCAGTACCGGTTAGAGTCCATTGCGGTTCGATATATTTGTGACCGTCTGGGGCGAGGCCTTCGTCAAAAAATATCTCGATTATTCACTTCTGAGCCAGCTATCGCCGGGCAATCTTCCGGCTGCCGCCGAAGCCGCGGAATTCCGTTACCACATCTTCACCGACCGGGAATCAGAGCCCTATTTTCTCCCCGGTATCGCACCGCTCCAGGCCATCGCCGATGTCAAATTCCGGTATTTCGACGAGGTTCCCTATCGCGGCGGCAGCCTCGCCGAGGCCATGCACAATTCGGACCCTGAAATCCTCAAACACAATGTCCAGCGCGTCACCTCGAGCGCCCTGGCCGGCGAAGCCATGGCGGCCGGCGCCGCGGCGCTGATCCTGCTGGATTCGGATTTTATATTTTCCGAAGGCTCCTGGCCGGCCATGCTGGCGCGCTTCGATGGCGGCGCCCGCGCCGTATGCGCCATGTTCATGCGCTTGAGCGAAGAGGCGGCGGCGGATCGGCTGCGGGATGCCCTTGGCGGCGGTATCGGCGGCCAAGACCTGGTGCGGATCGGCCTGGATGCCATGCACCCCATATCGGCCCGCATGTTCCTGGACGCCGATTCGTTCACCGGCTACGCATCCCATATCAACACCCGCCTCGGCGACTATGGCTACATTACCCATTGCTATTTTCCCCATCCCCTGTTGGTGGCGCCGGCCACAGGGGGCCATTATTCCAGCACCATGGATTATGATTTTGCCTTGCGCGCCGTCGCCGACGATGGGGCCATACATTTGATCCGTTCGTCGGACGAATTGCTGATCTGCAAGATGAGCAAGCATGGCTACCTCGCCGATCAATCGGCGGGCGCGGCGCCAACGGTGGGCTCGCTTTCCGATTTCGCCCTCAACAACACCAACCAGCGGCACCGTTTGTTCATGGCGCAGCCGATCCGCTTTCGCGCCGGCGGTGATGAGGAAACCTGGCGCGCCGAAGAGGAACGCTCAGGCAGGCTGATCGAGGCGGTCTACAAGACCGTTGAATTGGCCGTCGAAAATGTGGGCCCGGAAAATCCGGAAAATCTTGTCCGCCTGAAATCCTATCTCGGCCCGATCGAGGATTACATGTCGCCGCAGACCCGCGCCCGCCTCAAAGGCTGGCTGCCGGAATGAGTTGATTGAAGATCGCG
>JAYGEH010000154.1:0-8413 GCA_046582475.1 Rhodospirillales bacterium
GGAGACCCAGCGGGCGCGCGATACCGCCGATATCGGAGCCGGATCCTTCACGCAATTCGCGGATGCGCAAGCCGACCATGGGATCGACAATTTTGCGCCAACCGGTATGAGCCAAATTGAGTGGGACATTCAGCGTGTGTACTTCAGGTGCCGGCATGCAATTTCCAATATTCTTAAGTGAAATTTGTAATTAAATATCACTTAAGAATATAGGTATATCACAACCTTTAGCCAAAACAAACAATTATATTTACAATTTATCATGTATAATGTAGTAAAAATTAGGCATTCCGGCACCAGAAACTTCAATCAATTATTGGTTTGTGCCATCGTTTTCACCAACTGAGAGAGTTTCTTGCGAATATTTTCGTCTTTGACGCGAAAGTAATTGTGCATCAGTTCGATGGCTTCGCGGGACGACATGGGGTCCACATCGAACTTGGTCTGCGATCCTTCCGACAAACCTGCCAATTCCTTCGCCGCCTCTTCATCCGCGTCAAGACCTTCAAAAAAGAATGCAACTTCCACGCTTAAGGTCTTGGAAATTTTGAACAAATTACTGGCGCCGATACGATTGGTGCCGTTTTCGTACTTCTGCACCTGCTGGAAGGTGACGCCGATGGCGTCGCCCAATTTGGTCTGGCTGATCCTCAGGCCTACGCGCCGCGCCCGCACGCGCGAACCGACGAATTTATCAATCGGGTCCGGTCCGTCATCTTTGATGGTGCGTCTTCTTGCCATTTTATTCCTCAAATTTGTTTGCGACGGTACCGGATTTAAACAATTCCGACTATCGCTCGAATTATTTTCAAAGGCGCTAAATGAGCGTTGATTGATGTCGAAACCCGTTCAAATAGCCTACTATGTTTATATGTGATGCCCTGTTTTGGCGATTACAATTTTGCTACGGAAATCAGCAACCAATGTACGTACTATCAGTGGGGCACGTTTCGCATATGGGCTGGTCGAATTTGATTATAGGCCCTGCTTGACTTGCAACGCCAGCGGAAATACAGTCTGCCACGAAATTGACGTCTGCGGATTGACTGCGGGCGCCGCCAGTCCGCGAGTTTCGCGCACTGGCGTTTTTTGCTTGTAGCGGCCTTTAATTTCGCTCCCGGCGCGCCGTGCCAGGGGCCGGGGCCAGGAAATACAGTATGTTTGACGGTTTAAGTGTAAAACTGGGTGACGTATTCGACCAGCTGAAAAAACGCGGGGCGTTGTCCGAGGCGGATGTTTCGGAGGCGATGCGCCAGGTGCGCGTGGCGCTGCTGGAAGCCGATGTGGCGTTGCCAGTGGTGCGCGATTTTATCGACGGCGTGCAGGAAAAGGCAGTTGGCCGCGAAGTATTGAACAGCGTCACCCCAGGCCAAATGGTGGTCAAGGTGGTGCACGACCATCTGGTGGAGTTGCTGGGCCCCGACGACGCGCCGATCAATTTGGATGCGGCGCCGCCGGTGCCGATTTTGATGGTTGGTCTGCAAGGCTCGGGCAAAACCACGACCGCCGGAAAACTGGCTCTGCGCCTGATCCAGCGGGAGCGCAAAAAAGTGCTGCTCGCCGGACTTGACGTGCAGCGCCCCGCCGCCCAGGAACAGCTTCGCATTTTGGGTGATCAGGCCGGCGCCTCCACCTTAGCGCCGGTCATCGGCGAGCAGCCCCTCGGCATTGCCAAGCGTGCTCTCGATGTCGCCCGCCGTGAAGGCTACGACGTGGTCATATTGGACACCGCCGGCCGCCTCGCCATCGATACCCAACTGATGAGCGAAGTGGCCCAGGTGCGCGCCGCCGTCGATCCCGCCGAGACCCTTCTGGTTGCCGACGCCATGAGCGGCCAGGACGCGGTCAATGTGGCCAAGGAATTCAAAGACAAGATCGGCATTACCGGCATTGTCCTGACCCGTGTCGATGGCGATGCCAGGGGCGGCGCGGCGCTCTCCATGCGCGCCGTGACCGGATGCCCGATCAAGCTGATGGGGGTCGGTGAAAAGCTGGACGCGTTGGAAAATTTCCAGGCGGAACGGGTCGCCGGGCGCCTGCTTGGCATGGGCGATATTGTCGGTCTGGTCGAGCGCGCCGCCGATGTCATCGACAAAGACGAAGCCGAAAAAGCCGCCAGACGCGCGCTCAAGGGCCAGTTCACCCTGGAGGATCTGGGCGAGCAGCTGAAACAAATTCGAAATATGGGCGATATCGGCGGCTTGCTCGGCATGCTGCCGGGCGTCGGCAAAATGAAAAAGCAGATGCAGGCCGCCAACGTGGACGACAAGACAATCGCCCATCAGCAAGCCATTATTTTTTCGATGACGCCTAAGGAACGGCGTAACCCGAAAATCCTGAACGCCCGCCGGCGCAAACGCATCGCCGCCGGATCGGGCACGTCCGTGCCGGAGGTAAACCGGCTTTTGAAGCAGCATCTTCAGATGAGCACCATGATGAAAAAAATGGGTAAGATGGGCATGAAGGGCCAGTTGCAAGGCACCATGCCGGGAATGCCGAACATGCCCAGCCCGTTTCCGCCCGGACGCGGATAGGGCGCACAGTTTTTTGTTTTCAATACCAACATGAGCCAGAGGTCGAATTGATGAATATTCAGTACATGGCGGAGGAAAAACGTTAGATGGCGATTAAAATCAGACTGTCTCGGGGCGGCGCCAAGAAGCGTCCGTTTTATCGCATCGTGGTAGCCGATTCGCGCAGCCCGCGCGATGGGCGTTTTATCGAACGTCTCGGCACCTACAACCCGATGGTTCCCAAGGGCCATCCCGAGCGCATCGTTCTCAAAGAAGACCGCATCCGTCATTGGCTTGGCCATGGCGCCAAGCCGACCGACCGGGTGGCGCGGTTTTTGGGCGACGCCAATATCATCGAACTTCCCAAACGCCGCGAGCAGACCAAGCAAAACCTGCCGCGGGCGAAGACATTGGAACGGATGAAGGAAATGGAAGAAGCCGCCAAGGCCGCGGCTGAAGCGCCAGCCGAAGAGCCGCAGCCCGAAGAAGCGCCGGTGGAAGAGGCGCCAGCCGAGGAAACGCCGGCGGAAGATGCACCAGCCGAGGAAACGCCGGCGGAAGATGCGCCAGCCGAGGAAACGCCGGCCGAAGATGCGCCAGCCGAGGACGCGCCAGCCGAGGACGCCCCTGTCGAAGACGCACCAGCGGAAGATTCGCCAGCCGAGGATACGCCAGCCGAAGACGCGGTAACCGAGGACGTCCCAGCCGAGGACGCGCCGGCGGACACCGGGGCGTCGGAGGGGGACGCCAAAGACCAGGAGGCCAAGGACTAGCCAAAGGACCAGAGACCAACATGGACGCGCCCAAACGGATTTGCCTGGGTGTGATCACCGGCGCCCACGGAATTCGAGGCGCCGTCAGGATCAAAAGTTACACCCAGGTGCCGAGGGATATCGAAAATTTTGGGCCCCTCGGTGACGCCGACGGCGCCAAGATGTTCGAGCTTCGGGTGGAAAGCGATACGCCCAAGGGCTTGATCGCGCGCATTGCGGGCGTTGAGGATCGCAATGGGGCCGAGGCGCTGAAGGGCACCGAACTATACGTTGTGCGCGGCGCTCTGCCGGTCGAAGACGAAGACGAGTAGTATTATGCGGACCTGCTTGGCCTGGCGGTCGAAGGGACGGACGGCAACAAACTGGGTGTAGTGAAGAGTATGAATAATTTCGGCGCCGGCGAAGTGATGGAGATCGAATTGGAGGCGGGTGGATCGGTCATGATCCCGTTCACCAAGTCGGTTGTCCCGCTGGTGGATTTGGCGGCCGGGCGTATGGTCGCCGATCCGCCGCCCGGTCTGATGCCGGGGCCTAAGAAAGAAGCATCGGGCTCAAGAAAGAGGCCGAAAAGGAAAAAGACAACGCGATGACGGCTGCGAACGCCATATGGAGGGCCACGGTCCTCACATTGTTTCCGGAGATGTTTCCCGGGCCCCTCGGCCATTCCCTGGCCGGTAAGGCCTTGGCGGGCGGCCTGTGGCAGCTGGATGCAACGGACATCCGCGTGTCGGCGGAGGACAAGCACGCCACCGTCGATGATACGCCGTTTGGCGGCGGTCCCGGGATGGTGATGCGCGCCGATGTCATCGACGCGGCGCTGAACGAAGTTGTTGGCCAGGCTCCGGGACTCACCCGCACGCCGGTTATCTATTTGACACCGCGCGGCCGGCCCCTGACCCAGGCCCGGATTGGCGAGCTGGCGGATGGGCCCGGCGTGGTATTGCTGTGCGGGCGCTATGAAGGCATCGACGAACGTGTCGTCGAGGCCTGGAAATTGGAAGAGATCAGTATCGGCGATTTCGTGTTGTCCGGCGGCGAGCCGGCGGCGATGGCGCTGATCGACGCCGCCGTGCGCCTGTTGCCGGGCGTAATCGGCAGCGAATTGTCCTATCGGGAAGAAAGTTTCGAAGGGGGATTGCTCGAATATCCCCATTACACCCGGCCCCGCATCTGGCGGGACCGCGAAGTGCCAGAGGTTCTGTTGTCCGGGCATCACGGCAAAGTCGATGCCTGGCGCAAGGCCCAGGCCGAGAAAGCAACGCAGCAGCGGCGGCCCGATTTATGGCACCGGTACGCCGCAAAGAATTTATGATCGAGGATTGGAACCATGGATATCATTCAACAACTTGAACAAGAACAGATCGCCAAACTGACGGCGGATAAGGATATCCCGGTCTTTGCGGCTGGCGACACCATACGCGTCAGCGTCAAAGTGGTCGAGGGATCGCGGGAACGGATCCAGGCCTTCGAGGGGGTTTGTATTGCCCGCAATAACGATGCGCTCAATTCGTCCTTTACCGTGCGCAAGCTGTCCTACGGCGAGGGCGTGGAACGGATATTCCAGCTCTATTCGCCCAACGTTACCGGCATCGAAGTCATACGCCGTGGCGATGTGCGCCGGGCCAAGCTCTATTATTTGCGCGGCCTGCAAGGCAAGCGCGCCCGCATCGCCGAGCGCACCGACGGCTATGCGGCCAAAATCGCGGCGGAAGAACGGAAATTGGCGGCCGAAGAGAAAGCCGCCAATCTGGCCGCCGCCAGAGCGGCATCCAAAGAGAAGCCAGCAGCCGCCGCCATCGTGGAAAGCGATGCGGCGGATGATAATGGCGGCGAAGACGGGCAGTCCGATTCCTGATCACACCTGGTGTAACTGGGGAACCTGAAATGAGCGACGCGAAAACACTGTTCGATAAAATCTGGGATACCCATTTGGTCGATGAGGAGGACGACGGCACCTGCGTCCTCTATATCGACCGCCATCTGGTGCACGAGGTGACCAGCCCGCAGGCGTTTGACGGCTTGCGCAATGCGGGGCGCACCGTGCGGCGGCCCGATTTGACCCTGGCGGTCGCCGATCACAACGTGCCGACCACCGACCGCAGCCAAGGCATCGACGATGAGCAATCCCGCATCCAGGTCGAGGCCTTGGAAACGAACTGCAAGCAATTCGGCATCGAACTATACGGCATGGACGATATCCGCCAGGGCATCTGCCATATTGTCGGGCCCGAGCAGGGTTTTACATTGCCCGGCACCACGCTGGTCTGCGGCGATTCCCACACCGCCACCCATGGCGCGCTCGGCGCCCTGGCTTTCGGCATCGGTACCTCCGAAGTGGAGCACGTGCTGGCGACCCAAACTATGATCCAGACCAAGGCCAAAAACATGCGGGTCACGGTCGATGGCGAGTTGCCCAACGGCATCACCGCCAAGGACATGATCCTCGCAATCATCGGCAGAATCGGTACCGCCGGCGGCACCGGATGCGCCATCGAATATGCCGGCGAAGCGGTGCGCGCCCTATCCATGGAAGGCCGCATGACGGTCTGCAACATGACCATCGAAGCCGGCGCCCGCGCCGGTCTGATGGCGCCCGACCAGGTTACCTTCGATTATGTCATGGGCCGGCCGATGGCACCCAAAGCCGGTGCCTTCGAGACGGCGGTGGAATTTTGGAAGACCCTCAAGACGGACGACGGCGCCGGCTTCGATACCGAAGTGAGCCTCGATGCCAGCGACATCCCGCCGATGGTCACCTGGGGCACCAGTCCCGAGGACGTGACGCCCATAACCGGTTCGGTTCCCAACCCGGACGACGAAGCCGACGAAGGCCGCCGCACCAAGATGCTGCGCTCTTTGGAATATATGGGCCTGGAAGCCGGCACGCCGATGAACGCGATCAAGATCGACACCATGTTCATCGGTTCGTGCACCAACAGCCGCATCGAGGATTTGCGCGCCGCCGCCGCAGTCGCCAAGGGCCGCCAGGTGGCCGGTCACGTGCAGGCCCTGGTGGTGCCGGGATCGGGCCTGATCAAGGAACAGGCGGAAGCCGAAGGCCTCGATAGGATTTTTATCGAGGCCGGGTTCCAATGGCGTGAAGCCGGCTGCTCCATGTGCCTGGCCATGAACGCCGACAAATTGAAGCCGGGCGAGCGCTCGGCCTCCACCTCGAACCGCAATTTCGAAGGCCGCCAGGGGCCCGGCGGGCGCACCCATCTGGTCAGCCCGGCGATGGCCGCCGCCGCCGCCATCGCCGGCCACCTCACCGACGTGCGCGACTTGGATTAAGGGATTAGCGGAAATGCAAAAATTCACCAGCCTCACCGGCGTCGCGGCGCCGTTGGACTTGATCAATGTGGGCACCGACATGATCATTCCGGCGCGCTTTTTGAAATCCATCAAGCGCACCGGCTTCGGCAAGGATCTGTTCTATACCCTGCGCTATGACGAAAGCGGCAACGAGCGGGGCGATTTCGTGCTCAACAAGCCGGCCTACCGGGATGCCAAGGTGCTCATCGGCGGCAAAAATTTCGGCTGCGGCTCGTCCCGCGAGCACGCCCCCTGGGCGCTCATGGATTTCGGCATCACCTGCGTCATCGCCCCCGATTTCGCCGACATCTTCTATAACAACTCGTTCAAGAACGGCATGCTGCTGATCAAGCTGCCCCAGGATCAGGTGGACCAGTTGATGGCAGATGCCGGGCACGGTTCCAACGCCACCGTCACGGTGGATCTGGAAACCCAGGAAATCCGCCGACCGGACGGCGAGGTGATCACATTCGATATCGATCCCTTCAAAAAGCACTGTTTGTTGAATGGCCTCGACGACATCAGCCTGACCTTGCAAAAAGAAGACAAGCTCGCCGCGTTCGAGGAAACACGCAAAAGCCGGCCGTGGCTTTAGGGAAGGGCGGTTCCGCCTGCCGCTAATGCCGTTCCCCGGCTGCGATGTAGGTCACCGGCGGGGTATGCTTTTTGAACAGTTTGCGCGTTTCCGGGCTGAGCTTGCGGAATACCTGCGGTGACATGGCGAAGCCCTTGGATTCCAAAAGTGCCGCCGTGTTGACGGTTTTGCCGTAAATATCGAACCGCTTTTCCGACGGCGCGCCCACATAGCCGCAGGCGACGGCGCCAAAATGCAGCTTGACGATAGCCACGCTGTTCAAGCCTTGCGCCCGAAGCCATGCATCGCCTTCGGATTTGGTGCGCAAAAAGGCGTTTACCCCGGCATCGGTGTCGCCGCCTCGGAATGCAGCGAGACTGGCATCGCCGATGGTTTTTATGAACAGGCCGCCTGCGTCTTCGATAATGCCGCCGGCTAATTCAAAATAGGCTGTCATCAGCGCCAGCAAATCAAGATTGCCGGTCTTTTGGGTGTAACGATTATACAAGGTCAGATCAGAAAATCCGACCAGCATATCGATCTCGGTTGGCGTAGAGATGGCGTGCTGGGACATGGGTGTTCTCCTCGCGTGATCAAGGTGTATCGCTGGCCCTTAATCTCCAGCAGAGAATCGGGAGACATCGCCGGTCCGATTACCCGGCAGTTGATGGATAGTGTACGCCCTGCGCTGCGGCCGTCAACTTTGTTTGACGGCGCCGCGCGCACTCGGTATTGAAGCCGCTTCCCGAAATCGAAAACGCAGGCGAGACAAACATGCCAGCAAACAAAACACTCCTGTTCCTGCCCGGCGACGGCATCGGCCCCGAGGTCATGACCCAGGTGCGCCGGGTGATCGATTGGATGGACGCCAAGCGCCAGGTCAGCTTCGATATTACCGAAGGGCTGATCGGCGGCGCCGCCATCGATGCCACCGGCACCTCGCTGCCCGAGGAAACTCTGGACAGCGCGCATGCCGCCGACGCGGTTCTGATGGGCGCCGTCGGCGGTCCGAAATGGGAAAAGCTGCCGTTCGAGCAGCAGCCCGAGCGCGGCCTCCTCGGCATCCGCAAAGAACTCGGCCTGTTCGCCAATCTGCGCCCGGCCATCGTCTTCGATGCCCTCGCCAATGCGTCTTCTTTGAAGCTGGACCTGGTCAAGGGCCTGGATATCATGATCGTCCGGGAATTGACCGGCGGCATCTATTTCGGCGAGCCGCGCGGCATCGAGGTCTTGGCCGACGG
>JAYGEH010000564.1:0-6499 GCA_046582475.1 Rhodospirillales bacterium
CGTGTGCTCTTCCGATCTTGTGGTGGAAGCTGCGGCGGCACCGGCTGGCGGTGATCAGCGGCATATTCCTGGCGGCGATCTATCTTTCGATCGTCATCAGCGAAGTCCTGGCACCCTACAATCTACATGCCCGCAACACCCGCTATTTGTATTCGCCGCCGCAATCGGTGCATCTGTTCGACGACGGCAAATTCGTTGGTCCGTTCGTCTATGGGATCAAGGCCAGCCTGAATCTCGAACGCCTGCAATGGACCTATAGCGAAATTACCTCGGACGTACAAAAGATCCGCTACCTGTGCGTCGGCGACGATTATAAGGGTGCTTCTTATTTGTTCTGGGGCCTGTTTCCGGGCAGTTTCCACCTGTTTTGCCCGGCCAAGGACGGACAGTTATTCCTGCTTGGCACCGACCGGCTGGGCCGTGATGTGTTCAGCCGGATCATCTATGGCGCCCGGATTTCGCTGACCATCGGCCTGATCGGTATTGCGATCAGCTTCACCATGGGGCTGACGATCGGGGGCCTGGCCGGGTATTACGGCGGCTTCATCGATGCCGTCGTCCAGCGGATAATCGAGGTGATACGGTCGTTTCCATCGCTGCCGTTGTGGATGGCGCTGTCGGCCATCCTGCCGGTCACTTGGAGTCCGATCCTGGTGTTCGCCGGCATCACGGTCAAACTCGGCATGCTCGACTGGCCGGGGCTGGCGCGCGCGGTGCGCTCCAAGCTTTTGGCGCTGCGCGAGGAGGATTTTTGCACGGCGGCGGAACTGATGGGCGCCAAGCCCAGCCGGATCATCGGCAAACATCTGTTGCCGAGCTTCATGAGCCATCTGATCGCTTCGGCGACCCTGTCGATCCCTTCGATGATCCTGGCGGAAACCGCGCTCAGTTTCCTTGGTCTCGGCCTCCGCCCGCCGATCACAAGCTGGGGCGTGTTGCTGGTGGAAGCCCAGAACCTGGAAGCCGTGGCTCTTTATCCCTGGCTATTGCTGCCGGCGGTGCCGGTCATTATTACCGTGCTGGCCTTTAATTTCTTCGGGGATGGCCTTCGCGACGCCGCCGATCCCTATAAATAAATTTGGCCCAACCGACGCTAAAACGTTCCCAATCGAATCCTTCGCGCCTCTTGTAAACCCAAGCCGTGATACCCACGCTGAAGGGTATGAACGAACGGTTGATCATTCCCGACAGGCCTATGTGCGCCCGTTATTGAACGCTTTCGGCTGGCTTTGCGTGGCGCTCGAAATTCTCACCCGCGCCAGCCGCGTTCCCGCATAAAATCTTCTCCTATAAAATGATGCTTGGATTGCGCAGGTTCTGGTCGCAATCGATTAGGTTCACCTGCTTGACCAGGATTTGCCAGGCATCACCATCATCGCCCCGCGCCAGTTGGTGGCCGTACCATCCGGTGTAGAGGCGCTTGTCGCCGGCTTGAAATTCGGTGGTCAGGAAATTGGAGCGCACCATGAAAACGTCCGCTTCGTCCGATGAAAATACGCTGACATTGGATACCAGGCGCGCCGTCCTGGAAACCGGCTGCTGCGACCAGGCATATTCGTTGTTCAGCCTGTAGACCCGGTCTTCCATGCGCCGGCGGTCGTCGAAGGATACCGCCACTTCGCGGCGGGGATCGCCGCCATCGAGGCTGGCCGGCACCCAATAGAGGCATTCCGGCGCAAAGAGCGCGAGCCAATCTTGGTGGCGTCCCTGGTCCAGAAGGCGCGCCTCTCTCTCCAGAAACCGGCGGCAGGAATCCCGAAGCCCGGCGTCTGCCTGTTCGCGCGCATCCGTTTGCCAATCGGTAAAATCGGCGATCAGTTTCCGGTAAAAGCCGGCATCCACGTAATGGGAGGTTTTCGACGGATCATGGTTCATGGGTTCAGCCTTCCGGCGCATCCGGATCGCGGGTGACGCTAAGCGCCGGATCGGACGTCATCAGGCGCTTATAGACATTCATGGTTTCGCGCATGAACACCTCGTCGGTGGCCGGTCCGGTGATCACGCCGCCCGCGTCCACGGTGATCCGGCCTTCTTCGATGCCGAGACCCCGGTGCATATAAATCCATTCGTCCTCCGCCGCCGCCAGACCGGCCTGGATTTGCTCGAAATTCATCAGATCGTCGACCTCGCCGAAATTGGGGAAACCTTCCTGGGTGCGCATGCGAAGTGCGTTGATTGCTTCCAGATCCTCGCCAAGCTCGCCGTCCACATCGATCACCGCCGTACCCCACCAGGTGGTGTCGGTCTCGGTGACTGAAATCGGCTGGATGACCTGAATATGATTGCCGAGCAGCATCAGGTTCGGGAACACGTTGATATTGACCGGCTCCGAGGATGCCAAATCGAGAAGCGCGTTTGCCTTGACGCCGTGGCGGCGGCGGAAATCCTCTTCCACATACTCCATGCCCGGATGCAGGCTTTCGATTTCCCACATGGCGCCGGGGCGCACTTCCATATTGGGGCGCTTGTCCTTGAAATGGTGGCCATTGCCGAAATAGCGTACATACATGGGCTGGCTGTCTGGATTCTCCTTGTAATAGGTCATGCCCTTGTCTTCGGCGGCGACCATGCGGTTTTCCATGGCCAGCAGGGAGCGGTGGGAAAAGACCACATGGTAGCCATCGGCCGAATTGTCGTAGGCCAGCTTCCAGTTGCCGTCGAATTTCAACCGGTTGGCGTTGCAGATGGCCACCTTGCCGCCCGGATGCCGGTCCAGCCATTCATCGATGGGCCCCTTCATGGATCCTAAATAATCGCTCAACGAGGGCGCTTCGGGGTTGAGGGTGGCGAAAATAAAGCCCCGGTAGCTTGCCACCCTCTGCACCTGCGCCAGATTGAACTTCTCGCCGTCCAGCGCGCCATCCGCATAGCCGTCCGGCCAGGGCACACCCGAGAGCTTGCCGGTATTGTTGTAGGCCCAACCGTGATAGGGGCATTGGAAGCCCTTGGCCGAGCCGTGATCCTGGCGGCAAATGGTGGCGCCCCGGTGGGTGCAGCGGTTGAAAAGGGCGCGGATGCGGCCGCTGGAATCCCTTGTGACGATGATCGGGCGGAGGCCGAGGCGGGCGGTTACGAAATCGTCATTTTCGGGAATTTGGCTTTCGTGGGCGATATACACCCAGACGGCGCCGAAAATATTCGACATCTCTTTTTCGAAGATGCCCGGGTCCGTATAAATCCGGCGGTGCACGCGGTCTTCCTGGATCAGCCTGTCCCAATCATAGCCGGCATCCATGGTGCCGGCACCCGATGACATTTTATCGATTTTGATCATCCAAATTCTCCTCAGCCGGTGGCCAGGCTAAAAGAAATCGTAATATTCGTTCTGTTCCCATTGGGTCACGTCGTCGCCGCCGGCGTCAATGCCGTTTTCCTCGCAATGGGCCTCGAAGCGGCCCAGCTCGACGCCCTTGAACGCCAGGTAGTAATCCACGAACAGATGCCCGAACTGCTTCCGGTACAGGCGGCTTTGATCGAGCGCCGTCAGCGCCGCGCCCAAATTTTGCGGCAGCAGCGGCCGGTCGGCAGTGTATGAATCGTCGTCCGCCGGCCACAGCGGTAAATTGCGCTCCAGCCCGTCAAGGCCGGCGGCGATCTGCGCGGCGATAAACAAATAGGGGTTGGCCGCCGGCTCGCCGGCGCGGTTTTCGATGCGCGTGGTCGGATCTTCCGGCCCGCCCAGGACGCGCATCATGGTGCCCCGGTGATCGTAGCCCCAGCTGGCCCGGTCGGGCGCCAGGGAATTGGGCTGGAAGCGGCGGAACCCATTGACCGTGGGCGTTCCGAATATGGTCCCCTCGACCGCATGATCGAGAAGCCCGGCCAGGAAATTCTGCCCCAGCGGCGACAGGTGGCCGTCATTTTCGCCGGGGATCAATTGGTTTTCGCCCGCCTTGTCCTTGACCGATTGGTGCAGATGCCAGCCGCTGGAGTAATGGCCATGGATTCCGGGGCGGCACATGAAGGTGGCGAAATAGCCCATGCGGCGGCAGATTTGCCGGGTCGCGGTGCGGAACAGGGCGTAATTGTCGGCCGCTTGCAGCGCGTCGTCGGCGGTGAAGGTACATTCCACCTGGCCCGGTCCCCATTCGTTTTCCATGGAACGCAACGGCAGGCCCAGCGCCAGATAGGCGCTGGTCAGCTCGCTCAAGACCGGCTGCATGATGTCCAGGTTGGTTTCCGAATGATAGGAATAGCCGCGCTCCACCGGCGCCGTGGCGATGGGCCGCCCCAAGAGGCCGGGCACGCCGATATTTTCCGGGCCCAGATGCTCCTGCACGATGCGCGACAGGTACCATTCCGATTCCAGCCCCACCACATGGCCGAGGCCGCGTTCCTCGAGGCGCTGCAACTGCTGCTTTAGGAGATGCCGGGTGGCGAAGTGGAACGGGCGGCCATCGTGGAAATACTGATCGCACAGCACCCAGCCGATATCGGGCGCCCAGGGCAGCACCCGGAAGGTGCCCGGATCGGGAACCGCCGTCAGGCTGGGAGAGCCGGTCATTTCCGCAAGGCCCATGCCGCCGCCGGCGGTGAAGGATTGGAACACCCTGGCGCCGGAACCATCCAGGGTCGAGGTGGCGATATTGATGTTGTAGCCGTTTTCGAGCACATCATTGAATGCCGCCACGGTGACCGATTTGGCGCGGATGGCGCCGTGCGGATCGGGCCAGGCGACGCGGATCAGGGTCAAATCCCCGGCTTCGGCGCGGCGTTTCAATTCCCCGGCCTGGCGGGCCTGGTCGTCGGTCCAGAGCCCGTGGCGTTTTATGAATTGGAAACTTTGCATGGCTGGCTGCTCTAACCCGCTGGACCGGCCATTACAAGGCGTCGTGGACCGGAGAATTGCATAGGGAACCATTGAGACCCGCCCGCCGGTCACACCGCCCCCACCATACTATCCGTGGTATGCCGCCCCCGAATAGGACACACGCCTGCGACATATTTCGCCGAAATCGAGTATACCGATTCATCACTATTCCTGACGGTTCCTAACGGTTCCTAACGGTTCCTAACGGTTCCTAACGGCTCATACCGGAATTTAACCAAGCACGGCTGAGAAGAGGTCAAGGTGCATCCGAGTTGAACAGGTGCCAAGATTGACGCCCACATGGCCAACCATGCCATCCCCAGCCCGCGCGAATTTAGTTGCGACATTTGTTGGCACCCCCCTTTCGGTTATGATGGTTTCTTACGGTTCCTTACGCTTTTTGCCGTAATTCACCGGTTTTGCATCAGATACTTATTTAGAACGTTTAACGAACCGTGCAGGGGGTGCCGGGCAGTTTTCACCGGTCTCACCGGTGGGATTGTCGTTTCCGGCGGCAAGGCGCACGATGCGGATTGCGCTATTTCGGGACAGTATACTAAATTATTGAAATAATATAACGAAAATTAAGCATACTGTCCCGAAATAGAGGGTCTCAATCGATTCCGTCGATAGCCACAATATTGGATTTTGCCGTCTTGTGGCGCAGCGCTTTCAATTCCGCGTATTCAGGATCGCCGAAAAAATCCCGGATGGCTTGCCGGTCGGGAAATCGGAAGAATACCAATCTATTAGGCTGCCAGTCGCCCTCGATCACCTCGAAGTCTCCTCCGCGAATAATATACTCACCGCCGTGTTTGGCGATCAGCGCGGGAACTTCGGATTTATACTTCTCAAAACCTTCTGGATCATGCACGTCTAGATCAACTAGCAAATATGCCGTCATGACGACCTCCGCGTTTAAACCGGAATAAACTTGTTTGTCCGCTATTCTAAGGAATGTGGGGCACGAGGCAAACTGACCGGCGGATACGTCTAAGATTTGGGTCCAGACTGTGTACAAATGTTTTGTCAGGATACTGTCTGTTAGAATCTCGCAATGACGTTGGCGGGGTTTTGTGATGAAACGTTTTATTGAAGGTGCGGATCGCGGCGTTATACCAGCGGGCATTGAATGAGACTCATTTAAGGGATTCCCAAACGGAAATAAGTATGAATCAATGTGGCGAACGATTTGGAGGTTCGTCATGGGAAGATCTGTTGCTTTGCGAGATGATTTTGATGGATCCATTTTGCGGCGATTTGCCAAGGGTTCGAAGGATGCGGGACAGAGCCGCCGGCTTTTAGCGCTGGCCGAGATTTACGATGGTGGTAAACGTAGTGACGCGGCCCGGATCGGCGATGTTGGACTTCAGGTGGTCCGCGATTGGGTCCTCCGGTTCAATGGCAAAGGCCCAGATGGTCTGATTGATGGCAAGGCTTGGGGCCAGCCGTCCAAGCTCAATAACGAACACCGCCGGGCGCTTGCGCGGATTGTTGAGGACGGTCCGATCCCTGCAATCCACGGTGTGGTGCGCTGGCGTCGGAAGGACCTTGCCCAATGGATATTCGAAGAGTTTCGCATCACGCTTGATGGGTCGACCGTGGGTCGTGAGCTGAGGGCACTGGGATTTGTTAAAATCTCGGCGCGTCCCCGCCATCAGGGGCAAAACGAGTTCGTCATCGAGGATT
>JAYGEH010000009.1:0-3306 GCA_046582475.1 Rhodospirillales bacterium
CGGCGTGGGGCTCGGTCAGGGCGAAGCAGGGAACCTCTTCGCCCCGCGCCAGACGCGGCAGATAATATTTTTTCTGCTCATCGGTGCCGTAATGGAGAAGCAGCTCCGCTGGTCCTAAGGAGTTGGGCACCATCACCGTGACGGCGGTGGTAACGCTGCGGCTTGAAATCTTGACGATGACGGCGGAATGGCCGATGGCCGAGAAACCCAGGCCGCCGTATTCATCCGGAACAATCATGCCGAAGAAGCGCTCGCGCTTGAGAAAGTCCCAAACCTCCGGTGATAGGTCGCGGTCTTGGTTAATCCGCCAATCATCGACCATTCGGCACAGTTCCTCCGTCGGCCCGTCGAGGAAGGCCCGCTCGCATTCCGACAGGGCCTGCGGAGTGAAGTCCAAGAGCTTCCGCCAGTCGGGATCGCCGGAAAACAGATCGCCATCCCACCATACGGTGCCCGCCTCGAGAGCAATGCGCTCGGTATCGCCTATGGAAGGAAGGAAGGGACGGACAAGGCCCATCACCGGAGCCGAGATTAAGGGCCGACGGAGGGCGGGAACGCCGAAAACCAAAGCCGCAATCACCGCTACACCAACCGTGGTCATGAAGGCCGTTGGCAACTGAACACCCGCCTGCCACCCCGCCGCCAGCACCAGGCCCAACGCCGAAACCCAGGCCCAATAGCCGCGTCCGACATAAAGAAGGGCCACGAAACCGAGCCCGGCCAATACAAGCAAAGCGGTAGTCATAGTTTTGGTCCTCTCAATTGCGCAAGGGTTTACCGGTCTTCAGCATATGCGAAACGCGGGCAATGCTGGCTGGGTTCCGAGACAAGGCGACGAAAGCGTCCAGTTCCAGATCCAGCAGGTCGTCCTCGCCGAGTGTCTCGGTGATGTCCGTGTCGCCGCCGCTCAACGCCCCGGCCAGGGCCTTGCCTACAGTCACGTCGTGGGGGGTGGCCTTGCCGCTGAGGCGGAACCCGTCAACTGCCATCGACATCGCCGCCAGGGCGGTTTTGCCCGGCAACGAAATTTCCTGCGCCTCGGGGACGCCGTAACCCTCGGCCAGGGCCAGGACCTTGGCCTTGGCGTCGGCCAGCAGGCGGTCGCGGTTCATGGTGATTCCGTCTTCGGGGCGCAGGATCAAAAGGTCTCGCGCTTCGGCCGCCGATTTCGCCACCGCCGCCATGCCGATGGTCTCGAATACCTTGATTACCGGCGGCATCGGCCCACCCCGCCGGTCGGGGTTGTTGGACCACCGGAGCAGCATTTCCTTGCACCCGCCCCATCCGGGGACGATGCCGACGCCGACCTCGACGAGGCCGGTGTAGGTCTCGGCGTGGGCCTGCACGGCGTCGCAATGAAGGAGAATTTCGCAACCGCCGCCCAGCGCCATGCCGGAAGGCGCCCCGACCACCGGGAACGGCGCATATTTGAGGGCCTTGTAGACGTTCTGTCCTTGACCGACCAGATAGCGGACGGCAAACCATGCCCGGAGTTTCATGGCAACCAGCAGGATGCCGATGTTGGCGCCGACGGAGAAGTTGGAGGCTTCGTTGTAGATCACCAGCCCCCGATATCCCTCTGGCACCAGGTCGATGGCCTTTTCGATCATCGACAGGATAAACGGGTTGATGGAATTCATCTTGCTGTGGAATTCCAGACACAACACGCCGTCGTCGATATCCCACAGGCTGGCGGATCGGTTTTTCGCTAGCGGCTTTTGGCGGCGTTTAATATCGGCCAGCAACAGCACGCCGTTGGGGCGGACGACGTTATGGTAGTTGCCCTCGGTGCCAAGGAATTGAAGGTGGCCGTTTTCGGTGCGGTAAAAGGGCCGCCCGTTAGCCATTTCCAACAGCTTCGGCACCGGCAAGCCGTCGGTCCTCAGACGTTCGGCGAACCAACCGGTTCCCAATTGGTCGATGAGCTCGAACGGGCCGAATTTCCAGTTGTAGCCAAGGCGCATGGCGTCATCGACACCGACGATGTCATCGGAAATTTCCGGCACCAACCGGGCCGCGTAGCTCAGGGTGCGGGACAGCACCCACCAGGCATAATTGGCAGTCTGGTCGCCCAGCTCCATCATCGCCTTGAGGCCGCTTTTCCTGGCCTTGGCGACGCTTTTCAATTTTGGTTTTTGGGCCGTGTGGTATTCGCCGGTTTCAAGGTCGATCGCCTCCTTGATCTTTTCCTCGGCGTCCGGCTTGAGCCGGTAAAAGCCGCCCTTGCCCTTGCGGCCCGTATAGCCGTCGCCGATCATCCGTTTGATCAGTTCGGGTTCGCGGAAGACCTCATGGAAGGGGTCCTGTTCGGGCAGCGCCTCGGCCATGCCGCCGAGCACGTGCGGCATCAGGTCGAGGCCGACCATGTCGAGCAACCCGAACACTCCGGTCTTGGGGATGCCCATGGGCCTGCCGACGACGGCGTCCGCCTCCTCGATGGTCAAATCTTCGTCCATGGCCCTGACGACGCCGCATTGAAGCCAATAGATACCGATGCGGTTGGCGATGAAGCCCGGCGTATCCTTGCACGGAACGATAGTCTTGCCGAGCCTGAAATCGGCGAACCGGGTTACGGTCTCGACGGCGTGGGCGCGGGTGCGTTCGCCCGCCACCACCTCCAACAGCCTGAGATACCTTGGTGGGTTGAAGAAATGGGTAATCAGGAAGTCGGATTGGAAATCTTTCGCCATGCCTTCGGTCAACCGGGCCAGGGGAATGGTTGAGGTATTGGAGGAAACGATCGAGCCCGGCTTGCGGGTGGCTTGGATTTTTTTGTAAAGGCCCTGTTTGAGATCGACGCGTTCGATGATCGCCTCGACGATCCAGTCGCAATCAGCAATCAGGCCCATGTCATCGTCGATGTTGCCGGTGGTGATTAAACGGGCGCCCAGTTTGTGCATCAACGGCGCCGGGTCGGTTTTGAGCAGCTTTTCCACCGAGCCTTCGGCAATGGCGCTACGGTTGCCGCCGTCCTCGGCGGCGATATCGAGCAGCACCACCGGCGCGCCGGCGTTGGCGATTTGGGCGGCAATTCCGGCGCCCATGACGCCGGCGCCGAAAACGGCGGCTTTTTTGATCTCGGTCACTTCGTCGCCTCAAGGACCGTGGCGATTCCCTGACCGCCGCCGATGCACTGGGTCGAAAGCGCATAGGTGCCGCCTTCGCGGACGAGCAAGGCCGCCACCTTGCCAGTGATGCGCGCGCCGGTGGCGCCCAGCGGATGGCCGAGGGCAATGGCGCCGCCATCCAGGTTGACCAGGTCAGAAACCAGGTCCAGGTCGCGCAGGCAGGCCAGGCTTTGCGAGG
>JAYGEH010000034.1:0-1745 GCA_046582475.1 Rhodospirillales bacterium
TTTAATGGGCTGGGTTTTCATACCAGATTACGCCGAGTTCTTTGCCCTTATAACCTTTTGCAAGGTATGGCCCTTTTTCTTCGACAGTGAGCACATCGAGGTCGCCGTCGTGATCAAGGTCTATTAATTCAACGAGGTCATTGATGAATCCTTCCGGTCCACTGATAGAGGTCGCTGTCCAGTGCGACTCGCTTGGTTCTTGTTTGTAGGATAACCAAAAGGTGCCGATTTTTCCATCGGTCGCATGTTCGCAGACGACCACAAGATCCACTTGCCCATCGAGATTGATGTCGGCTACTTGAAGTGCCTTAGCTCCAGCAGCACCGGGTGGTATTTCAATCATATGGGTTTCCCATTTGAGTGGTGATTGAGAAACGCGCCGGTGGTAGCGAATGGAGCCGCCTTTCACCGCAACAATGACGTCTTCCAATCCATCCTTATCGAGGTCTACAATAGTGTTGTGCAGTGCTTCATACTCGTTGACAGCGCCGATGCGGTGTTCTTTCCAGACACCCGAGCTAGCTTGGGCGGCACCGGGGTTTTCTAGCCAAAGCGCGCCTCGCCCTGAGCCCTTACGATCGGTAGCAAGAATGTCGAGGTCTCCATCCTTATCAATATCGCTTGGCCTTAAGGTCATGAACCATCCGCCGGGGAGGAGCGGGTGCCAACGCCAGCTCTTCATGTCGCGTGCATTCTCCGGCACTTCGAACCAACCCAGAGCAGCGTTCTGTTTTTTAGATCCAGCGACTATGTCGATCCCCGCTTTCCCATCGACCTGCATTGCAAATGCGTACATCCAGCCAACGGCCTCCGACTTAAAGGGAATTTGCGTTGTGGTCCACGCCGAAGGATCGAGTAGTTTGTTGCGATCGGTAGGGCACCAGTGGACGAACATCGAACGCGTCTTCCCTTCGCAGGAACTCACGACATCGAGATTCCCGTCACCATCCAGGTCGATAAAAAATGAATCCTCAGGATCGCCTACCTCGCCAACGGTTACTGCAGGCCAGTAGTCTTTTACCTTCTCTTTGCCGGGGTTGATATAGACGCGCACGACACCGCCTTGTTCCCAGGGGGTAGTGATGTCGAGCAAACCGTCGCCATTGATATCCGCAAGGCGAGTCCCGTCCGGCCCGAATGAGGAATCATCAATCGTGTGGCGTTTCCATTGCCCTTCAGGCCAGGTGTCGGGAACTTCAACAGCTCCGGATCGAGAGCTTTTTACTGTGGCGCAACCTGCGAGGAAAAGGGCTAAGAGCATGTATAAATTAAATCTCATGTTTCTTTGTGGCTAGGGTTGGAAATCAGCGGTGCCCGAAGACCACCCGTCTGAATTGATTTATTATTTATTAAAACGACTCTTGCAGCAAAAATCTTCTCCTGGAAATCAATCAGGTGGAAGTATATCGAGCACTTGGGACTGAGCCAGCAGTCGTCGTCGCAATTGCTCATAAGGGACATCCTGCACGGCGCAATCAATCCTTGCCGCCATCGCGCTTGCTACTCCCCACCAACAGCACGGCTGCGATTGTTGTGAGTAGGAGGTGTTTCATTTCAGATCAGCTTTCAATTCCTCTTGCGTCTTGCCGCCGTGTTTGCGGATGAGGTCAGCGGTTTCGGTTTGTTTTAAACGGATGGCCCAATCTAGCGGTGTATCACCATCATTATCCTTCGCATTCACATCCGACACCGCTGCCTCTAATCAGCTAAAAGAGACGGTATGAAAAGGGAGATTGCGGGGATAT
>JAYGEH010000055.1:0-3903 GCA_046582475.1 Rhodospirillales bacterium
CCCATGTTGAATCACGGCCAAGCTAACAGAACACTAACGAGTCAATCTTTTTGCAAGTTGGTATAAGCTCAACGCCTCAGAGCGTAAGCTGGGTCAGAAGCTATCCAAGCTCTGCCTAAAGAAGCCAGCGAAGTGTCCCGAATATAGCGACGACTAGCGCCAGCACCTTGGTGATCCCACCATTCTTGGCCTATGATCAAGCCATGAGATGCTTGGCTGCCATAACCATGCTGGTCCTCGCCTTGGCGATCGCGCAGCCCGTCGCAGCGCAGAGCTTTAAGCCTGACCTCAAGGCTGGCGTTAATGCATATAACCAAAAGGACTACGTAACGGCGCTGAAGCACTGGCGACCACTCGCCGAGCAGGGCGGCTCCTGGGCGCAGCACAGCCTCGGCGGTAACCGTTGGTGACTGGCCCGTTGCCCGCTTGGGGATTTCACGCCATAAAATTCCGCAAGTGGTAACGGCATAGGGCCTGGTGTCGCGTTCCGTGTTATGTGTTCCGTGACAGTGTACCATGATATTAAAAGATATTAAAAATCATAGTCCGACACCATAAGTCGATGGGTGAGGTCGAATGACGTTTCGGAGGTATCGAATGGACAATAAAATAGTGAGAAATAAGGGCATTGGGCAAGACGGCGGGCGCATAGGCGGAAACGCCGTTTCCCCCGCGCCGTTGCTCTCGGAATAAGCTATCACCAGGGAGAAACTTCATGGCCAGCAAAAGCACCTTCCGCCGCGCACTGGAAGACGCGATAAACGAACGGCACTGCGCCAATCATCCGATGACCGAGGCCTGGGCCCAGGGGGAATTGGGGCGCGATGCAATGATGGGCTGGGGGATTGAGCATTGGCACTGGATCAGCACCTTGCTGCGTCCTTCGATATTCAATATCTGCGCCAAGGCGCCCGACGACGTGGTCGCCGCGATGATGGACAATTTCAACGAAGAGGAAGACCCGGACAACCCCCATATGGAGATCGTGCTGCGTTTTGCCGCCGCCAACGGGGCCGATGTGGAAAAAGTCAAATCCGGGCGCGGTCTGCCGACGACGCGGCTCTGGGCCAATTGGCAGATTCAGGTCGCCAGGGAACAACCCTGGTACGCGGGCATCGCGTGCAGCAATATCGCCAGCGAAACCCAATCGCCGAGGCTTTATTCCAAGGTGCTGCCGGCGCTGCGCGAGAAATACCAATTCCCCGAAGATGAAATCGAGCATTTCTGGCTGCATTCGGAAGTCGATATTGAACATGGCGATCGCGCATTCGAAGTGCTGGAAAGACATTGCACGAACCGGGAGGAACAGGACATCTGCATTCATTACGCGCGCGAGGGCGCGGCGTTGCGCTGGTTTTATTTCGACGGCATCTATCTGCATTACGAAAAAAAATACGCGTTGATGCAGTGATGCCAAGCCGCTGAATTTAGGCAAGACAGACCCATCCCATGGCCGGAGAACACATTCAACGTCGCCTGGCGGCTATCCTCGCCGCCGATGTCGTCGGGTATCCGCATGGTTTTCCACATGCTTCGCCGAGATTCTATGTTGCCTATTAATCCGATACCCCCAAAACGCAGGCAACACGAATATGAGCGAGTATGAATTCTGATGCTGGGCGCATTTTGTCGCCGCTAATTTTAATGCTAAGAGCTATCTCTGGGGCAGCATTAACCGGATTTATCTTCTTAGTGCCTTGGTATTTTCTAAAACATGAAGCGAGCCATTTGTATTCTTCGTCCTTTTCCAAATAGTACCTGTAGATAAATCTATCCCATACGCCGGCAACGTATCCCCATCGGCCCCCACGGGCATTGCCTCAAAATCCTTTCCAGACGGCGATGGCGGCAATCATATCTGGGCGGAACGTTACGATAGAGAGCTTGAGGACATATTCGAGGTTCAGGACGAAATTACCCAGGTCGTTGTTGGTGCCCTGGCCCGAGCTAAATCGCGCCGAACAGGAGCGCATCGAACTTGTCTCCCTTAATATAAAATTCGGCGAAGTCCGGCATTCCAGTTATAGTGACGCCAGCAAATACCATCCGATAACGGGAGGGCAACGTGGACGCCAAAATCGGCAATGCTTCGCGGGCGGCGGAAATTCGAAAAGCCATCGGTCATCCGGTCATCGATGGCGACGGCCATCTGGTGGAGGCGCCGGCGACCATCCTCGATTACGTCAAACAGGTGGCCGGGCCGGAGGTGGCGGCACGCTATAATGAAACCGTGCGCCGTCCCGGCTTTGAAAAGGTGCGCGGCGTGTTTTGGGGCATGCCGTCGGGGCCGCACACCTTGGATAGGGTGACGGCCATGCTGCCGAAGCTCTATGCGGAACGGCTTAGCAATGCCGGCATCGACTACGGCGTCATGTATTCGACCGAACTGTTGCGCCTGATGCATGTGCGCAACGACGAAATGCGCCAGGCCGGCCACCGGGCGCTGAACACCATGCTGGCCGATATATTTTCCGACGTTACAGACCGGCTCACCCCGTCCGCCGGCATCCCCATGTATTCGCCTGAGGAAGCCATCAACGAGCTGGATTATGCGGTCGGCGAACTGGGTCTCAAGGCGGCCACCTTCGGCACCGAGATACGCATCGCGCCGCCCGATCTGGCCGCTGAAGCGCCGGAACTAGCGGACGCCATGGAAAAAATCTATCCGGTCGCCTTGGACGCATTGCACGATTACGATCCGGTCTGGCAGAAATGTCTGGATATGGGCGTCGCTGTCGCCTGTCACACCGGTGATAGGGGTGGCATGGGGCGGCGCTCGTCACCGACCAACTACGTGTTTAATCATCTCGGCTGCTTCGCCGAAAGCGGCGATTATTTCGCCCGCTGCCTGTTCATGGACGGGGTCACGCGGCGCTTTCCTGGGCTTAACTTTGCATTCCTTGAGGGCGGCGTCGGCTGGGCGGCGCAACTTTACAACGACATTTTCGAACATTGGGAAAAGCGCAATATCGACGTCCTGCACGCCAATCTGGACCCGGGACAGTTGGATCTGGAACTGATGGCCGAAATGGCGCGCCAATATGGGGGCGACATCATTACGCCCGAAGCGGTTTGCGGGCAGCCCAAGCGCCCCGGTATGGGCGGCATCCTTTCCGAAGCGATAGAAATGGATGAATTCAAGGCGCTTCAGATTGAAAGTCCGGACGACATCGCCGGTTTGTTCGTCGCGCCGTTCTATTTCGGTTGCGAGGCCGACGATCGCATGAACGGGGTCGCCTTCGATACAACTCTCAACCACGGGGGCGCCAAATTGAAGGCCATGTTCGGCTCCGACATCGGCCACTGGGACGTGATGGATATGAACGACTGTGTGCCCGACGCCTATCGTCTGGTC
Organism: Rhodospirillales bacterium; assembly: GCA_046582475.1. Lineage (GTDB taxonomy): Bacteria > Pseudomonadota > Alphaproteobacteria > Rhodospirillales > UBA2165. Next base: position 3,356 of record JAYGEH010000055.1, read on the forward strand.
GAGGACGGTATTATGAACGAAGACGATTTCCGGGCCTTCATGTTCGAAAACCCGGCCTCGTTCTTCACCATGGGCAATCCCGAATTCTTCAAGGGCACGGCGATCGAGGCCGAGGTGGCCAAGTTGACTACCGGATAATTACCCCCTGGCCGATTGGGTGATCACGTTGAGCAATACTGGATCGCCGTCGGCCACATGTTTGAGGCCGCGCTCCAGCGCCGGGATCAACTTTTCCGGGTCCTCCACCTTCTCGCCATAACCGCCGACCGTCGCGATGCCCTTTTCGAAATCGGGCGAAGGCGTGAGCTCGGTGATCGGAATCTCCGAGTGGCGTCAACTTTGTGCTGCATAATATCACCACATTCATGCCACACAGAGACTAGTTCGCATTCGTCTGACAGCACCTGGGATTGGTCTCGACCTTATGGCCGAGTGCGCGGCGTATACGCTATGAGGGATCACGCTCGCGTCGCGCATCTAGCCACTTGGCGATGCGAAGGACGCGGTTGTCATCGCCTTTGCGGCCGATCAACTGAACTCCGACGGGG